>JBFFNE010000005.1:0-68268 GCA_041563315.1 Thiohalomonadaceae bacterium
CCCTTCCGAGGCACGTATGGCACCGATGATACGGGTAGTCGAGACATTATCCACATAGCTCATCACTGCCACCTGCCCGCCGGCTGCACGCACACACTCCCCCCCCGGAATTTTGTCCGGGTCGTTGTCGCCGCCCTTGACTAGGATATCGGGGGAGACGCGGCAAATGAGGCGGGACGGAGTGTCCTCGTCGAAGCCTACAACCCAGTCGACACAGTCCAGTGCGGCCAGTACGCGCATGCGCCGCTCCTGGGTATTGATCGGGCGCTCGGGGCCCTTGAGGCGCTTGACCGAGACATCGTCATTCACCGCGACGATAAGGCGATCGCCGAGTCGCGCTGCCTCTTCCAGATAGGTGACGTGACCGGCATGGAGGATATCGAAACATCCGTTGGTCATCACCACCGTCTCGCCGTGCGCCTTAGCCTCCTGCACTAGCGCCACCAGCTTGTCCTCATCGACTATGCCCTGCTCCATCTCCTGCTGCTCGCGCATCGCGCGGCGCAACTCGGGCACGGTGACGCTGGCGGTACCGAGTTTACCCACCACCACACCCGCGGCGAGGTTGGCCAGCACCGTAGCCTGGCGTAACGGCTGGCCGGCCGCCAGGGCGGAGGCCAGAGCGGAGACCACGGTGTCGCCGGCACCGGTGACATCGAACACCTCGCGTGCCTTGGTCGGGATATGCAGCGGTTCCTGTCCCTGCTCAAGCAGGGTCATGCCCTTCTCGCTACGGGTAATGAGCAAGGCGTCGAGTTGCAGCTGTTCGCGCAGCGCCTCACCCTTACGGACAATCTCTTCGTCACTGGCACAGTGACCGACCACCGCCTCGAACTCGCTCATGTTCGGGGTAATCACCGTGGCGCCACGGTAATGGGAGAAATCGTGTCCCTTGGGGTCAATCACCACCGGCTTGCCGGCAGCCCGGGCGATGGCGATCAACTGATCGGCCGCGCGCAGCGCCCCCTTGCAATAGTCGGACATCACGACCACATCGGCCTGTGTCACCTGCGCCTGAAAACGGCCGATCAGTCCGGCGACATCGTAGCCTGGGAAACCGTCCTCGAAATCGAGCCGAATCAGCTGCTGATGACGGCTGAGTACCCGCAACTTGGTCACGGTGGGGAAACCGGCCATGCGCTCGAAGTGGCACTGAACTCCAACATGCTCCAGGGTGCGGGTCAATGCATCAGCCGCCTCATCTTCGCCGGTCAGCCCGATCACCGAGGCATTGGCGCCGAGGGCGGCGACATTGAGGGCCACGTTGCCCGCACCGCCCGCGCGCTCTTCGATATCGCCTACCCGGACGACCGGTACCGGGGCCTCCGGAGAGATGCGCGAGGTATCGCCATGCCAATAACGGTCCAGCATCAGATCGCCAACGACCAGGACGCTAGCCGCTCCGAATTCAGGTATCTGTACGATTTTCATAAAAAACTTCTGTGGAAAAACAGGCCTATTCTACCGCGTTTGAGGCGGTTAAGGGCACCTCTAAATATAGGGTGTACAACGGATGGGTCACACAGATTCGTACCCTCGCGTCAAAAGTCGCACGGCAGAGCAGGCTATTGCGCCCCCCATGAACGAAGACGCCATGTCGCAAGGACATGCCATCGCGATGTGCAACGCAGATAAGGGAGTTCAAAATGGGTGCGCGTGAATGTTTCGGTATGCCCTTAGTGTGAAAACAGGCGGTTATCCCTTCCCCTTCCGGTGACCACGGCAAGGCTCGAGGCAAAAACCGCGATGTAGATAATATACGGGTTGACGAAGGGATTACGTGATGTCCATCCCTCCGTCAGACCAAACTCGGCAAACGCTACCAGCGTCAATAGACCGGAGAGGGCATAGAAGCGCTGCCATGGTTCAGCAGACTCCTGCCAGTAGCGGGCAAAGTGTCGCCATGGCAAGACAAACAACGCCACAACCAGTAACAGCAGCCCCAGAGCACCCAACGATGCCAGGGCATCGAAATAAATACTGTGGGCATGACTAAATTCTTCTGCGACCATCAAATTCGCCGAAACACCCTCGGCGACCAACGCCTGGGAATCATGACTGAAGTCCCCCAGCCCGGTCCCCAACCAGGGATTCTCACGCCAGATTTTGATGCTATTGCCCCACATCTCCAGTCGCGCACCCCAGGATCCAGCCTTGTTTGGGTCATTAAGGTAGCGCTCGATTTCATGGATCCCGACGGCCATCGGCGCCATGATCGCCCTCGGTTGCCAGGCTGCCATGGTCACGGCAAAGAGTGAGAAAGCCACGGTGATGGCTATCCAGCCTCGTCGGCCAAGCTTGTGACGATAGAACCAGACCAGTACCAGAGCAACCACCGGCAGCAGCAGCCAGGCTCCCCGTGTCGCGGACATCAGACTGGCATAGAGGGCCAGTACCATCGCAATACCCAGCGTCAGATAATGCCAGGGACGTTGGGCCACGGTCAGCATCGCTGCCAGCATGATCGAGAAGGTCAGTACGGCCATATCGCCAAAGACAATTTTATGGTAGAGACCGGCGGCGACAGGGATGTGCAGGAACTGCGTCTCGTAGAACGCCTGGACTGCCAGGGAAACCGCAGCCACCACCACACCTAACAGGAAAAAGCGCCCGACCTCGACATTCATACGACGCAAAAACAGATAGACGAGTCCCAGCGTAGCCAGCCGGAAATAACGCTCCAACTTCTCCATCCCAAGTTTCAGTTCTGTGGCGTAGAGCAGACTCAGGGCAGCGATGGCAAACAACGCCACATAGGAGAGCAACCACCATTTTTCAGCCCGGCTCAAAAACTTGCATTCAGACCAGGCATAGACCAGGGCAGGCAATACCAGCAAGGTGTAAAGTGTGCTTCCGCCACTGCTCACGGAAACCGAAACCAGGGGAAAGAGTACCGCCAGCAACAACACAAGGCGTTGGGCAGGGGAGTAATTTGTATACTGCCTCAGCAGCCCTGTATCACGTAGCATCAATAATCACTTCAAATAGATGACGGCAAGAAGAGAGGGAGCTTCAGGCTCCCTCCGATTTCAGAACATACTTTGCGCCACAGTAGGGGCACTGTGCCTGACCGTTGGTTTCGATGTCGAGATAGACCCGTGGGTGAGAGTTCCACAGAGTCATCCCGTTCATCGGACAATGCAGCGGCAAATCTGCACGAGTGACTTCGTAGCGACTTGCGGCATTAGCCGGCCTGAGCGATTCGGCATGCGAGTGCATGGTTCCCCTCCTGTTGCGAATTATTTCACATCGGTCAACCAGTCTTGATGATTCTCGGCGCGGCCATGTACCACGTCGAAATACATCGACTGCAACTTTTCGGTGATCGGGCCACGCTTGCCGCTACCAATAAGACGGTTATCCACCTCGCGGATCGGCGTGACCTCGGCAGCGGTGCCGGTGAAGAAGGCCTCATCGGCAACATAGACCTCATCCCGGGTGATACGCTTTTCCTTCACCGAAATGCCCAGCTCGCCAGCCAACTGGAAGATAGTATTGCGGGTGATGCCATCCAGCGCCGAGGTCAGGTCCGGGGTGTAGAGCACACCATCGCGCACCAGAAAGATATTCTCGCCACTACCCTCGGCCACATAGCCTTCGTTATCCAGCAGCATCGCCTCGTCATAACCGCAGGCAATGGCCTCCTGCAGGGCCAGCATCGAGTTCATGTAGTTGCCGTTGGCTTTGGCCTTGCACATGGTGATGTTAACGTGGTGACGGGTGTAGGAGGAAGTACGGATACGGATCCCCCTCTCCATCCCCTCAGCACCGAGGTAGGCACCCCAGGACCAGGCGGCAACCATAACGTGGACCTTGAGGTTATCGGCGCGCAGTCCCATCCCTTCTGAGCCGAAGAAACACATCGGACGGATATAGGCTGACTCAAGATTGTTCTCGCGCACTGCAGCGCGCTGCGCCTCGCTGATGGTCTCCTTATCGAAGGGCATCGGCATATTCAAGATATGGGCGGAGCGGAACAGGCGGTCGGTATGCTCCTGCAGGCGGAAGATGGCAGGACCATTTTCCGCTTTGTAGGCGCGAACCCCTTCAAATACTCCCATGCCATAATGCAAGGTATGGGTGAGTACGTGGACTTTTGCCTCACGCCAGGGAACCAGCTTGCCATCAAGCCAGATGACGCCGTCGCGGTCATCCATTGTCATCGATTATTTCTCCTCAAAACAGACAATCTTCGGCTGCCCCACGGCAGTCATCTAAAGGGATATCACACCTGCAGCAACGCGCGCCAAAGGCGCAGGACGGCAGCACGCTCTTCGACAAACTCGGCCTCCTCCACTACCACCGGCCGCTCCTGCAGGGTCAGGTGATGGGCACGGCTGCGATAGGCGCGATAAATATCACACAGCAACGCACTATCACCTTCAACCATCAGGTCGCAATGCGCGAAGCTCTCCAGCAAACGGATGTTATCACTGTATTGCACCAGACGGGGATGTTCATGGGCCCACGCCAGAACGCCATATTGCACCATAAATTCGATGTCGGCGATACCGCCAGGGTCCTGTTTCAGATCAAATTTTCCTGCTTCCGCTTTGGACAACTGACTGCGCATCTTTTCACGCATCTCAACCACATCACGGCGCAGCTGATCAAGCTCGCGCTGGCGCGTAAGGAGCTCACTGCGGATGGCGGAGAAGGCCTCGGCAATCCCGACATCACCGGTAATAAGGCGGGCACGCACCAGTGCCTGATGCTCCCAGGTCCAGGCGTGTTCGCGCTGGTAATCGGCAAACGCATCGACATTGCTCACCAGCAGGCCGGAGGTGCCACTTGGGCGCAGGCGTGTATCGACCTCGTAGAGCACGCCCGCCGGAGTGCGGGTGTTGAGGATATGAATCATGCGCTGGCCGAGGCGGGCGTAAAACACTGCGTTATCGATCGGCTTGTCTCCATTGGTGCTGCGGGCGGCACTCTCCACGCTATGCAGGAACACCAGGTCAAGATCAGAGCCATAGCCCAGCTCAATCCCGCCCAGTTTGCCATAGCCAATCACCGCAAAACCACTGTCGCAGACCCGTGCATCTCCGCACTGGGGCCTGCCGTGGCGCGCCAACAGGTGGCGCCAGGCGAGCTCGAAGGCCGCCTCCACCATCACCTCGGCGATATCGGTGAGGTGATCGCTTACAACCATCAGCGGCACCGCCTCCATGACATCGGCAGCGGCCACCCGCAGTACGGCGGCCTGCTTGATCCGTCGCAACACCTCCATCTGCGCCTCCAGATCCTCGCTGTCAATATGCAGCAGGCGCTGGCGTACCTCATTGCGCACCGCATCACGTTGCGGTGGCGAATAGAGGGTGCGTGGATCCAGCAGCTCATCGAGCAGATGCGGGTTACGGCTCAATTGCGAAGCGATCCAGGGACTGGCGCTGCACAGCCGCACCAGCTGGGAAAGCGCCATGGGGTTCTCCACCAGCAGCGCGATATAGGAACTGCGCCGGCCAATGGCCTCGACGATGCGCAACAAACGCACCAGCGTCTGATCCGGCTCGTCACTGCTACCGACCGCACCAAGCAACAGCGGGATCAAGTGGTCAATGCGTGTCTGTCCCGTGGTGCTCATATTAAAATAAGCACGGCTTGAGGCCAGTGCCTGCAACTGGCGGTATACCTCGGCGGTATCGACATAGCCGGCCTGCAACAGCGCTGCTGATGCTTGCTCATCATCCAGGGTGCCCTGCCAGACACCGGTCAGATCCAGCTCGTCGCTTTCGGCATGCTCGGTTTGCGGTGCGGCGAAGACCTGCTCGAAGTGTTCGTGCACCCGGCGCATATGATCGCGCAGTACCCGTTCGAAGGCGGGCCACGCATCAAAGCCCATACCGAAGGCAAGACGCAGCCGCCCCTCTTCATCCCCCGGCAGCATATGGGTCTGTTGCTCAGCGAACTCCTGCAATCTGTGCTCAGTGTTACGCAGGAAAAAATAGGCCTCCACCAGCTCATCGACCACGAAATCAGGCAACAAATCAAAGCCGCGCAGCGCTTCGAGCACAGTGAGGATCCGCCGCTTCTGCAGCGTCGGCTCACGCCCGCCGCGGATCAACTGAAACGCCTGACCGATGAACTCCACCTCGCGTATTCCACCGGCACCGAGCTTGACGTTATCGGCCATCCCTTTACGCTGCACTTCGCGGGCGATCATCCCCTTCATCTCACGCAGTGACTCGAAAGCCCCAAAGTCCACGTACTTGCGATAAACAAAGGGCTTGAGACGCGCCATCAAGTCGTCCCCGGCCTGTCGATCACCGGCCACCACGCGCGCCTTAATCATGGCGTACCGCTCCCACTCCCGCCCGTGAACCTGATAGTAATCCTCCACCGCATCGAAACTCACCGCCAACGCGCTCGACTCGCCAAATGGGCGCAAGCGCATGTCGACGCGGAACACAAAACCATGGGCCGTATTGGCATCCAGGGCGCGGATCAACGCCTGTCCCAGTTTGATAAAGAATTCCTGATTGCTCATCGTGCGGCGCCCGCCATGGGTCTCCCCATCCTCCGGGTAGGCGAAGATCAGGTCAATATCGGAGGAGAAGTTCAGCTCATTAGCACCCAGCTTACCCATCCCCAGCACCACCAACTGTTGTGCCTCACCCACTGCATTGACCGGTGTACCCCACTGCTCACAGTGCCAGCGATAAAGCCGCTCCAGGGCAAGGTCAAGGCAGGCATCGGCCAGGCCGGAGAGGTCCGCCGTGGTCTCCACCATATCAGCGCTACCGATGAGATCACGCCAGGCAATGCGCACCATCTGGTCACGCCGGTAGAGACGCAACACTTCCATCAGCTGTTTCTCATCGGCTACCCCCGCTGTTCGCGCCTCGAGTTCACGGCGATACACCTCGGCAGCACGAGAAGTATCACCATCGGCCAGCATCCAGCTCACAAGAGGTGGTTCACGGCGGCAGGCATGGGCGACGAAGTCCGACAACGCACAGACCCGTAGAAAAACGGCGATTTGCTCCTCACCCATGGCCGCGGCAAGCTCCTCGGAAGCCGTCGCAACCTCCTCCCACAGTCGCTCCAGGCGGGTATGAAACGCCGGTGGGAAACGGGCCAGGGTAGATGACAGGGCAGGAGGCTTGGCGGCGGACATGAATAACTCCCAATAAACGGATCAAGCCCATGAGTATACCAGCGAGGCCGAGGCGAGGCAGAAGATATCGAAGCGCCAGGCAGACAAGGCAAAACACCCCGGAAGGCATAGATAAGTTGCTTTTAAAATACCACTTAACTAATATGCCGTCTCTCACTCCCCCCACGACTCACACTCTGGAGAGTTACCTATGAGCACCCTTTATGAACGCCTGGGCGGAGAAGCCGCTGTGGACAAAGCGGTGGACATTCTCTACCGCAAGGTACTGGGCGATGAGCGCGTCAACGGCTTCTTTGACGATGTGGACATGGACAAGCAGGCGGCCAAACAGAAAGCCTTCCTGACCCTGGTTTTCGGTGGTCCTAACAGCTATACCGGCGTGGATATGCGCGAAGGTCACAAACATCTGGTCACACGTGGCCTAGATGACAGCCATGTCGATGCCATCATCGAACTGCTCGGTGGTACCCTGAAAGAGTTGGGTGCGGACGATGCGGATATCGGTGAAGTGGCGGCCATTGCCAACAACGTGCGCGACGACGTACTCAACCGCTAGGCTCACGCATGTCCAGCATCCTTATCAACGATCAACGCTATCCGCTTGCTCCCGGCACCACGGTGGTCATCCCAGTGTGGTCGACAGCAGCGATGAGGTGTTAACACAGAAGCTGGCGTTTGGCCCCGTCGATTAGCTGGTGAAACAGCTGCCCGTTCTTAATGGATGGCGTGTCTTTCTCAGTGGTGCACCGGATATGGTCAGCCTGTTGCGCAAGCAGTGTTTTCTTGCCGGTGCCACGAACAAAGCGATACACACCGATCCCTTCGGCTAAACCGCATTAAACGTCTTAAGGTAACTCATGCAACTTACGCGTCACACCGACTACGCACTGCGCGTCCTGATCTTCCTGGCCCTGCAACCGCCGCAGAAACTGGTCGTCATGGCCGATATCGAGCGTCACTTCGACATACCGCACAACCACCTCATCAAAATCGTGCAACGCCTGGCCAGGAAGGGTTATGTCCATACACTGCGTGGCAAGGGAGGGGGGCTTCGCCTGAAAAGAGAGACCAGCTCTATCCAACTCGGCGAAGTGGTGCAGGATATGGAAAACACCCTTGATTTGATCGACTGCGAAAAACCGGCCTGCCCACTGGATGGGCTCTGCCGCCTCAAAGGGATACTCAATGAGGCAAGCCGGGCCTTTATCGATGTCCTTAACCGCCACACCCTGGCCGAGGTCACCGCCAATCCACATCAGATCGAGGCGGCCCTTAACTGGGTCTCTACCCATCGGGATGATGCATCACGCGCGACCAATGGAAGATCGTCACAATAAACATACCCCCCATCTAGTGGGCGATGGCGTTAACCCCAGACTAAGGTGCGTCTAGGTTATAAACAGTCCGCAGCTTACCCCAGTGGGTGAAACCACCGACGCCTCCGTTGAACTGCATCCCCCACCGGTTCTTCCTTGACGACAGTCCCCCCCGGTGGGTCGCGGAAGATTATTCCAGAAAAATATAGAGACCGCTTGCCGGAATACCACAAAAGTTGAATGAATGTGGCACCCGTTGTGGCCATATTCAACCAAACAGTCACCGTTTATTTACCCAACAGAAAAAGCCGGACGCAAGACTTCCGCGCACACAGTTTTGACAGCCAGGGTGATGATTTGTATCGCTCCGGAATCAACTGTAGAAAGGTTCTGGAATATGCTACGCATAACATCTGGAAAGGGGCGAAATCAGCATAGCAAAGGCAGCAGACTGTGCCTTGAAAGTGGGGAATTAAGGTAATTTTATCGGCCAAGCAGCCATAAGAAAAAGTGCCGCCTCAAATTACCGGGCGGCACAATTTAGTCAGTCGTCATCACATCCGGAATTGACCGAATGCCGGCATTCACCTCCCAGTGAATGCCATGGCGGTTCAGAATACGCTGTTTTTCATCACTGCACATCCAGGGTGTAGCTGGCCTGGGCTTCGATGAAGCCGAATGCCGGATTGATGGTGGCCGTAATCGTTATGGTACCCACACTCACCAGCGTGACTGTGCCGTTTGCATCCACGGTAGCAACGCCGGGATTACTGCTCACATAGGTAATCGGTGTGCTGACGACGCTACCTGATGCCGCATTGGTGAAGGGGATATCGACACCGAGTGTTTTGAATACCGGTCCGGGGTTGGTAAAGCTGACGGTTTGTGTAAGCAGCACGGTCTCACGGAATGAGGTGTCCGTCTGGCACAGCACCATCTGATTGACACCCGAGGTCGGGCTGATTATCGATGTAGAAACATTCGTTGCATTGTTGTTGCCTACTGACGCACGCACCACTTGGCCCCACGACGTAACATCAGTATGAGCCTGGTTGGTGTAGACATTGGTATAGGTGGCATCGCCGGGTATTAAGGTTACCTCGTTTGAAGGCGGACTTATCCCGGTTATCCCGTAACGGCTATGCAGATAGTAGGTGGCATGGGTAGAGAAAGTCCCGCTCTTTGTCTTGGCCGCACCGACATAGCCCAAGCCAGTGCAGTAGCTGTCCACCTTGGCATTGAAATCATACATATCGGTGAAACCGATGGGAGTCGTCAGATTGACAATCGCCACCCAGGAGTTGTCCACGCTGTTGGCGGAGCCATAGTAGCCCACGGTCTGCGGGAAGGGGTTGATCCCCGCGGATGCCACCAGACTGCCTGTCGTGCCGGTTTCACCATTACAAGTGACGGTGAACGCGGTCGCCGCCGGCAAGCCATGCATCAATCGTCCCGTGGCGATTCCATTTGCCTGCTTATTCAGCGTGATGGGCGTAACAACAGTGTTCTGGTCGTTCGTTATATTGCACGAAACCGCCGCACCAATAGTCCAGGCAAGGGTGTAGTCATCGGTTTTGGTGAAACTTTGCATATTGAGATTCATCGGTGTGTCAAAGTTCAACACATAGCTCGCCTTGGCCTGCTGGAAGAAGGTGTCGGCCGCCTTGGTCGCGGTGATGGTGGTGCTGCCCATGCTCAGCAGCGTGACATCACCTGTGATCGCATCCACCGTGGCCACACTGGGATTGCTGCTGGTGTAAGTGATCGCACCCGTCCCCTTACCACCCGACGCGGTGTTGCTATAGCTAGTGTCAATCCCCACCACTCTCCGGATCGGCCCCGGTTCTGCAAAACCGATCGCCTGCGGAAGCAAGGCGCTGTTTTTGAACAATATATCCGTCTGGCACAGCACCATCTGACCCACACCCGAAGTCGGACCGGTTATCGATGTGGCCGTATTCGTGGCGGCGTTATGGCCAATTGATGCGCGGGCCACATAACCCAACGAACTATCGTAATGAGAGGCGTTGGTATAGACGTTGGTATAGGTCGCATCAGCTGGTATGACGGTTACCTGGCTGGCCGTTGTGGGCGCGGATACCCCAGTGACCCCAGTACCACTGTGCAGATAATAAGTGGCATGGGTGGAAAAAGCTCCGCTTTTTGTCTTGGCCGCTCCCACATACCCCAGGGCACTGCAGTAGCTGTCTACCTGAGCATTGAAATCAAACATATCGGTGAAACCGATGGGAGTGGTCAAATTGACAATCGCCACCCAGGAGTTGCTCTGACTGCTGGTGGAACCGTAATAGCCCATCGTCTGCGGGTACAGGTTGGTGACAGTACTTACAGAAGTACTGCTCGTCGTCCCGTCTTCACCCTGGCAGGTCAAGGTAAACGTGACACCCGCAGGCAGGGTATGCAACGAATTACCCTGGCTCATATCCCCACCGGACAGTGTGATCACCTCGCTGTTCTGATTATTGGTGATTTCACAGGAGACCGCAAAATCGGTCGACCAGCGCAGCGTATTATCGGTGGACTTGATAAAGCCTTTCAGGTTCACCGGCCGTGGGATGTCCACCGTAAGGGTGTAACTGGCCTGTGCCTCGACGAAGGCATCCGCCGCCTTGGTGGCCGTGATGGTGGTGGTACCCAGTCCAACCAAAGTAACCGTGCCGTTGGCGTTGACCGTCGCCACAGCCGGGTTGCTGCTCACATAGGTGACCGCCCCGAGACCCAGACCGTCGCTGACACGATTGGTAAAGGTGCTCGCATCCATACCCTGCACTTTCCTGATCGGGCCGGGGTTGGGAAAGCTAATGGTTTGCAGCAGACCTTTGGTATTTTGAAGCGGAATATCCGTCTGGCACAGCACCATTGGATTCACACCGGAGGTTGGGCTGGCTACCGAATAGGACTGATCAACGGAGGCATTGTTTCCAATGCTTGTACGAATCACTTGCGCATAGCTAGAGTGGTTTGCTCCATTGGTGTAGATATTGCTGAGGGTTACATCACCGGGTATGACCGTGGCCTGTTTGCTGGGCTCCCAAACCCAGGTGATACCCGGCAGCGAACCGGCATGCAGATAAAAGGTATCGTGAGTTGCGAAAGCCCC
Organism: Thiohalomonadaceae bacterium; assembly: GCA_041563315.1. GTDB lineage: Bacteria > Pseudomonadota > Gammaproteobacteria > Thiohalomonadales > Thiohalomonadaceae > JBFEYJ01. The sequence continues at coordinate 11,555 of JBFFNE010000005.1, forward strand.
GTTCTTGGTCTTGACCACGCCGACATAACCCAGGCCGGCACAGTAGCTGTCGGCCTGCGCATTGAAATCCAGTCCGTCGGCAAACGTGATGGGGCTAGTCAGGTTGACAATCGCCACCCAGGAGTTGTTCGCACTATTGGCGGAGCCGTAATAGCCCGCCGTTTGCGGGAACTGATTGGTCACCACGGTGGTTACCGACTGACTCGTCACTGCTCCCGTTTCATCCTGGCAGGTCAGGGTAAAGGTGGTGCCTGTCGGCAGGGCATGCAGTGCACCGCCTGACGCCAGGCTGTAGGGTGCAATGCTGATCACATCCGTGTTCTGACTATTGGTGATTTCACACGAAACGGCGAAATCCATAGCCCAATGCAGTGTGGTATCGGTGGATTTAATGAAACTTGTCAAATTCAACGGTTGCGGGCTGTCCACGGTGAGGGTGTAACTGGCCTGCGCCCCGACGAAAGCATCCGCCGCCTTGGTGGCGGTAATGGTGGCGGTGCCCAGGCCAACCACCGTGACCGTACCGGTGGTTGCATCCACGGTAGCCACCGCCGGGTCACTGCTCACATAGGTGATCGCCCCGGTGCCCAGACCGCCGGAAGCGGTGTTGACAAAAGTGGTATCCAGCCCCTGCACCTTTCGGAATGGGCCGGGGTCAGCAAAGCTGATGGTTTGCGGAAGCGAGGTGGTATTGCCCAGTTTGATATCGGTCTGGCACAGTACCATCTGATCTACACCCGAAGTCGGGCTGGCGGTGCCGCTCCATGTCAGGACGGAGTTATTTCCAATACTCGCAGCTATCACCGTTGAATAACCATCGGTATGCGCTCTATTGCTATAGATATTGGAGAAGGTAAGATCACCGGGAATCACCGTGACCTTCGTTGACGGTGAGGGACTAACGACGCCATACCCGGTGTAGAGATAATGGGTGTCATGGAGTGAGAAATCGCCAGTCTTCGTCTTGACGGCGCCGACATAGCCCAGGCCGGTACAGAAAGCGTCCACCTTCGCATTGAAATCATAGCCATCGGTGAAGTCGATGGGAGTCGTCAGATTGACGATCGCCACCCATGAGTTGTCTATGCTGCTGGGCGAGCCATAATAACCCACGGTCTGCGGGAAGGGGTTGGTGCCGACAGTGGTTGCCGACAGCGTGGCCGAGGTGCCGTCCTCGCCCTGACAGGTGATGGTGAACGTCGCTCCCGCCTGCAGGTGGTGCAACGCCGTTCCCGAGGTCAGGCTGTCCGCTGTCACATTGAGCACTTCACTGTTCTGATCGTTGGTGATCTCACAGGAAAGGGTTCCTGTCTGACCGGTCGTCCAGCTAAGTGTGTTATCGCTAGTCTTGGTGAAACTTTGCAGGTCAATCGGCTGCGGGCTGTCCACCGTCAGGGTGTAGCTGGCCTGCGCCTCCACGAAGAGATCCGACGCCTTGGTGGCGGTAATGGTGGTGGTACCCAGCGTAAGCAGGGTGACCGTACCGGTGGTTGCATCCACGGTAGCCACCGCCGGGTCGCTGCTCACATAGGTGATGGCCCCGCTCCCCAGACCACCGGTGGCGGCATTGACGAAGGAGGGCTCATCTACGCCCTGCACTTTCCTGAGCGGACCGGGCTCACTGAAGCTGATGGTTTGCGGCAGCGAGGTGGTATTGCCCAGTTTGATATTGGTCTGGCACAACACCATTTGGTTTACACCTGAGGTCGGGCTGGAAATTGAAGTTCCAGAAGAGCTGTTATTGCCTATGGTCACACGTTCGACGTGAGGCCAAGTGTTGTAGTTTGTCTCATTTGCATAAATGTTGGTAAAGGTTGCATCACCCGGGATGTGGGTTACCTTTTTGGAAGGTCCGTTACCTGTAATGACGGCCCAAGCAGTTTGTAAATAATAGGTATCATGCGTAGAAAAATCGCCAGTCTTTGTTTTGGCCGCACCCACATAACCGAGACCGGTACAGTAGTTCTCAACCTGTGAATTGAAATCAAATCCATCGGTAAAGGTTATTGGAGTAGTCAGATTGACGATCGCCACCCAGGAGTTGTCCATGCTGCTGGCGGAGCCATAGTAACCCACGGTCTGCGGGAAGGGATTGGTGCCGACAGTGGTGGCCGACAGCGTGGCAGAGGAACCGTCTTCACCCTGACAGGTGATGGTGAACGTCGCTCCCACCGGCAGTGGGTGCAACGCCGTTCCCGAGGTCAGGCTGTCCGCTGTCACCTTGAGCACTTCAGTGTTCTGATCGTTGGTGATCTCACAGGAAAGCGTCCCCGTCACACCGGTCGTCCAGCTAATTGTGTTGCTACTGGTCTTAGTGAAGCTTTGCAGGTTGGTCGGCTGGGGGCTGTCTACCGTGAGGGTGTAACTGGCCTGCGCCCCGACGAAGGCGTCCGCTGCCTTGGTCGCAGTAATCGTGGTGGTGCCAAGCCCAACCAGAGTGACGCTCCCGGTGCTTGCATCTACGGCGGCGACAGCGGGATTACTGCTCACATAGGTGATCGCCCCGAGGCCCTGGCCGCCGGATGCAATGTTGACAAAGCTTGTATCCAGGCCTTGTACTTTCCTGATCGGACCAGGGTCGGCAAAACTAATCGATTGTGCAAGTGAGGTCGTATTTCGGAACGAAATATCCGTCTGGCACAGCACCATCTGACCCACACCCGAAGTCGGGCTGGTTATTGTGGTGGCCGTTTTCGTGGCGGCATTATTGCCAATTGATGCGCGGGCCACATTACCCCACGAGTTATTGTAATGAGAGGCGTTGGTATAGACGTTGGTATAGGTCGCACCAGCTGGTATGACGGTTACCTGGCTGGCCGTTGAGGGTGCGGATACCCCAATGACCCCAGTACCACTGTGCAGATAATAAGTGGCATGGGTGGAAAAAGCTCCGCTTTTTGTCTTGGCCGCTCCCACATACCCCAGGGTACTGCAGTAGCTGTCTACCTGAGCATTGAAATCATACATATCGGTGAAACCGATGGGAGTGGTCAAATTGACAATCGCCACCCAAGAGTTAGCCAAGCTGCTGGCGGAGCCATAGTAGCCCATGGTCTGCGGGAAGGGGTTGGTGCCGACAGTGGTTGCCGACAGACTGCCTGTAGTGCCTGTCTCTCCCTGGCAGGTCAGGGTAAAGGTTGTACCCGCCGGCAGGGGATGCAGCGCCTTTCCTGATGTCAGGCTATCCGCGGCGACGGTGAGCACTTCACCATTCTGATCATTGGTGATCTCACACGAAGCAGCGCCTGTGGTTGACCAGGCAAGCGTCGATTCACTGGTTTTAGTAAAGCTTTGCATGACCAGCGGGCGACCAAAGGTGGCCACCAGAGTGCGATCGGTGGTGGCGGCGAAAACATAACTAGCGCTAGTGGAGACCTCGGTCCCACCCTCGGTCCAGTTGACGAAGTTATAGCCATTGCTGGCCGAAGCAGTTAGCGTTACCTGCGTATTATATTTGTAGGAGCCGCCGCCGGTCACACTCCCGCCGGCAACCGGTGCGGCGCTTGCACCGATGGAGTAAGAATTGATAGAGAAATTGGCCACCAGAGTGCGATCGGCAGAGGCGCTGAAGGTATAATTGGCACTGGTGGAGACCTCAGTCCCACCCTCGGTCCAGTTGACGAAGCTATAGCCATTGTTGGCCGAAGCGGTAAGCGTTACGGCTTCAGAGAGGTTGTAGCCGCCTCCGCCGGTCACACTCCCCCCCTCCGTCGGGGCCGCGCTGCCCGCTATGGAATAGTCCGATGAGGCAGGCGCAGGCACAGGCGCATCCCCTCCCCCTCCGCCACAGCCACTGAGGGTGAGCATGGCGGCCAGCGCCGCGGTCCAGAGTCCTTTGCCTAAAAGGGTGCGTGCAATCGCGCTCATCGTTATTCCTTCCCTATTTTTATTTATTTAAAGCGTGTACCAGCCCAGCTTTGGCTGGATCACAAATTTTCCTGAAGCGGTTGTTTGCCGGATCTCAGCGGAGAGACATGATAAAACTTGGGGTATTTTCACAGGGATGGAATGTGACCGCTTGTCTAAAAGCGACAAAACATTGAACAAATGCGCCAAAACATCATCGGTAAGCGTGAACCACGTCACAATATAACGCTTAATCTTGAACTACTAAAAATCAGCTTGCCCGCCCCTCGCGAAAATTGGGCGATCCGGGCGCAGGGAGGGAGAACCCCCTGCTATGCTGGGTAGTACCGGGACAAAGGTAGATCTCCGCCTGGATTATCCGCTGGTTACTGAAACTCAAAAAAAACCGACCTTTGAGGCCGGTGAATCAAACAACGCCAGGGAGTAAGGTTGGTCAGAATATGTGGGTTATTTGTGCTGCGACACGGTTGCCGATACCGTCGAGGTTGCCATTCGGGTTATTTCCATTGACGCCGTTCCAGTCCGGCGCTTCAGCCTTGTGGATCTCGTAGTTCAGCGTCAGCCGCGATTTCTTGTTAAAGTGGTAATTCACACCCAAGGTGGTCGTGATGAACTCCATCAGAAAATCCCTGCCATTTGGCAAGTCCGTATCGTCGGTCAGTCGATTGTAGACATCGTAGCGCAGGTCCAGCTGCCATTTGCTATTGGGGATATAAAAGCCGAGGTCCAGATAGTAGCCGTTGGCTTCACCCTCCTCGCCATTACCTGCTGACACAGCCTGATTGATGTCGAAGGTCGGCTTGTCCGGGCCGAGAAAGATCATCCCTTCGCCGCGCATATATTCGGCCGTCACGCGGAAGGGCTTTTTCATATACTTCATGCCGACACCGCGACGTTTGCGCGCGAACTCCTCAGGGTTATAAGTAGCGTCATCGGTGTTATCCAACTGGCGCTTACCGTCCTGACTCCAGGCAAACAGTTTGAGGCCTTCGGCACGCGGTCCATTGCCGCCGAACGGAAGCTCCGACGACCAGTAGAGGTAGCGATCCTTGTTATCGTCATTGTCGCCGAAGTTCAGGCCATTGCCATTCCCCAGCATTAGCGCATAGGTATGCTCCCAGCCACCAGCCTTGAAACTGTCAAACAACTGGGCACCAACATCACGAAAGGCGCCTACCGGCTTCTCAAAACCATTGAGAGTGCCATCCCCGGGAAGTGTGGCCGGGGGATTATTCGGCGTATAACTTGTATTGGGGAAACGCTCCAGCAGCAGCTGGTTGCTCACCGTAGTGAAGTTGATGTAGTCAAAGACATGAATGGCCTGCAGGCCCTCTTCGGCACCCGGATACTTGAACAGCCCTACACGGACTCGCGCACCCGGTATCTTGTTAATGGTGATACTTGCATCATTGATCATTGCACTACCGCCATCAGCGGCAGTGATCCCATTGTTACCAAACTCGGTCAGCAGGAAATAATTGACACTGCTGTCGAGCGGAAAACCGGTGCCACGCACACCAATTCTCGCCCGGTTGACGTTGAACTGGGACTGCGAGGTCAGGTTAGGACCAATCAGCTTCGGAGGAATGTAGCCACCGGCGCTGTTGGCGTCGCTATAATCCTTCTGGTACTGCACCTGAATAAACCCCCATACCTTCGCTCGCTCTGCCGCGCTGTTTGGCTCTGTACCCTGCAGCATCAACCAGTTGGCCGCCTCCACCTGCATGCCACCGAATACCCCGACAAGCATCACCAGCAACGAGGCCGGCCTATAACCTTTCATCTTCATTCTGTGTTCTCCCTCTGTGCGTCTCGTCTGTGATGTTCACGGTTTGATGAGTTCGTAGCCTTTTTTACGCAGCGCCAGGATCCGTGTCACTCCGCCCGAATCGGTAGTCGCAAGACTGTTGATTGCCGGCGGTTCTCCCAACAGCTTCGTCATATTGGCAATGGTGTTTTTGCAGGCATGAAATTTGACCTCGGCATTCTCCACCAGATTCTGGATGCGCTGTCTGTTCGCATTGTCGTCAAACAGCAGGCGCAGCCCGGGCCCGAAGGCCACAATCTGGATGTCTACGTTGTCAGTGCCGTACGCCTTCACGATATTTCCGGCCACATTCAACACCAGCGTCTGCTTGAAGGGGTCACCATCACTGATCTGCAGCACCACCTTATGCTCGGCAAACGGTTTTTCACCCGCCGAGACCGGAAGCGCTATCAACAGTCCCAATATCAGCGGCAACCACAGACCATACATTCGTTTATTCATCACTCAACACTCCTCTACTGGCTTTGATACAGACTGTCGTGCATGCACAGCTCGCACACATACGAAATTCCGACTAATCTTGTAAGGAAAGACGAACAAAGAAGAAAATTATTCCAAAAAAGGGCAATAAAAGATTTGGAATAAAACCGGCGGATGCTACGTCACTCCATATAACTGACAGACCACCATAAGAGTGAGATGCGATGATGTTACTGGGACACCTGTGCCGAAACCGTGAGTTTCGGCTACACCTGGAAAAGAGCAGGAAGCGGCTCTATCGCCTTGCCTATTCATGGTGCCATGCCCCTGAACTGGCCGATGACCTGACACAGGAGGCACTTTCCAAGGCACTCAAACAAAGTGCCCAGCTCAAAGACCTGAGTGCTATGGACGGTTGGCTGTTCCGCATCCTCTCTAACTGCTGGCATGACTATCTTCGCAGTCGGCATGAAACGCTACAGTACGATGAGGAGCGTGATCTTGACCCGGTGACACCGGAACAACTTAATCTGCGCCAGCAGGATATCGAAAGCGTAAGAAAGGCTGTCGCCACTCTTACACAAGAGCAGCGACAAGTTATTACCCTGGTGGATATCGAAGGGTGCCGCTATGCCGAGGTTGCCGAGATCCTCGCATTGCCCATCGGCACAGTCATGAGTCGCCTGTGCCGGGCACGCCACGCCCTCAAGGAAAGGCTGCTGACAAAAGTTGAGGTGCCACGCCGACAGGTGCTGCCTTTCAGGAGGCTGACATGAATCGTAAATTCCCTCCCCCGATCTCCGGCGAACAGCTCAATGCCTTCATCGATGATGAGCTTAATTTCGAGGAAAAAACACGGATTTTCGAACATCTGGGTAAAGATGAAGCCCTTATTCGGGAGACCCAGGAGTTACAACAACTGCGTTCACTGCTGAAACACGCCTACCGTAATCCACCGCCCCCCCCCCATAACAGGAATCGCGCTGTAAGCCACCTTCCCTTGAAGGGCCTGGCCGCCGGATTATTGTTAGGCCTCGGGGTGATAACGGGTTGGTTTGGTAACGCTTTCACGGACAATATCCGAGTCGCCCTTGATGGTTCGGCAACTCACCTAAATACCGTTGCTGCGGATCAAGCGAACTTGCTGCTTCATATCAGCACGAACGATCCGGCTAGAATGGAGGCGGCATTAAATTATGCCGAAGAACAGTTGGCTACCCATCGTGCACAAGACCTTGCGTTTCGCCTGGAGGTCGTTGCTAACGATGGGGGGATCGAGCTGCTGCGACGTGACACCTCGCCCTACCCCGAGCGAATCGAGGCACTGCTCAGTGAATACGATAATGTCACCTTCCTCGCCTGTGCCAATGCCCTGCACAAGCTGCAAGCTCAAGGCGTGAATGTGGAGCTTCTGCCCGGCACACGCAGTGACCATACCGCTCTCGATAAGATTATCGAACGACTTGACAAGGGGTGGCGTTATATAAAGGCGTAAGGCTTTACCGCAACAGCTTAATGCACGCTGCTTTTGAGCCGAGATCCTCTGCCTTTCCGCAATAAGGGCAGATGTTGGATGCCAACACGAAAACGAAAAAAGCCCCGCCGAGGCGGGGCTTTTTAGTTCGACGTGGAAGCCGGGCTTACATCATGCCCATGCCGCCCATGCCTCCCATGCCGCCCATGTCACCGCCCATACCACCGGCAGCAGACTCAGCCTTCGGCAGTTCGGCCACCATCGCTTCGGTGGTGATCATCAGACCAGCCACAGAGGCAGCGTTCTGCAGGGCAGAACGGGTTACCTTGGTCGGGTCGAGAATACCCATCTCGATCATGTCACCATACTCGCCACTGGCGGCGTTGTAGCCGTAGTTGCCCTCACCCGCTTTGACGTTATTCAGTACCACAGAAGCCTCATCGCCGGCGTTGGCAACAATCTGGCGCAGCGGCTCTTCCATGGCGCGGCGAGCGATAGCGATACCGATATCCTGATCGTGGTTGGCGCCGGTCAGTTTGTCGATAGCGTTCAGTACACGCACCAGCGCGGTACCACCGCCAGGCACTACACCCTCTTCCACTGCGGCGCGGGTAGCGTGCAGGGCGTCGTCGATGCGATCCTTCTTCTCCTTCATCTCCACTTCGGTGGCAGCGCCAACCTTGATTACCGCAACACCGCCGGCCAGCTTGGCTACGCGCTCCTGCAGCTTCTCCTTGTCATAGTCAGAGGTGGTCTCTTCGATCTGGGCACGGATCTGAGCCACTCGTGCCTCGATGTCGCCTTTCTGGCCAGCACCATCGACAATCACGGTATTCTCTTTCGAGACCACGATGCGCTTGGCGGTACCCAGGTCGTTGATCGAAGCCTTCTCCAGGGAGAAGCCGACCTCTTCGGAGATCACCTGTCCGCCAGTGAGGATGGCCATATCCTGCAGCATCGCCTTGCGGCGATCGCCAAAGCCCGGGGCCTTGACTGCAGCGACCTTAACGATACCACGAATGGAGTTGACCACCAGAGTTGCCAAGGCCTCGCCTTCAACATCCTCCGCAACGATCAGCAACGGTTTGCCAGACTTGGCCACGCCCTCGAGCACCGGCAACAGCTCACGGATATTGGAGATCTTCTTGTCGTACAGCAGGATGTAGGGGTCTTCCAGCTCGGCGACCATCTTCTCCTGGTTGTTGACGAAATAGGGGGAGAGGTAGCCGCGGTCAAACTGCATACCCTCAACCACGTCCAGCTCGTCGTACAGGGAAGAACCCTCTTCAACGGTAATGACGCCGTCTTTTCCTACCTTTTCCATAGCATCGGCGATGATTTTGCCGATAGCCTCATCGGAGTTGGCGGAGATAGTGCCGACCTGAGCAATGGCCTTGTTGTCGGTGCAAGGCTTGGAGAGATTCTTCAGCTCCTCAACCGCCGCAATAACCGCCTTGTCGATACCGCGCTTCAGATCCATCGGATTCATCCCGGCGGTGACCGCTTTCATGCCTTCACGGAGGATGGCCTGGGCCAGCACGGTTGCCGTGGTGGTGCCGTCACCAGCGATATCGGAGGTCTGGGAAGAGACTTCCTTGACCATCTGGGCCCCCATATTCTCAAACTTGTTTTCCAGCTCGATCTCCTTGGCCACGGAGACGCCATCCTTGGTGATGGTAGGGGCGCCGAAAGACTTCTCCAGCACGACGTTGCGGCCCTTGGGACCAAGGGTGACCTTAACGGCATTGGCCAGGGTGTTAACACCCTTGACCATCAACTGGCGGGCGTCATCGGAAAACTTGACTTCTTTTGCACTCATGGTGAACTTCCTCTTAACTCTTTGATATTTATCGATTTCTGGCGAAAATTAGCCTTCGATAACGCCCATAATGTCTTCTTCGCGCATCATCAGTAGCTCTTCGCCTTCAACCTTGACGGCGGTACCGGCGTACTGACCAAACATCACCTTGTCACCAACTTTGACATCCATTGGGCGGACTTCGCCATTTTCCAGGATACGACCCTTGCCTACAGCCAGAACCTCCCCCTGATTGGGTTTTTCAGCGGCAGAACCGGGCAGAACTATTCCACCGGCGGTAGTGGTCTCTTCTTCCATGCGACGGACAAGCACACGGTCATGCAACGGACGAATGTTCATTCTGTTCTCCTTCAAACATACAAAGTAATAACGACATCATGCCACCCACCGACAGCTGCCAACCCAGGATATCGCCTTGAGTCAGACAGGCTGCTGGTGCAACGGCGTGCCGCTTGGGGAAAATGCATCGACTGTTAGCACTCCCCTCACGTGAGTGCTAATGATAATTACCTAATGTAAATAGTCAAGAGATCTTAAGCAAGTTGGTGGCGAATCCTGATGTAAGCCCGCCAATAAAAAGAGGCCTAGAATGACCTGAGTAAGCTCAAACTTGGACAAAGCTTTGCGCACAGGCGTCCATCGCACGCAACACGAGCCATGGTGAACCTCCATGGGAGGCGCCAGATTGCTTAAGGGTATAGGCCTTATGCAATGAGCGAGCACGGATAAGGGCAGTAAAGTGCGTGGCATGAATACTTGCAAGTGTTCCAAAGGGGTGAGCCCCTTCCCACAACGCCTGCGTGCGTGTCCGGCCGGGAACAGATAGCGGGAAACATGCCGTTCGACCCGGCATGCGGATTCGTTAACCAGACAGAGGAACCTTGCGGAAAGGATTAGAACAGCAGCGGAGAGGCTCAGTCATCATCCTCACGGCGATAGTCACCTTCCAGGGTACGGGACCCCCGGCTCTCTCCACTGTCGGAACCTCTAGGTCCAGGACCGCGCGGCATACGGGTAATGATGCCACGTTCAATCACCGCAAGAATCATCCACCGCCGCAAAGCCGGGATCAGGCCGAGAAACCCGATAACATCGGTGAAAAAGCCCGGCGTCAGCAACATCACTCCACTGATCATGAGCACCACCCCTTCAAGCATCGCCTCCGCGGGCAATTCTCCGCGAGCCAGGGCGCGTTGCGCCTTTCCAATGGTGTAGATCCCCTGGTGGCGCAACAACAGCACGCCAAGCATAGCGGTGAACACCACCATAAAGACCGTTGGAAGAGCGCCAATAATGCCCCCTACCTTAATCAGCAGATAGATCTCAAGCAGAGGAACGAGAAGAAACAGAACGAAGAAAATTCGAAACAAGGTTCTAGCCAGTATTAGGTAAAGATAGGTAGTATAACGTTTCGTGGCCGCTGAAATAAGCGCAACCATAGCATTCGATGACAAAGTGGCACTACAGCCTCTAAAAACCTGACCCTACTTCATCGAGAGTCCCGTCAGTTTATGGATTATAGACTTGCCATAACCACCTGCCCAAATATGGAAGTTGCCGACGCCATTGCCTCTGCGCTGGTGACTGAGCAGCTGGCGGCCTGTGTCAACATCCTGCCAGGGGCCTGCTCGGTGTATGAATGGCAGGGCCGACTGAACAGAGACCAGGAGATGGTATTGCTGCTCAAAACCCGCAGCGACCGACTCACAGCACTCGAGGTTCGCTTGCTCGAACTTCATCCCTATGAACTCCCAGAGCTCATTGTGGTCCCTGTGTTGGGGGGCTTGGCTCCCTACCTGTCGTGGATCGAGACTCAACTGGATAAGAACAAATGAAGAAAATCATAATTGCACTGCTCGCCCTGTTTCTCTCCTTCACCGCCTTCGCCCAAGAGGAGGATGAGCTGCTGGAGCCGGAGAAGGCCTTCGCCCTGACGGTCACTGCCCTGGATGCAGACACCATCGAGGCACGCTGGGACATCGCGGCGGGTTACTATCTCTATCGCAGCAAGTTCAGTTTTAACAGTGATACCGAGGGTGTCACCCTCGGCGAGCCGCACTTCCCGGCCGGCAAGATCAAAAACGATGAATTTTTCGGTGAGGTCGAGATCTACCGAGGCACGGTTGCCGTTACCATTCCGGTTAAGTATACCGCCAGCGCTCCCACCACCTTCTCCCTCACGGCCAAATCCCAAGGCTGTGCCGATATCGGCGTCTGTTATCCTCCACAACGCCAGAGCCGCGAGGTCACCCTGGCTGGCGCGCAGGAAGCCGCCCCACTCGCAGCACTCCCCGGCCTGGACCCCGGTTTCCTTGATGACAATAGTGCTGGAGAGGTGCTCGAACCGGATCAGGCCTTCCGCTTCGATGCCATCGTCGAGGACGGCAACACCATACTGATCCGTTGGGATATCACCCCTGGTCATTACCTCTACAAAGACAAATTCAGCTTTACCCTGACTCAAGCCGACGGGATCAGCCTCGACCAAGTACCACTTCCCAAGGGTGAAGAAAAAGATGACGAGTTCTTCGGCCGCATCGAGGTTTATCACGACCCCGTTGAGGTACGCGTGCCGCTTCTACGCGAGAATCTTGAAGCGACCGAAATCACCCTGTTGGCCCGTTATCAGGGCTGTGCCGAGATTGGTATCTGCTACCCGCCACAGAAGAAATCGATAACACTCGCTCTCCCGGCGGGCACCGCAGGTGCAGCGCCGGCAAGTCAAGCGTCCGCCCCTGCCGCGGCCACACTTGAGGCCCCCCTCTCCGAGCAGGACCAACTGGCCGCGGCACTGGCAGGCGGCAATACCGCCTGGACCATTTTGCTGTTCTTTGCCGCAGGACTGTTGCTGGCCTTTACGCCCTGCGTTTTTCCGATGATTCCGATCCTCTCCAGCATTATCGTCGGCCAAGGTGAGGCGATCACCACCCGCAAAGCCTTTGTGCTCTCGTTGACCTATGTGCTGGCCATGGCCGCCACCTATACCGTTGCCGGGGTGATCGCCGGCCTGTTCGGCGCCAATCTGCAAGCGGCATTCCAGAACCCGTGGATCCTCGTCAGCTTTGCCACCGTATTCGTGGCCCTATCCTTTTCCATGTTTGGCTTCTACGAGCTCCAGCTACCCTCGGCACTGCAGAGCAAACTGACCGAGGTGAGCAACAAGCAGGAGGGCGGTACCCTCACAGGCGTGGCCATTATGGGTCTTCTCTCGGCGCTCATTGTCGGCCCCTGTGTCGCCCCGCCGCTGATGGGAGCACTGATCTATATCGGCCAGACCGGCGATCCATGGCTCGGTGGGGCAGCCCTCTTTGCCCTCTCCCTTGGCATGGGCGCGCCACTGGTAGCCATCGGCACGGCTGGCGGCAAATACCTACCCCGGGCCGGAGGCTGGATGGACGCCGTCAAAGCAGTCTTCGGCGTACTGCTACTGGCCGTGGCGATCTGGATGCTCGAGCGCATCCTGCCTGCCTCTGTCACTCTGCTGTTGTGGGCGCTGTTGCTGATTATCTCCGCCGTCTACATGGGTTCGCTGGATGCTATCAAGGAGGGCGCCTCGGGCTGGCGCAAGCTATGGAAAGGACTTGGCCTGGTGCTGCTGCTACAGGGCGCTGTGATGCTTGTCGGCCTGGCCGCCGGCAACACCGATCCGCTGCAACCGCTCAAGGGCATCGGCTTTGGCGGGGGAGCGACGCAACAGGCGCATCTCAGTTTCAAAACCATAAAGACGGTTGATGACCTGGAGCGCGAGGTGGCCGCGGCGAGCGCTGCAGGCATGCCGGTAATGCTCGATTTTTATGCCGACTGGTGTGTCTCCTGCAAGGAGTTCGAGAAATACACTTTCTCCGATCCACAGGTAATCGCCGCTTTGGGTAATGCTGTTGCGCTGCAGGCTGACGTGACCGCCAATGATGATGCCGACCAGGCTCTGCTCAAGCGGTTCAAGCTCATCGGCCCTCCCGGCATCGTCTTCTATGATGTAGACGGTAATGAGCTCAGCAATTTCCGGCTCGTCGGGTTTCTGCCAGCCGAGGAGTTTGCCTCCCACGTGCGTCGTGCCCTCCAGCGCTAATACCAGCCACAACATCCTGGGCCGGGATTTCCGGTCCAGGTATATCGAGTTCCCCTCCTCCCCATAACGGATTTATCTTCCGCTTTGTGAACAGCGTCACATCACGAATAGAGTGAAACTTGCGATTATCTGCACTGAACACGCAGGTAAATGGGTTTTCTGGACATATTCACTACCTTGATGCAAAATGGCGCCCCTTGCAGATGGTAGCTATAGCGTAAAAATAACAAAATGCCGGAAAATGCCGGAAAATCATGCTATCTTCTTAGAAAACCTGTCTCCATAGACAACACTGGATCGCAACATGGCCAAACTGTTGGTGCTTAACGGCCCGAACCTCAACCTGCTGGGCAACCGGGAGCCTGGGCACTACGGTACCGACACCCTGGCCAACATCAGTGCACGCCTGATACAACAGGCGGAAACGGCAGGGCATAGCCTGGAATGCTTCCAAAGCAATGCAGAACATGAACTGGTGAACCGCATCCACCAGGCACGGGAAGAAGGCGTCAGCGGGATCATCATCAATCCCGCCGCATTTACCCACACCAGCATCGCCCTGCGTGATGCCCTTGTCGGGGTCGCCATTCCGTTTATCGAAGTACATCTGTCGAACGTGCACGCCCGCGAAGCGTTCCGAAGACACTCCTACTTCTCAGAAATTGCCATCGGCGTGATAAGCGGCCTCGGCGCCCAAGGTTACGAATTTGCACTGGCGGCGACAATTCGCCGCCTCTCCGAATAACGCACACCATAAAAAACAGGTCTTAAGTACAATGGATATTCGCAAGGTCAAAAAACTTATCGAACTGCTGGAAGAGTCCGGGATCGCGGAAATAGAGATCCACGAGGGCGAAGAGTCGGTTCGCATCAGCCGCGCCAGCCAGAACACGGCTCCCGTTTACGCTGCCCCGGCTCCGGTAGCCGCCGCACCGGCAGCAGCTCCTGCAGCGACAGCCGCTGAAGAGAGTGGCAGCGCGCTCCCCAGCGGCCATCAAGTCACCTCTCCCATTGTCGGAACCCTCTATCGTTCCCCCTCCCCCACCGCAAAGGCGTTTGTGGAGGTAGGCAGCAGCGTCAATGTAGGCGATACCCTCTGCATCATTGAAGCGATGAAGATCATGAATCAGATCGAGGCCGACAAGGCTGGCGTGATCAAGGCCATCCTCGCGGAAAATGGTGAGCCGGTAGAATTCGGGCAGCCGCTCTTCATCATCGAATGATTTCACTCAGAACAACAGCTGAAAATCCTATGTTTGACAAGATAGTTATTGCTAACCGGGGCGAGATTGCCCTGCGTATCCTTCGCGCTTGCCGTGAGCTGGGCGTCAAGACGGTCGCTGTGCACTCTGCCGCAGACCGAGACCTCAAACACGTGCGCCTCGCGGATGAATCGGTGTGCATCGGCCCGGCCTCCTCGACCGAAAGCTACCTCAATGTCCCGGCCCTCATCAGCGCGGCGGAAGTGACCGATGCGGTCGCCATCCATCCCGGCTATGGTTTCCTCTCCGAGAATGCCGATTTTGCCGAACGCGTGGAGGAAAGCGGCTTCGTCTTCATCGGCCCAAAGCCCGAGACCATTCGCCTGATGGGCGACAAGGTCTGTGCCATTGAGGCGATGAAAAAAGCCGGCGTGCCCACGGTACCCGGCTCTGACGGTCCACTCAGCGATGACCCGGATACCAATTTGCGCATGGGCCGCCAGATCGGCTACCCGGTGATCATCAAGGCCGCCGGCGGCGGTGGCGGACGTGGCATGCGCGTGGTTCACAGCGAAGCGCACCTCCTTAACGCCATCTCCCTGACCAAGAACGAGGCCGGTGCCGCCTTCGGTAATGACATGGTCTACATGGAGAAGTTTCTGGAGAATCCTCGCCATGTGGAGATTCAGATTCTCGCTGACACCCACGGCAACGCGATTCACCTCGGTGAGCGCGACTGCTCCATGCAGCGTCGCCATCAGAAGGTCATCGAGGAGGCACCGGCACCTGGTATCAGCGAAGAACTGCGCCAGCAGATTGGGCGACGCTGTGCCCAGGCTTGTGTCGACATCGGCTACCGAGGCGCCGGTACCTTCGAGTTCCTGTATGAAGATGGCGAGTTCTATTTCATTGAAATGAACACTCGCGTCCAGGTCGAACACCCCGTTACAGAAATGGTCACCGGCGTCGACATCGTGCGCGAGCAGATCCTGATCGCTGCAGGCGAGAAACTCGGCTACTGCCAGGACGACATCCGCATCAACGGTCATGCCATCGAGTGCCGTATCAATGCCGAGGATCCGGAGACTTTCATGCCCTCTCCCGGCACTATCAACCGTGCTCACATGCCCGGTGGACCTGGAGTGCGTGTCGATTCGCACATCTACAACGGCTACAAGGTACCACCCTACTACGACTCGATGATAGGCAAGCTCATCACCCACGGTCCAACCCGGGAAATCGCCCTGGCGCGAATGCGCACAGCGCTGAATGAGACTATCATCGATGGCATCAAAACCAATATCCAGCTTCATCAGAAGCTGATTGAGGATGCCGGTTTCCAGGCCGGTGGCACCAATATCCACTACCTGGAGAAGAAACTCGGGTTGTAAAGGCGGATACGAGAGGCGGGGAAAAAGAGGCGGGGGTTAGGGCTTCGCTCTGCTCGCGGGTAAATTGAGACCGTACGCGCAGCCCCCTCCTCCCCTCGACTCTCGCTCATCTAATCTCGATACTGGTGTTATATGCCCTGGCTCCAACTCACCATCTACTCCACCAAAGAAAAAGCCGAAGCCCTTGCCGATCTCCTCTCCGAAGCAGGCGCCTCCGCTGTAACCATGCAGGATGCAGCGGACCAACCGTTGTACGAACCTCCGCCGGGGGCAACGCCACTGTGGCAACTGACCAACGTGGTAGGACTGTTTGCTGAGGGTACCGACAGCGAGGCGCTACTGCAGCATCTGAAGACACAATGGCAAGACGAGTTCCCCGATTACCGCAGTGAGGTTCTTGAGGACCAGGACTGGGAACGGGCGTGGATGGATGATTTCAAACCCATGCGCTTTGGCGAACGGCTATGGATAGTGCCTAGCTGGCATGAACCGCCGGCGGGCGATACGGTCAATATCCTGCTCGACCCGGGACTGGCCTTCGGCACCGGCACCCACCCGACCACTCGGCTCTGCCTGGAGTGGCTGGACGGTCACGATATCAAAGGCAAGACGGTGATCGATTACGGTTGTGGCTCGGGGATCCTTGCGCTGGCGGCAGCACTGCTCGGCGCTGCCTCGGTGATGGGAGTCGACAACGACCCGCAAGCTCTCATCGCCACCCTGGACAATGCCCAGCGCAACGGTGTGAGCATACAGGTCTATCTCCCCAAGGAGGCACCGACAGAGCCTGCCGACATTCTGCTCGCCAATATCCTTGCCGGCCCGCTAATCGAGCTGGCGCCTCACCTTGCCGGAATGGTCAAGGCTGGGGGAGCCATCGCCCTCTCTGGCATCCTGCCTGAACAGGCTGACAGCGTCTCTAATGCTTACAGCGAGTGGTTTAGCATGCAGCCGGCGGTGGAGCACGATGGATGGATACGGCTCGAAGGGCACAAACCTGCATAAAGGGTAGGAAACCGCAACATACGCGAAAAACCAGTCCGGACTGCTCTACATTTAAAAACATCACCCATAAAGCTTGGATATGCCGTGAAAATAGGCTAGTTTGTTCGACTTTAGTTATAGCAGTCTCATCAACAACGGTCCCTAATCCCACCTCCCGTATGTATACCCAATGTCCTGCATGCAAGACCGTCTTTCGCCTGCATTCCGACCAGCTCAATGCGGCTCGAGGACAGGTGCGATGCAGCCGCTGTCACACCATCTTTAACGCCCGTGAAAACCTGTTCCGACACGCCGCCGGCGTCGAGGTTAATAAAAAAAACACCAACACCGCTGAACAGGAGAGAAGTCACCCAAACGACGCAAAAGCTTCTGTCACCTATGCTCCGCCCTCTCCCGGAAATCTCGTCGAGGGCGCTGATATCCCCTCGACTCCTGCCACACCGCCTGAATTGACGAATAAATCGGACTCAGCTGAAGAGGAAACCCTGCCCACAGTCTCTAAGCAAGAAGTCTCGCGAGACAAGACCGTTTCCGTAGTCTCACAAGAAGAGCGACCACAGGCGGTGGCGACATCCGACGCATTGCTCCCGCTCAATGACGGAAATCCAAACGGTAGCCAGCCAGCTAATGTTGACTTACCGCCTGATGAACAGACGACAGAGAAACCGCTTCCTCAAACGGGGCGCGCAGCGGGCATAAAAAGTGCTTCGACCAAAGAGGACAGCACAGTCGACGACGGCCTGTTCTCGCTGTTCCACGAACAGCCTATCGAGCCCGATGCCGCCCTCCCCACAGAAGAGGATACCCTGCCACAGTTCAAACCGGATGAGCAGCCCACCGCCGAAGTCGAGGACGCGTTGTCTCTGACGCAGCCGCATGAATCAACAGAGGAAGAGGCGTCAGATCCCCCCCCCCTCTTCAAATTCGATAGTGCCATTACCGAGCCACCCATCGCCACCGATACAGATACGGATACCTCGATCATCACCGACCAAGCGGAAACCCGGAAAAAGAAACGCCGCCCAGTTGCGCACCAACATGAAGAGCTTGATCTCTTTGCCTGGAGTGAAACGCCACAGGAGGAGCAAAACGATGCCCTGCTCTTCCGCTACCTGCCTGAGGAGAGTATCGCCGTCGAACTGATACCCGATCATGTCACGCCCAGCGCAGAGCCCGATACCACCGAGCGGAAAAAGGATAAGCCTCAAAAGCCCGCACAACCACATCCCGGCTATACCCTGCCGCTGGAGCAGGAACCCCTTCGGTCCAGCCTGCGTGGCACCTTGCTCTGGGGCATCGGCATTCTACTAATGCTGGCTGCACTGGCGCTGCAATATCTCTATTACCATCGTATAACACTGGCCGAAGAGCCGCGCCTGCGGCCGCTGTTAGCCCAGATGTGTCAGCTCACCGGCTGCCAGTTGCCGCCGCAGCGGGATCTCACGCGCATCGAACTGGGCAAACACCTGGTTCAGGTCCACCCGCGTTATACAGAAAGCCTGCTGATCACCGCCACCCTGGTCAACCGCGCTGACTTCCCCCAGCCCTTTCCCATCGTCGAGGTGGTGATGACCGATCTGCAACAGAAACAGGTTGCACGCCGCCGTTTCCTCCCCCACGAATACCTTATCGGTGGTGATGACGGCCGTATACTGGCCCCTCAAACGGAAGTCCCGCTGATGCTGGAGGTGCTCGACCCAGGCAAGAATGCTGTGGGCTTCGAGTTCAACTTCTACTGACAGGCGAGTACGCTTCGCACACGGTTCCTCTAACGCAAGCGCAACGAGCACCTGCCCTTGACTCCTCACCTTCGTATCTCTTCCCTGCCCCAAGACAAACGGCGCTTTATACCGAAGGCGTAAGTCGGTATCATTACCGACCCCGGAAACACAAGCAGTACCCGCACCATGCGCATTGGACCCTATACGCTAAAAAACAACCTGATCCTGGCCCCAATGGCCGGCGTCACCGATCGCCCCTTCCGCCAACTCTGCAAAGCGATGGGGGCTGGTATGGCCGTGTCCGAGATGGTCTCATCCAATTCCCTGCTGTGGGGCAGCGAAAAGACCAAACGCCGCGCCAATCACGAGGGCGAGAACGAACCACGTTCGGTACAGATAATGGGGGCCGACCCGAAACTGATGGCGGAGGCGGCACGCTACAACGTTGATAACGGCGCGCAGATCATCGACATCAATATGGGGTGTCCGGCCAAGAAGGTCTGCAACGTCATGGCCGGCTCGGCGCTGCTGCGTGATGAGGTACTGGTTCGCAGCATCCTTGACGCGGTGGTTGCGGCGGTACCCGAGGTACCAGTCACCCTCAAGATCCGCACCGGCTGGGACCGGGACAACAAGAACGGTGTTACCATCGGCCAAATCGCCGAAACCGCAGGCATTCAGGCGCTGGCCGTGCACGGGCGCACCCGTGCCGATGCTTACACTGGCGAGGCCGAATATGACACCATAGCGGCGATCAAGGCTGCCATTTCCATCCCGGTAATCGCCAACGGCGACATCACCACACCGGAGAAGGCACGTTACGTGCTGCAAGTGAGTGGCGCCGATGCGGTGATGATCGGACGTGCGGCCCAGGGCCGCCCCTGGATCTTTCGCGAGATAAGCCACTTCCTGCAGACAGGCGAAACATTGCCTGACCCGACGCTGGAAGAGGTGCGCGATATCCTGCTCGGGCACTTGCACAATCTTTACGAATTTTATGGCGAATACACCGGCGTACGTATGGCACGAAAACACATCTCCTGGTACAGCAAGGGGCAGCGCCACGGCGGTGCCTTCCGCCAGGCGGTCACACGTGTCGAGGAGGCCGCACAACAACTTGCCATGGTTGAACATTTCTTTGCGCAACTGATTGACGATAGGGAGATTGCCGCGTGAAAGAGTCCTGCCCAAATCCACTCAATGGCTGCGTGCGCAAGGCACTGGACAAGTACTTTACTGACCTGGACGGCCATGCCCCCGGTGAACTCTACCAGTTGATGCTGGGTGAGGTGGAACGGCCGCTGCTCGAAAAGGTCATGGAATACACCAAAGGCAACCAGACCCAAGCCTCGCAACTGCTCGGCATCAACCGTGGCACCCTGCGCAAGAAACTCAAACAATACGGCATGGATAACTGAAAAAGCTTTAAACGCAAAGGCGCAGAATCGCAAATGACGCAAAGAACTGCTCTGCCTTGCGAACACACGCTTTTGCCACTGTCACCCTGTAATACCTTTACGCTCTTTGCGTCTTTGCGTCTTTGCGTTGAGGTTTTTAAATTTAAAGGAACCACCATGAGCAGAATTCAGCGTGCGCTGATCAGCGTCTCCGATAAAACCGGCATCGTCGATTTCGCCCGGGAGCTTGCGGGCTTCGGCGTGGAGATCCTCTCCACCGGAGGCACTGCGAAGCTGCTGGCCGACAGCGGCATCGCGGTAATTGAGGTCTCTAATTACACGGGCTTCCCCGAGATGATGGATGGCCGGGTCAAAACCCTTCACCCGAAGATCCATGGTGGCATCCTGGGGCGCCGCGGTATTGATGATGCGGTGATGGCCGAGCACGGCATCGGCGGCATCGACCTGGTGGTGGTCAACCTCTACCCCTTCGAACAGACCGTGGCCCGGCCCGACTGCACCCTGGAGGACGCCATCGAGAATATCGACATCGGCGGTCCAACCATGATTCGCGCCGCGGCGAAGAATCACAAAGATGTCACCATCATCGTCGACACCGCCGACTACGGCCGCGTGCTCGAGGAGATGAAAGCCAACAATGGTGCCACCAATTACCCTACCCGCTTCGATCTGATGGTAAAGACCTACGAGCACACCGCCCGCTACGACGGTATGATCGCCAACCATTTCGGCAAGCTAATTGGCGGCGAGAAAAAATCCGATTTTCCGCGCACCTTCAACCTGCAGGTACAGCAGGTGCAAACCATGCGCTATGGCGAGAACCCGCACCAAAAGGCCGCTTTCTTCGTCGAGCACAATGCGCCAGCTGGCTCCATCTCCACCGCTCGCCAACTGCAAGGCAAAGAGCTCTCCTACAACAACATCGGCGATACCGACGCGGCACTGGAGTGCGTCAAGCAATTCGAAGAGGGCCCGGCCTGTGTCATCGTCAAGCACGCCAATCCCTGCGGGGTAGCCATCGGCAGCTCGCTGCTCGAAGCCTACGACCGCGCTTATGCCACCGACCCGGAGTCGGCCTTCGGCGGCATTATCGCCTTTAACCAGGAGCTCGACGGCGAAACTGCCAAGGCCATTGTGGAGCGTCAGTTCGTCGAGGTGATCATCGCGCCCAAGGTCTCCGCTGCAGCCATCGAGGCGGTCAGTGCCAAACAGAATGTGCGTCTGCTCGAGTGCGGTGCCTGGGGCGAGGTGGGCGAAAGCCTCGACTTCAAACGGGTTAACGGCGGCCTGCTGGTCCAGTCCTCCGACCTGCAGCTCAGCAACGAAATCAGGGTGGTGACCAAGCGCGTTCCCAGTGAACAGGAGATGAAGGATTTGCTGTTTGCCTGGCGTGTGGCCAAATTCGTCAAGTCCAACGCCATCGTCTACGGCAAGGGTGACATGACCATTGGCGTTGGCGCCGGGCAAATGAGCCGCATCAACTCCGCCCGCATTGCCGGTATCAAAGCCGAGCATGCGGGCCTTGAGGTGAACGGCTCGGTGATGGCCTCAGACGCCTTCTTCCCTTTCCGCGACGGCATCGACAATGCCGCCGAGGCGGGCATCGCCGCCGTGATTCAGCCTGGCGGCTCGATGCGTGATGATGAGGTGATCGCCGCTGCGGATGAACACGGCATGGCAATGGTGTTCACCGGTATGCGTCACTTCCGCCATTGATAACAATTAGTTAAAACGCAAAGGGCGTGAAGAAAAGCAAGGTGAGCAGAAGCTGGGCTTTCAGGCCATCCTCTCAGCATCCCTGTGGCACTGGCAACGTGACAAGTGCCTATCACCCTTTGCGTCTTTGTGCCCTTTGCGTTTAATTCTTTTCTCTCATTCGCAACGCCGCGGCTGACCAGCCTCCCCCTCCTTGACGATGCGGTAGTGATCCAGCACCTCCCCCTTAGGCGTAATAAAGCGTGCCTCCAGGGTGTTACCATCAATATCCACCAGCAACGAGCCCAACTCCCTTTTAGCCATGGCCATCACCGGATGGTCCAATGGACTGTTGTCGGCCTTGGCCGAAGAACCAACGACGCTGTAGATGGCACCGCTATGAGGTGTCAGTCCCACGGGCTTTCGGTAGGGGGGCTGACTCCCCATCCCCTTATCCACAAACATAGAAGGTTTAAAACGGGTGGATTTGTCGTAGTGACAGGCGAGCGGATAAGAGCGCTCGTAGACATGACTATGGCCGGAAAGCACCAAGTCTACCCCGGCGGCCTCCAGGATCGGCAGGGCGTTTTCCCGCATCTCAGCCATCCGTCCCCCGCTGTCAGTTAAATTATCAGAATCGTGAGACCCCTTGGAGTAGGGAGGATGATGGAACACCGCGATGAGCCAAGGCTGACTGGTTGCCGCCAGATCGCGTTTGAGCCAGCCCAGCATCTCGCCATCGACGGAGCGATCGGTGGCATGGGAATCAAGATAGACAAAGTGTACCTGACCGTAATCGAAGGAGAAAAAGTGCTCATTGCCTGAGGGCACCCCTCCCGCCTCGCCATTTTCAGGAAAACTAAAGATATTGTAGAAAGCCCAACGCCGCGCATCATGATTACCATGCGCTGGCCAATAAGGCACGTTACGCAACAGGTCGGAATAGGGCGCGAACAGGTGCTGCTGAAACTCTCTGTTGCGCCCATAGCGATAGGCGTTATCGCCGGTAGTAAGCCACAGGTCAATGGCTGGGAGGCCTGGGCGGGGATTGGCCTCTATCCAATCAAGTACCGCCTCTTTTCCGGCAAGGGTGGTCGACAATGCCTTCCCGGGGTCACCTTGCACCCAGATGCGCACCGGTCTCTCGCCGCCCTGTATGGGGGCGGTCATGAACCAGTCGTCCACACCGCCACCATAGGCAATCTCGCTGTCACTCCCCACGGCGTACCAGTACCGGGTGTCCGGCTCGAGACCCGAGAGGCGGATCTCGTGCTCCAAGGTAGGACCGGAACCCTCTACCAGCCGGTCCAGCGCTTCAGGGCTCTTGCCGAAGCGCACCACAGCCACCACCGGTTCATCACTTTGCCAGCGGATCGTTATCGCGTCAGGACTTTGCATCTGCAGATAGGGCGCACGAGCGCCATGATAACGGGCATCTTCCACATACTGCCATGCCTGCCAGGCCACGATAGCCAGCAGGCCCCACCCCAGAGCAGTTGCAAGACGACGCAACCCCCATTTGACCTTTGGACCCAACAATGTCAACTCCTGAATTTACGGAACTTACGTGCCTTCAGCGGCACTAACTACCCGGCGAGGCCACTTCACATTACAACCGGACAACCTTACCAGCATGGCGCTATATGGTACAATTGCGCTATTAAAGACCATTAAAGACCACCCTTTTTATCCGCCATTACGAAAAACGCACATTTTCTGGAAGACATGAGTTTGATCAACCGAATCCCACGCCTGACGCGCTTTCTTGGCCTGACTGTACTGGTCTACGTCATCGTATTCTCTGCTGCCCGCCTTGTCTTCTGGCAGTTATACGATAACCCCAACGACCCCCTTGGCAGTGCCGACCTGCTCAAGGCACTCTATATTGGCCTCAAGTTCGATCTCCGATTGGCCCTTCTCATCATCCTGCCAATCTTTCTGTTCGGCTGGATAAAACAACTCAGTCCATTAGACAATGCATTTGGCCGCGGGCTCTGGCTCGGTTACCTTCTGCTGGTTACGATGGGTTCCGTCCTGTTCTACGTCACCGACTTTGGCCACTATGCCTACTTGCATGTGCGCGTCGATTCATCCGTATTGCGCTTTCTGACCAACCCACTGATCTCACTTGAAATGGTGTGGCAAAGCTATCCGGTAATCATCTGGCTCATTGCCCTTACCCTTCTGCTGGCGGGGTTTACATTCTCCATACATCGCATGTTGCGCATTCATAAGGAGGCCACGTATGAACCGCTGCATGGCTGGTACAAGACAATCATGGTCAGTACGACCGTCTTCCTTGTGCTGTTTGGCATCTATGGCAAGATTTCGTGGTATCCACTGCGTTGGAGTGACGCCTTCTTCAGCAACCACGCCTTCGCCTCAACGGTCACTTTCAATCCGGTGCTCTACTTCTACGATACTTACAAAAATGGCGGTATGCCTTACGATGAAGAGGCCGTACAACAATCCTACTCGGAGGTGGCTGGTTATCTTGGGGTCGAGAATACTGATGCCACGAGCCTGAATTTCTCCCGCAAGGTGGTTCCAGCCAAACAGCCCGATAAACCTTACAACGTAATCGTTGTGATCCTCGAATCATTCGCCTCATACAAGTCGGGTCTCTCTGGCAATCCGTTACAGCCCACCCCACATTTCGATAAGATAGCGCGTAACGGCCTCTACTTCCCCAACTTCTATACCCCCACCACAGGCACGGCCCGTTCAGTGTTCTGTGCTGTCACCGGGATTCCAGATGTGCAGATGGGCGATACCTCCTCACGCAACCCGACCATCGTTAACCAGCACGTGATCATGGACGAATTCAAAGGCTACGAGAAATACTATTTCCTCGGCGGCAGCGCGAGCTGGCGCAACATCCACGCCATGCTCGCCAACAATATCCAGGATTTGAACATCTACGAAGAGGGAAGCTATGAATCGCCACGTACCGATGTCTGGGGGATATCCGATCTGGATCTGTTCAAAGAGGCGCACAAGGTGCTGCAGCATGAGGAAAAGCCATTCTTCGCAGTGATCCAGACCTCCGGCAACCACCGCCCCTACACCATCCCGGAAAACAACGAGGATTTCGAACTGCGTGATGCCAGCCAGGAAGAGCTGAACAGGTACGGCTTCGAGTCGGTGGATGAGTTCAACTCTTACCGTTTCATGGACCACAGTATTGGTCACTTCATGCAGCAGGTGAAGGAAGCGGGTTATTTCGACAACACCGTGTTCGCATTCTTCGGTGACCACGGCATTGCTGGTAACGCCGGCATCCATACCTACAAAGGAGACACCCAGCTGGCGCTGGGACAAAACCGCGTGCCCTTTGTCGTTTATGCCCCCAGCCTCATCCCCGAGGGGCGAGTGGTGGAGACTGTGGCCAGCGAAACTGACGTGATGACCTCTCTGGCCAGCCTTACCGGCCACGCCCACACCAACACGACCCTCGGCCGTGACCTGTTCGACCCGCGTTTCGATCAGGACCGACACGCCTTTATCATTGCCCACTCAGCCAGTACCTCGATTGGCGTAGTCAACGATGAGTTCTATTTCCGCATGCCGGTCAACAGCAACGAAGGTTCTCTGCACCGGCTCGACAGCGAGGAACCGAGGCAGGATGTGAGTGCCCAGCACCCCGAACTGGCCGAAAAGATGAAAAAACTCAGCCGTGGCCTCTATGAATCGGCTCGCTACATCAGCAACAATAATCCACGGCTTAAGGAAGAGACACCGGCTCTCACCCAAGCTGGCAACTAAAGGCAGATTATGAAAGTACTGGTTATCGGCAGCGGTGGGCGCGAACACGCCTTGGCCTGGAAAGCGGCGCAATCGCCTGATGTGGAAAAGATTTTTGTTGCTCCCGGCAACGCAGGCACCACACGAGAGGCAAAAATGGAAAATATCGCCATCGGCGTCGAGGATATCGATGGCCTGCTCGGATTCGCCCGCGACAATGCCATTGACCTCACTATCGTCGGTCCCGAAGCGCCGCTGGTTCTTGGCATCGTCGACGCTTTCGAGAAGGCAGGCCTGCGCTGCTTTGGACCGCGCATGGGGGCAGCCCAGCTCGAGGGCTCCAAGGCCTTTACCAAGGATTTCCTTGCCCGTCACCACATCCCCACGGCGGCTTACGCCAATTTTACCGATATCGATCAAGCACTGACCTATATCAAGGAGAAGAGTGCCCCCATCGTCATCAAGGCCGATGGTCTTGCCGCAGGGAAAGGGGTCATCGTCGCCATGACGCAGGACGAGGCCGAGAGCGCGGTCCGTGACATGCTCGCCGGCAATGCCTTCGGTGAGGCGGGCCACCGAGTGGTGATCGAGGAGTTCCTCGAGGGCGAGGAGGCAAG
This sequence comes from Thiohalomonadaceae bacterium, assembly GCA_041563315.1. Classification (GTDB taxonomy): domain Bacteria; phylum Pseudomonadota; class Gammaproteobacteria; order Thiohalomonadales; family Thiohalomonadaceae; genus JBFEYJ01. The sequence goes on from JBFFNE010000005.1 coordinate 37,825, forward strand.
CTTCATTGTCATGGTCGATGGTGAGCATATTCTGCCGATGGCCACCTCCCAGGACCACAAACGTGTCGGTGAGGGCGACACTGGCCCCAATACCGGTGGTATGGGTGCCTACTCCCCCGCTCCGGTGGTCACCCCCGAGCTCCATGCGCGCATCATGCGCGAGGTGATCGAACCGACCGTGCGCGGCATGGCCGCCGAAGGTAACCCCTATACCGGCTTCCTTTATGCGGGCCTGATGATTACCGCTGACGGCGCACCCAAGGTGATCGAATACAACTGCCGCTTCGGCGATCCGGAAACCCAGCCAATTATGATGCGCCTCAAGTCTGATCTGGTTGCACTGTGTAATGCCGCACTGGAGCGCAAGCTGGACAGGATTTCTGCCGAATGGGACCGGCGTGCCGCCATGGGTGTGGTGCTGGCCGCTGGTGGTTACCCGGGCAGTTATGCAAAAGGCGACGTGATAAACGGCCTCGACGACGCCGACAGTACAGATGCCAAGATCTTTCATGCCGGCACGACTGAAGTGGATGGCAAGGTGGTCACTGCCGGTGGTCGCGTGCTCTGTGCCACTGCTCTGGGCAGCAGCGTAAGCGAAGCCCAGCAAAAGGCCTATGCCCTGGCTGACAAGATCAACTGGAAAGGGATGTTCATGCGCCGCGATATCGGCTACCGCGCCATCGCGCGGGAAAAGGCCTGAAAAGCGCTTCACCGCAGAGGCGCAAAGGAAAAACTCAGGTCTGAATGGCAATAGTGCTTTGTCATTCCGGCGAAAGCCGGAATCCAGGAGCCAGGATAACAGCCGGGATCCCGGACTACGCCGGGATGACAACAGCGTTGACCAACTTGTTTTGAGTCCGATCTCAAAGGTGTATTCAGTGGGTCACGCCCCCAGGGATGTCGCTATCTCATAGCCGTTCCTACTTTTGCGTCCTTCGCGTTGAATATTTTTTCTTGCAAAACAATACATTAAGTATAGAAGAAGCAAAAACTTCCATTTTTTCCGAGACTTAAACCCGGCATTTCGGCTAAAATGTGCTGTTCTGAGTTGTCAAGCTGCTGAATTAAAAGAATTTTCAATCCTGTTTTAGGAGTCGATCCATGTCAGTAAAGCATCCTGTGATTGCGGTTACCGGTTCTTCCGGTGCCGGAACCACCACCGTTAAGAATGCCTTTGAACACATCTTCTTCCGCGAAAAGATCAAGCCCCTGGTTATCGAGGGTGATAGCTACCACCGCTATGATCGCGCCGCGATGAAAGAGGCTATCGCCAAGTTTGCCGAAGAGGGCAAGAACCTGTCCCACTTCGGTCCGGAGGCCAACCATTTCGACCTACTGGCCGATACCTTCAAGGCCTATGGGGAGACTGGCGGCTGCAAGCGTCGTTACTATATCCATAGCGATGAAGAGGCCGATCACCACAATGATCGTCTGGGTGGCACCAGCTACACTGCCGGCCAGTTTACCCCCTGGGAGGAGATCAACGAGCAGACTGACGTGCTGTTCTATGAAGGTCTGCACGGTGGTGCCAAAGACGGTGATGTGGATGTCTCCGCCTACACCGACCTGCTGGTCGGCGTGGTACCGATTGTCAACCTGGAGTGGATCCAGAAGATCTTCCGCGACAATGCCCAGCGCGGTTACAGCGCCGAGGCCATTGTCGACACCATCCTGCGTCGCATGCCGGACTACGTGAACTACATCACCCCGCAGTTCTCCCGTACCGACATCAACTTCCAGCGCGTACCGACCGTCGACACCTCCAACCCGTTCATCGCCCGCGACATTCCCACCCCGGACGAGTCCTTCGTGGTGATTCGCTTCCGCGATCCGGTCAAGACCGGTGTCGACTTCCCCTACCTGCTGAACATGATCCCGGACTCCTTCATGTCCCGCCGCAACACCATCGTGGTCCCCGGTGCCAAGATGGGCTTCGCCATGGAGCTGATCCTTGCCCCGATCATCCATGACATGATCAGCAAGAGCCGTAACGCCTGAGTCCTGCTCTCAGCGCAATGAAAAAGGCCCGCATCTCTGCGGGCCTTTTTTATTCCATGACCATCAGCGGCCAAGCGGAAATCTTCTCCTGCCCATATACCCCATCGACAACAACAGGAATATGGATACCAGGTCCAGGGCACCGCCGCCACCACCGTTAGCGCTGCTGACATAGGCTCCGCTCATTGCCCTCACCTTCACCGTACGACTGACAGGTACGGCGGCATTGCCGGCACTATCGCTTACAGTGTAGGTGAGTGTATAAGCCCCTTCAGTCACCATGTCCACCGTTCCGGTTACCGACACAGCGAGGTCGGTATCGACGTTATCACTCACCGTGGTTCCAGGGTCGGTGAAACTTGTCCCAAACACGACCGTCATCTGATGATCGCCCTGCAGAGTGATCTCCGGTGCGGTCTGATCAGTGACGTTGACTGTGCGGGTCACCGGGGTGGCGGCGTTGCCTGCCGCATCACTTACATCATAGGTAAGGATGTAGCTGCCAACAGTACTGGTATCCACCGTGCCCGTCACCGTAGTAACGAGCCCGACATCGACATTATCGCTTACGGCAGTGCCCGGGTCCGCGAAGGTGCTGCCGTGAGCCACCGTCATCGGATCATCCCCCAGAAGAGTGATCACCGGTGCGGTCTGATCAGTGACGTTGACTGTGCGGGTCACCGGGGTGGCGGCATTGCCAGCCGCATCACTGACGTCATAGGTAAGAATGTAACTGCCAACAGTACTCGTATCCACCGTGCCCGTCACCGTAGTAACGAGCCCGACATCGACATTATCGCTTACGGCAGTGCCCGGGTCCGCGAAGGTGCTGCCGTGAGCCACCGTCATCGGATCATCCCCCAGCAGAGTGATCACCGGTGCGGTCTGATCAGTGACGTTGACTGTGCGGGTCACCGGGGTGGCGGCGTTGCCTGCCGCATCACTGACATCATAGGTAAGAATGTAACTGCCAACAGTACTCGTATCCACCGTGCCCGTCACCGTGGTAACGAGCCCATCATCGACATTATCGCTTACGGCAGTGCCCGGGTCCACGAAGGTGCTGCCGTGGGCCACCGTCATCGGGTCATCACCCAGCAAAGTGATCACCGGAACGACTTCGTCAGCGCTTTGCTGGACACTGCCGGAACTTACTCCCACATAACGAATGGTTGGTTTTTCAGGGTCGACGGCAATAGCCTGTACCGACAGGCTGCTTAAACCCGTGTTGCTTTCGATCCAATTGGCGCCGCTATCCGTGCTCATGAAAAAGCCACCCTGACTGGTACCTGCGTAGAGAGCAGCGGGAGCAGACGGGTCAAAGGCAATGGACAGAATAGAGAGACCGGGCAGCCCCGTGTTACTCCAGTTCGCACCGCTGTCCGTGCTCTTGAAGATGCCACCACCCAAAGTGCCTGCATAGAGGATAGAAGACGTGGCCGGGTCAATAGCCAAAGAGGTAATTATTGTACTGGTCAAACCGCTGTTGCTGACACTCCAGGTCGCACCACTATCCATACTTACGAAGACGCCTCCCAGTGTGCCCGCGTACAGGATTGAAGGCGTGGAAGGGTCGATGACCAGGGAGCGTACCGTCAACGTGGTCATGCCACTCTTGTTCTGATTCCAGCTCAGACCGCCGTCGACACTCTTAAAGACACCACCACCCCATGTTCCTGCATAGAGGATAGAGGGTGTCATGGGATCGATAACCAACTCATAAACAGCAAGATTGGTCAGGCCACTGTTGCTGGCGCTCCAACTCACTCCGCTGTCAACACTCTTGAAAACCCCGCCACTCCCAGTCCCGGCATAGAGTGTTGAGGGGGTAACAGGATCGATGGCCAGGGAATTTAAGATCTGATTTCCCAGGCCGTTACTGCTTGCGCTCCAGTTTGCCCCCCTGTCGGTACTCTTGAAAAGGCCATTACCACTTGTGCCGGCATAGAGGGTAGAGGAGATACCAGGATCAATCGCCAGGGAGTAAACAGATAAATTGCTCAGGCCCCGGTTGCCTTCACCCCAGCTCGCGCTGCTATCCAGGCTCTTGGAAATGCCACGACTTGTCCCTGCATAGAGGGTGGACGGTGTCAGCGGGTCGATCACAAGGGTACGAACGTTCATCGAGCCTATACCGGTGTTGCTGGCATTCCAGCTCACGCCGTTGTCAGCGCTCCGATAGATGCCCCCTCCCCCAGTACCCGCATAGAGAATGGAAGGCGTGGTCGGATCGATAGCAACGGTATAGATATTTGCACCAATAAGCCCGCTGGAACTCCAGCTCACACCGCCATCACTGCTCTTGTAGACACCACTGCTCCATGTGCCCGCATAGAGAGTTGAGGGTGCGCCGGGATCGATGGCCAATGAGAAGATAACAGCGCTATTAGGCAGGCCACTGCTACTGGAGTTCCAGTTTGCACCGCTATCCGTGCTTATGAAAACACCTGAATACGTCCCCGCATAAAGGGTGCTGGATGTGAGCGGATCGAGGGCAATGGTCAAGATGGACGATTGCGTCAGACCGTTACTAGTGGGGATCCAGGTCATACCCTGATCCATGCTCTTGAAAAGACCACTTCCACTGGTTCCGGCATAAAGAATCGCAGGCGTGGCGGGGTCTATGGCAAGGGCATTGATATACGCACTCGTCAGACCGGTGTTACTGGCACTCCAGCTCACGCCACTATCGGTACTCTTGAAAACACCACCAGCTGTCCCCGCATAGAGCGTAGACGGTGTGACTGGGTGAATAACAAGGGCGTTGACGGTCTGATTGTCCAGCCCACCGTTACGGATGCTCCAGTTCTCTCCGCTATCTGTGCTGACATAAACCCCACCTCCTGAGGTGCCCGCATAGAGCGTTGTGGGGGTAAGCGGGTCCATCGCCAGCGCAGTGACATTTCCCCCATAGGGTCCGCTGGAGGGGCTCCACATCAGAGCTTGTGCTATTTGCGGCAAGGTCAGCGAAAGAAGGATAAAGAGAATTCCCAGCCAGGTGTCCGATATAAGCAGATTTTTCCCGGTATCGACAGATTGCATTTGCATGTTCCTTTTTCGGCTTTTGCACAAATCCTAGTGGTCGGGAACAGGAATGCCGGTCGGTGCCCGCCCCATATTTCCGGGGTAACGACCTTATGAAGAGGCCGCTAACCACCTGACAGGGGTAGAAGAAGACATGAGGGCATAGTGAGAAAGTCAGAACACGGAGGGGTGAAGCCTCGACCTGGTTTCATAAGAAACCGAGGTGGATAAATTTCGCGCAGGAGTAAGCTTTTCAGCTCGCTGGTTAACGATTATGAGGTGCAATTCCCGGATAAAGGTGAGAGAAAACAACTACTGGCAACCCGGCCGGTATTGACCGAATTATGCCGTCTACCGACCTTCAGAAGTGGCATCCCACTCTTCGACCGGAGCAATCGCATCCAGTGCCTGACGGGTATCCAGCACAGGGGCGGCATCAATATCCTGTGCGTCCATCATCTCCGCCAGACGCTGCAGGGAGGCCAGAATCTGGTGCTGTTCCCAGTCCTTGAGCTCTTCAAAACGCTGAATAAAACGTTCTTGCAACAGGGTAGGTGCCGATGCCAGCTGTGTCTTTCCCTCTTCGGTCAGCGTGACAAAGACCTTGCGTCGATCCGTGTGGGAGCGAATGCGCTGAATCAATTCACGCTTTTCTAATCGATCGAGGATAGAGGTCACCGTACCTTGGCTAAGGTTCACCTCCCGAGCCAGTTCACCTGCACTCATCTCCTTATGCACCCCCAGCGCCTGCAGCACCAGCAATTGCGGACCGGTGAACCCCGAGTTCTGCATCAGCCGGCGGGAACGCATGTCGATTGCGCGGATGATGCGACGCAGGGAAATCAGTACATCAGTCGTTCTTTCCATTACCCCTCACAACAGGTGCTATACATAAGGAAATACACGCTCAGACAGAAAAACTAGTTTCTATACAAAAGGTATACGGTTAGCAAATAACCCTAAAAAACAGTGATAAACTTGATTTCAGCCCTATCACCCTCATATAATAGCCAAACAAATCATTTGTATACAAACTATTTGTCCACAAACGATTTACCAGCCTATAACCCACAAGGTTAATAATGACTGAAAATAACCCAATCACTCTCCGCCTCCCACAACTAGAGGACGGTAAGGCGGTTCACGAGCTAATTAAACGCTGCCCGCCGCTGGATGTTAACTCCAGCTACAACTATTTTTTGCTTTGCAGCCATTTTCGCGACACCTGCGTGGTAGCTGAAGCCAATGACCAAATCGTCGGTTTTCTTTCCGCCTATCTCATTCCCGCCCGCCCTGACACGCTATTTATCTGGCAGGTGGCAGTAGATGAAACCGCCCGCGGCTCAGGTCTTGCCGGGCGCATGCTGGAGCATGTCGCCGAGCGTCCTGACTGTGCGCACGTTTGCGCAATGGAAACCACTATTTCACCCTCTAATCTATCTTCCAGACGTGTCTTCGAACGGTTCGCCGAGAAGCATCAGGCTGAGACCAGCGAAGAGACCTTTCTCGAGGCCAAACACTTCGGTGCTGAGGCTCACGAAGATGAACGCCTGATACGCATCGGGCCTCTGGAATTAACATAGATTATGCAATCGGAGAACAAGCAATGAGAATTTTTGAAGAAATGGAATCAGAAGTACGTGGTTACGTACGCTCCTTCCCGGCGATCTTCGACACCGCCAAGGGCTCGTTCATTTATGACGAGCATGGTAACAAGTTCATCGACTTCTTTGCCGGTGCCGGTACGCTCAACTACGGCCACAACAATCCGATCATCAGCGAGGCGCTGATCGAGTACCTGCAGCGTGATGGGATCGTCCATGCGCTGGACAAGGCGACGGTGGCGAAAAAGAACTTCCTGCAGAAGTTCCGTGACACCATCCTGACGCCGCGTAACCTGAACTACAAGATCCAGTTCACCGGCCCCACCGGCACCAATTCGGTGGAGACCGCACTGAAGCTGGCCCGTATGGTCAAGCGCCGCTCCAACGTCATTGCCTTCACCAACGGCTACCACGGTCTCACCATGGGAGCCCTGGCAGTCACCGGTAACGACTTCTACCGTGATGAGTCGTACGGGGCACGCAACAACGCCGACTCAGTACCCTTCGACGGCTACTTCGGCCCGGACGTGAACACCATCGACTACCTGCGCAAGTTCCTGGAGGACGGCTCCTCCGGCATCGACCTGCCGGCAGCGATTATCGTCGAAACCGTACAGGGTGAGGGTGGGATCAACGTCGCCAGCGTCACGTGGCTGCAGGAGCTTTCCGAGCTGTGCCATGAGTTCGACATCCTGCTGATCATCGACGACATTCAGGTGGGTAACGGCCGAACCGGTACCTTCTTCAGCTTTGAACGCGCCGGCATCAAGCCCGACATGGTCTGTATGTCCAAGTCGATCGGTGGCGGCCTGCCGATGGCCATCCTGCTCATGCGCCCCGAACTGGACCAGTGGCAGCCCGGTGAGCATACCGGAACCTTCCGCGGCAACAACCTCGCCTTCGTCGCCGCCGATCAGGCGCTGACCTATTGGGAAAATGATGATTTTGCCGAATCGGTCAAGTACAAAGGGGCGATCATGGAAGAGGAGCTGGGTAAAATCGCTGAAAAATACCCACAGCTCGACATCGAACTACGCGGCCTTGGCATGGTCTGGGGGCTGGATATTCCGCGCCCTGGCTTTGCCGGTGAAGTCTCAAAGGAGGCCTTCGCCAATAAACTCATCATCGAGCTGGCCGGTGCGGACGACGATGTGGTCAAGTTTCTGCCGGCACTGACCATCGAAGAAGAGACACTGCGTGAAGGGCTTGCCCTGATCGACAAGGCCATCGGAGACGTGCTCAGCCGCAGCGATGATGCACGCAAAGGGGTGAGCGCATGATTGTCCGCACCCTCGACGAGATCAAGGGCTCCGATCGCGAGGTCCACGCCGAAAACGGCAACTGGGTGAGCCGCCGCTTCGTCCTCGACAACGACAACGCGGGGTTTTCCTTCCACGAGACCATCATCAAGGCCGGCACCGAGACCCACATCTGGTACAAGAACCATATCGAGGCGGTCTACTGTGTCGCCGGCGACGGCGAGATCGAGGATCTGAAAACCGGCAAGAACTACCCGATCAAGGACGGCACTATGTACCTGCTCAACAACCACGATGAGCACCTGCTGCGCGGCGGAAAAGAAGACATGCGCCTGATCTGCGCCTTCAACCCGCCGGTCACAGGCCGCGAACACCACGACGCGGACGGCGCCTACGCGCCGCACCCGCGCGCCGCCGAGTGGGAAGCTGTGCGGAACAAATAGAGGCAAAACCCATTTTTCACCGCAAAGACACAAAGGTTTCAGGACCGAGGTTCTCACCTGCGGCAGCAAGCTCTTTTATCATGCCCCCTCCATGTCCCTTTGCGCCTTTGCGGTGAATTTATTTTCATAACGGGAGACTCCCATGCAACACACCGTCGAGAAGATTGGCGGCACTTCCATGAGCAATTACCAGGCGGTGCGCGACAATATTATCTGCCGTAACAGGGAGAACCCTTACGGCAGTATCTTTGTTGTCTCCGCCTACGGCGGCATCACCAATCGCCTGCTGGAGCACAAGAAAAGCGGCCATCCCGGCGTCTATGCCCTGTTCACCGCTGCCGAGGACGAGAGTGCCTGGCGCATCGCCCTGCACAACCTGCGCGAATATCTGTACGAACTCAATGGCGCATTATTTGGTGATAAGGCACTGCTATCGGAGTCGAATGACTTTATCGATCAACGCCTGATGGAAGCCGAGCGAGTACTCGATAATCTGCAGGCGCTATGTGAGCACGGCCACTTCGAACTGGAAGATCACCTGCTGACAGTGCGCGAAATGCTCGCCAGCATTGGCGAGGCACACAGCGCCTGGAACACCAGTCACCTGCTACAGAACGAGGGGGTCAACGCCCGTTTTGTCGACCTCTCCGGCTGGAATGCTGTGGAAGCACAGTCGCTCGATGCCGTCATCGAACAGGCCTTTGCCGACATCGACCTGACCCGAGAGCTCCCCATCGTTACCGGCTACGCCCACTGCAGCGAAGGGCTGATGGCCAGCTTCGACCGCGGCTACAGCGAAATGACCTTCAGCCGCATCGCCGTGCTCACCGGCGCCAGCGAGGCGGTTATCCATAAGGAGTATCACCTCAGCACCGCCGACCCGGCGGTGGTAGGTGAAGAGAACATCGTCGCCATCGGTCGCACCAATTACGATGTGGCCGACCAACTGGCCAACCTGGGAATGGAAGCGATCCACCCACGCGCGGCCAAGGGCCTGCGCCAGAACAATATTCCGCTGCGCATCAAAAATACCTTCGAGCCGGAGCACAGCGGCACCCTGATCACAGGCGACTACATCAGCAGCACCCCCTGCGTGGAGATCATCGCCGGACGCAAGCAGATCCATGCTATCGAACTGTTCGACCAGGAGATGGTCGGCAAGAGCGGCGAATACGAAAAAGCGCTGCTCGATCTGTTCCGCCGCTTCCGTGCCCAGGTGATCACCAAGGACATCAACGCCAACACCGTCACCCATTACCTCGGCTGCAACCTGAAAACGGTCAAACGGGTCATGCGGGCAATCAAGGAGCGGTTCCCAGGCGCCGAGACAGACCAGCGCAAGGTTGCTATCGTCTCCTGCATCGGCAGTGATATGCAGGTACCGGGACTACTGGCCAGGGCAGTGCGTGCACTCGCCGATGAATCGATCAGCATTGTTGCCATGCACCAGTCGATGCGCCAGGTGGATATGCAGTTCATTATTGATAATGAGGATTATGAAGTGGCGGTGCGTAGCCTGCACAACGGCCTCATTGAGCCGCACAACTATGGCGAGGCCATATGCGCTGCTTAATCCTCTCGCTGGTACTGTTATCCGTAATGCCGGGCGGCACTCTCTACGCAGCCGAAGAGGAAAAGCGCGTCTTGGGCGAAGCCGAAGCGTCGGTGGAACAGCTGAAGAAGCCGCTCTACAACCCCTTTGTCGAACGCTATGTACTGGATGAGCTAAAGAGTCTGCGGACAGAACTGCAACAACAGCGGGTCGATTTCGCCGAGAAATTTGCTGACACTCATCTAAAGGCATCGGATCGCGCTATCCAGTACACCACCAGCACGATCAACAACATCTTCTATATCATTGCGGCCGGTGCCTCGATCTTCGTCCTGGTCGGCTGGACCTCTCTGCGTGACATCCGTCACCGCCTTGAGGAAGTGGTGGAGACCAAGGTCGGCCAAATCACCGAAGATTACGAAAAGCGGGTCTACAGTCTGGAGCAGAAGCTGAAGGACCGCACCGAGCGCATCATCACCGCGCAGGAGGAGATCGCCCGCACCAACACCCTCCACTCCCTGTGGATGCGTGCCGGGTTGGAGGCCACGCCGCAATCAAGGATCGAGGTCTACGATAAAATCCTGGCGATAAACCCCGACGACGTTGAAGCGCTTACCTACAAAGCCGATGCCGTGCTTGAACTGGGCGAGGCGGAATGGGCGCTCAACCTTTGCGATAAGGCCCTATCCTTTAATCAAAATTATGCCTACGCCCATTATCAACGGGCCTGCGCCAACGCCACCCTCGGACAATTGGAACAGGCGGCGAATGAGCTGGAACGGGCCGTGGAACTATCCGGCCCTTACCTGGAAGAGGCGCGAAGCGATCAGAGTCTTGCCAGACTACGCGACTCGGGCCTGGTTGATCATCTTTTTAGCAATGACAATACAGAACCGCAGATCACCACGGCTGCAGAAAAATAAATTCATCCCCACAGCAAAGTCTGAGGGTAACCCGAAGGGATAATGACTCCCGCAGCGTTGATACGCACGCTCTAAACATATACCGACCCTGCACGAAAAATGAGCCGGCTCCCGATCTCTTTTCGCCATGCCATCAGGCCTTGAGGGAGGTATTGCGCAAGTCAATTTTGTTTACACGCCATCACGGGGAATGACTCGGTCCCAGTTCTGTGAATAGACCCGTTTCTCCCCCTCAAAGGCATCCAGCTCGGCATGAATATAAAAGTGCGTTGTGTCGGCCGTCAGTACGGTTCGGGTGGTGGTGCGCACCGACCAGTCGCCTCGGCGGAAGCTGCGCTCGGTACGGGTTTCACCGCGTGCCGAAGTGAAATCATTGCTCTGATAGGTGTACCAGTCCCAGGTGCGATCGCCCACCGCCATATCGATCGCCTCAATGTAGCTGACACCCTCATCCTTGATCACCTCCAGCATGGAAGTATCCTCCGCCAGGTCACGATGCACCAACCAGTTATGGTGTGGAGGTTCGACAGGCGCCAGCCTGGTCGGCGCCCCCCTTCGGGCTTGGCAAAACCGACAGCCGCATCATCTGGTCGCGGAGCACGTAACGGCAGCTTCAGGGCGCGGAAGCAGGCACGGATGATCGCCTTGAGTGCAGGTGGTCTCATCGCGGCGATCTGCAGGCTGTTAAAACCACCCCAAGAGATCCCCATCGTCCCCACGCTGCCGTTACACTAGGGTTGTTCACTGAGCCAACGTATCACCGCCGCCCCATCGTCCATCTCCTGCTTGCGGTACTGGTCGGTCAGCACCCCTTGCGATTCGCCGGAGCCGCGAATATCCACCCGGATGCAGGCGTAGCCGTGACCGGCCAGGTAACGGTGGGTAATGTCGTCGCGCCGTCGAGTCAAGTCCCGCTTGCGGTAGGGAATGTATTCAAAAATTCGCCGGCACAGGATTTTCCTCGGCCCCCTACGCACAATAATAAGGTGAACAATTTCCCGACTGTGGTAACTTTCGCCCAGTTGCTGTAAAAGTCCTCCACCTTTTCAAATGACAAACACACACAAAAACGCACCATGCTCACCATCGCCTCACGCACCTACCCCCTTCTTCTCGGCATTGGCCTGCTGCTGATCGGTATCGGTCTGCAAGGCACCTTGCTGGCGCTACGCGCCAACCTCGAGCACTTTTCGGTGCCGATGACCGGCTTCATCATGTCCGCCTACTTCATGGGCTTTATCGTTGGCACGTTTCTTTGTCCAAAGCTGATCCGCAATGTCGGGCACATCCGCGCCTTCGCCGTCTTCACCGCCATCACCACCGCGGCGGCCATCTCCCACGGCATGTTTATCGACGAGTGGTTTTGGGCTTTGCTGCGAATCATCACCGGTACTTGTATGGTGGGGTTATACATGGTGATCGAGAGTTGGCTCAACGCCATGGCCCCCAATGATCAGCGAGGCCGGTTTTTTTCCGTCTATGTGATTATCACCCTGTTGGCGATGGCGCTGGGGCAATACCTGATCCTGCTCGGCGATATCGGCGGGTACCGGCTATTCAGCCTTACCGCCCTGCTGATAGCCCTGGCGGTGGTGCCCATCGCGCTGACCGGCATTATCCAGCCCACCCACGTAAGCACCCCGTCCATTGGGCTGAAACATCTCCATAGGGAGAGTCCGCTGGGTGTCAGCGGTGCACTAATCAGCGGCATCAACAACGGTGCCTTTTGGGGCCTGGGCGCGCTGTTCGCTCAGCGGGTCGGCATGTCGGAGCCGGGCATCGCCCTGTTCATGAGCCTGACGATTATTGGTGGCGTCCTACTACAATGGCCCATCGGGCATGTATCCGATCGGCATGATCGCCGCCATGTCCTGGTACTCGTCAGTTTCATCACCGCGGCCATTGCCGGGATCGCGTTCCTCGCCGTCGAGATGTCCCATGCACTATTGATAACATTATTCATCGCCTATGGGGGATTTGCCTTTTCCCTCTATGGGATCAGCGTTGCCCACGTCAACGACCACCTTGATGCCGATCACATGCTTGAGGCCTCGCGCAACCTGTTGCTGATCTACGGCGCAGGTGCAGCGATCGGCCCGACGATTGCCGGTGTCTTCATGGAAGTCGCCGGCCCCGGCAGCCTCCTGTTGTTCTTTGTCAGCACCCTGTTGCTGCTCGGGATACTCGGCCTTTACCGGCTCCGTGTCGGCCCGGTCATTCCTACCGAAGAGCAAATGGCGTTTGCATCAATGGTGCGAACCTCACCAGTTGCACTGGAAATGGACCCTCGCCTTGACACTGACGAGCAACAAGATGACACAGCAGTCAAATCATAGGTCACATACGCAGAAAGCCGAGAGAAAAGGTCTCACCGGTCAATCCGCATACCGATCACTGATGTTTTCTTTCTTTCCGGCTTCCGACTTGACTAGTAGTAAGGCGGCTGCGGCTCCTCAACCTTGCGCCACTCGCCCAGCGTTTCCCGATACGCATGCCAGGTGGCAAAACCGAGTAACGGCATGGTGATCGCCAGGCCAACGTAGAAGAACAGCAGGCCAATGCCGGTAAAAAAGGCGATCAACACCGCCCACCATAGCATCGGTTTCCAATTATGGGTCACCGCCTCCCAGGAAATAACCAGGGCGGTGATGGCGTCGGTTTCGGGGCGATCCATCATCATCGGGATAGAGACGGCTGTAAAAGCAAAAGCCACCAGCACAGCCACCAAACCGACGAGAAAATACCCCAGCACCATTGGTAAAGTGAGGTTCGTGACAAGCGTACCGTAAAACTCGGGAAAATTTTCAGACCCCAGGAACAATGCTAACTCCTCCTTGCTCTCGGCCAAAAAGGCGGCGGTCCACATCGAACTCATGAACCAGGCGAGAAATAGCAGGACCAGCAATAAGCCCATACCCAGCAGCCCTTTGTGGTTGCGCCGCCACATCCTGAAAGTATCCAGGAATGCCACTGACTCTCCCTGCTCACTCTTCTGACTAATGCCGTAAAAACCCAGTGCCATCATCGGGGCCAGCAAGATGAAACCGGCGGTAAGCTGAACACCCACTTGATAGAGCTGAGTGGACCATGCAAAAGCCACGATGGCAGCATAAACCAGGGCGATAACGATACCGTAACCGATAGCGATAACGGGATTACGTTGCAGATCCTGCCACCCCTTCCTTATCCAGATAAGGGGCTGGTCCATTGTTAACTGTTGGATTTCAGGGCGGTAACCGGGCGAAACGTGATAATCGGAGCGGTCACGTTGGATTTCGACGAGTTCGTCTTTCCAAAGACGACGATCGTCTGGATGGATAGTTTGCGGAGCCATGACGACACCTCCTCAAGACTTGGTTGATGCATCCCAGCAAGTGGTGGATGACAACTCTTTTGCCCCGAGGAACAACGGCCCATCGGGGCGTCTCGGCGTCTATCTTGCCTAAGTCAAAGAAGTCTAGTTGAGACTACGCCAACAGCAAGACCATGTTGAAATTCGCCAGGGTAAATCCGTCCCGGGGATCACCCTTGCGGCTACCGGGCTATCGCTATTGGCTACTCCTCCAACACCGCATAGAGATCATGCTCATCCGCGGCGGTAATCACGACATCAACCGCATCACCAGGCTCCAGTCCATCGCCATTTTCAATCACTACGATACCGTCCACCTCGGGAGCTTCGGCATAACTACGGCCGTACGCCTGGCCATCCTGGACCTCATCAATCAGCACGGTGTAGCTGATACCGACTCGCTCTTGCAGCTTGTCGGCACTGATGGCGCTCTGGGCTTCCATAAAGCGCTCTAAACGCTCCTGCTTCAGCTCCTCCGGGACCTGATCCGGCAGCATGTTGGCGAATGCGCCCTCAACGGGCGAATAGGTGAACGCGCCGGCACGGTCCAACCGAGCCCCACGGAGAAAATCGAGAAGCCGCTCAAAATCCTCATCGGTTTCACCGGGGAAGCCGACAATGAACGTAGAGCGCAATGCGATCTCAGGAATGATGTCGCGCCAGTTTTCGATGCGACGCAGCATATTTTCGCTGTCTGCAGGGCGACGCATGGCCTTGAGTACCGACGGACTGGCATGCTGCATCGGCACATCCAGGTAGGGCAGCGCATAGCCTTCGGCCATCAGCTCCACCAGTCGGTCTACTTTCGGATAGGGGTAGATATAGTGGAGCCTGAGCCAGGCACCGAGCGAGCCGAGCTGCTTGACCAGACTCTCTATGTCGGTTTTCAGCGGACGCCCCTGCCAGAAATCGGTGCGGTATTTCACGTCCACGCCAAACGCGGCGGTGTCCTGAGCCACTACCAATAACTCCTGCACCCCGTCATTGACCAGTTTCTCGGCCTCATCAATGATCTCGCCGATGGGACGGCTTGCCAGTCGGCCACGCATTGAGGGAATGATGCAAAAGGTGCACTGCTGATTACACCCCTCAGCGATCTTGATATAGGCATAGTGCGGTGGGGTGAGCTTGATGCCACCGGGCGGCACCAGATCAATATAAGGATCGTGCTGTGGCGGCAGATGGGCATGTACCGCCGCCATCACCTCATTCAGGGAATCGGGCCCGGTCACCGCCAGCACTTGGGGATGGGCGTTCTGCACCACCCCCTCCTTGGCGCCAAGGCAGCCGGTGACGATCACCTTGCCGTTCTCCGCCAGGGCCTCACCAATGGTATCGAGTGACTCTTCCACTGCTGCATCGATAAAGCCACAGGTGTTGACCACCACGAGATCGGCCTCGTCATAGCTTGGCGAAATGTGATAACCCTCAGCCCGCAAGCGGGTGAGGATGCGCTCGGCATCGACCGTGGCTTTGGGACAACCGAGACTGACGAAACCGACCTGGGGGATTTTGTGTGACATGGGAACCGTTGACAAAAAAGTGAGTGAAGAAGCCGGATTGCGACAGAACGACCTATCGAAACGATGGTGGCAGAGCCTGCAACCGACGATATATGGCGGTTATTTTACACCCTTGCAAGCCTCACAGCGTTAACGACAGCGATTTTTTCCGCCCTATCACTTAAAGTCACTGCCCGCCAACAATGACCCGGCGATTGTAAACCTCATGAAACACATCTACTTTTAGCGATAAAGTCGGCCGATATCGACGGCATCGGCGCTAACGCGATTCCCTCCAGGGGGGCCGCCGTATACTATTGAGAAAAAGAATACTGGGGAAAGATACCGATGCACTATCGCAAACTCGGCCGTACCGGCCTCCAGGTAAGCCGGCTTTGCCTCGGCACGATGACCTTTGGAGAGCAGAACACCGAACAGGAAGCTCATGCCCAACTGGACTATGCCGTCGATCAAGGCATCAATTTCATCGATACCGCTGAACTCTATCCGATTCCTCCCACCGCCAAGACCTATGGGAAGACCGAGGCGATCATCGGCAAATGGCTGCAACAGCGCGGACGACGCGATGAAATCATCCTGGCCAGCAAGGTATGCGGCCCGGCAGCGGACTGGCTACCGCACATCCGCGGCGGCCAGACCCGGCTGGACCGGCACAACATCACCAAGGCGATAGACGCCAGCCTCAAACGTCTCAAGACCGACTACATCGACCTCTACCAGATGCACTGGCCCGACCGTAAAACCAACTTCTTCGGGCGTCTGGGTTATGTCCACGATCCGGAAGACCACCCGATCCCGATCATCGAAACCCTGCAGCTACTCAACGACCTGGTCAAGGAGGGTAAGATTCGCCACTTCGGCATCTCTAACGAAACGCCGTGGGGCGTAATGCGCTACATCCAACTGGCAGACTGCATGGCCATGGAGCGTGTGGTCTCGATCCAGAACCCGTATAGCCTCCTCAACCGCACCTTCGAGATCGGACTGGCTGAACCCGCCCACCGCGAGGATGTAGGCCTGCTCGCCTACTCACCACTTGGCTTCGGTGTGCTCTCCGGCAAGTACCTTGAGGGTAAGGCGGGGAAAAAGGCACGCATCAGCAAATGGC
This sequence comes from Thiohalomonadaceae bacterium, assembly GCA_041563315.1. Lineage (GTDB taxonomy): Bacteria > Pseudomonadota > Gammaproteobacteria > Thiohalomonadales > Thiohalomonadaceae > JBFEYJ01. Next base: position 54,611 of record JBFFNE010000005.1, read on the forward strand.
CCGACTATGATCGCTACAGTAACGAGCAGGCCGTTGCCGCCACACGCGAGTATGTCCAGCTCGCACACAATCACGGCCTGGACCCGGCTCAGATGGCGCTGGCCTTCGTCAACAGCCGCCCGTTTCTCACCAGCAATATCATCGGCGCCACCACGATGGAGCAACTCAAGGCCAACATCGACAGCGACGATATCGAACTCTCACCGGCCGTGATCGATGAGATTGAAGCGATCCATCGCCGCTACCCCAATCCCAGCCCCTAAGGTTATGCCTATGGTCAAAGACACCGGCAGCCGGCAGTTGGTCCAGGACGCTGCTATGAGACAGTGCACCGCCCAGTGCCTGGCCAATGTGTTCGAGTTTGACGAACTCAGAGTCATCCTGGAGCAGCGTTACCGGATGATGGTCTACCTCGATGTCATCCATATCGAACACGCCAACTGGGAAGCCTTCATCTTCCCTTACGGCGTCTTCGTCGGTTGGGGCATGGGTTATGACGACGAACAGCACCTGCTGGCTGAGCTTGGCGTTTTTGCCGTTAGCCCGCACAAATCAACATTCATCGACCGCTTCACCTTTGCCGAAAGCGAAAACAGCACCCGCATCCACAACGACCATATCGAACTGAGCACCAGCGCCACCCGCGACAAACTGGCGGTTTCCCACGGCCTGGCTCAGTCGGTCAAGCTGATGGAATTTGAAAACCATGCTCAGCGCACCATTGAGGAAACCGCCTACATCCCCGAAAACATCGCAAAATACGGTCGCGCCAACCTCGGCCGCAAAGCCATCGCCAAGCTACGCGGCATCCTCTACCTGGTGCGCAGCGACATCCACCTCCATTTCGACCTGCTCGATACCCCGGAGTTTTTCTGGGAATACCCCGAGCTACAAGACATCTACCACAGCATCGCCAACTACCTGGAGATCGAACAGCGCACCCGACTGCTCACCGATAAACTCGACATTATCCAGCAACTGCTCACCATGCTGGCCGAAGAGCAGAACCACAAGCACTCCTCAACGCTGGAGTGGATCATCATCTGGCTGATTGCCGTGGAAATCGTCGTATTTTTTGTGCACGATATTTTTAAATTGTTTTAGCCCGGATTATTCCCGCAGGACGCAGATAAAATAGCACTGACGATCAATCGGACCTGAAGAAATAGAGCACGGCACAGGTTTTCTTTGCGAGAGAGGCATACACGGTTGCCATCTGAAGACCCGGTTTCCGAAAGTAAAGTTTCATTGCCACTACCATATTGAGAAAGAGAAACCGATGTCCACAGACAATTGCATTTTTTGCCAAATCGTCGCAGGCACACTTCCGGCAGAGCGCTACTACGAAGACAATGACATCATCGCCTTTCGTGACGTCCACCCTGTCGCACCGACCCATCTGCTGATTATCCCCAAAAGGCATATCGCTACCGCCAACGAATTCAACGAGTCGGACGCAGCGCTGATCGGCAAGCTGTCGATAACCGCCGCCACTCTGGCGAAAGAATTGCGCGTCGCTGAACACGGCTACCGTCTGGTAATGAACTGCAACCGCGATGCCGGGCAGACGGTATTCCATGTGCATCTACACCTGCTGGCAGGGAGGGCATTTAACTGGCCGCCGGGGTGACTGGGGCGTCAGGGGGACAGGGAGGACAGGGGGTGAATAATATCGTTTCCATGCTCTGCAGGAGAAGGCCGACAGGACGCCCTGGATCTCGAGTCATTTAGCAACCTCCACCCGGATTCTCGTGCGGACTTCAGCCACAAAAGGGAGGCAAACCCAACAAATCACCACCAGGATAGCACCAGGCGCCGGCACCAAATTTTGAACTTGGACCTTGAACCTTCCCCCCTGAACCTTTAGCCTTGAACCTCACCAAAACAGGGAGCGATCATGAAACCGGAACTCATCAGCTTCAAACTTTGCCCTTTCGTACAGCGCTCGGTCATCGTGCTGCAAGAGAAGGAGGTCGATTACGACATTACCTATATCGACCTGAAAAATCCACCCGACTGGTTCAAGGCGATCTCGCCTCTCGGCAAGGTGCCGGTGTTGCGCGTAAACGATGCGGTGGTGTTTGAGTCGGCAGTAATTATGGAGTACCTGGATGAGGTCAACCCGCCCTCGCTGCACCCAAAAGATCCACTGCGCAAGGCGCACAACCGGGCCTGGATTGAGTTCGCCTCAACTTTATTCTTTTGCCAGTTCAACATGGTGATGGCACAGGAGCAGGTTGTTTGCGAAAACGCCGAACTGGAACTGCGCGATAAACTGAAGCTGGTTAATGAACAGCTGGTCGGCCCCTACTTCAACGGCGAGAGATTTTCCCTGATCGATACCGCCTACGCTCCGCTGCTTATGCGTATTGCCTTTCTCGAGCAATGGTCACCAATGGGTCTCCTGGAGGGGATGCCGAAAATGCAACAATGGTCCAAGGCTATGCTGGGCCGGCCCGCAGTGCAGTCATCGGTAGTTGAAAACCTTGGTGAGCTTTACCGCGGCCATATTGCATCGAGTGGCGGGTATGGCGCAAAACGTTTTGGCGGTTAAGTGTAAGCAGAAAGCCAGGCATTCTTATGCCTGGACAGTATAGGTAAACATAGCTGGGGAAAACCGACCGCAGCAAGCAGTCAGCCGAGAATTGACCCTGCTATTTAGATCTCCATTCCGCCGAAACGTTTGCTGACACGAAGTTTTTGCCATCGCGTACCGGAGTAAAAACCGCCCACCAGAAGCGCAATCATCATGACAACCAGATAAATCCAGGCGTAGCCACGCCCGGCGCTGGCGGCAGATGCGGCTAATTGTTCTATCTGCTGATGCAAGGAGGCATTCTCGGCCTGCAACTCACTGAGCTGAATCTTCATGCTCTCACGGCTTTCACTCTCGGTGCTTTCGGTGGCACTTAACTGCTCGATCTGCCTCTTCAACGTGGCATTCTCTGCCGCCAGTGCTTTGATGCGGCTCTCCATGGCCTCTCGTGCACTGTTGCTGTCGGCCAATGCCTTGCGTAACTCCGTACTCTGCGCCTCCTGGCGTTCAAGTTCCTTACGAAGCTGTTCCAGGCGCACGCGTGCGGGCTGCTCGGAACTCACTCCTGACTGGCTTACCCAACCTTCGATACCCTCTGCAGTGCGAATCCTGATGTAATCCCCGGCCCGCTCAAGCACGGTGAGCTCAGCACCAGTGGTCACCTCAGCGACAGGGGCTCCGGAGCCGGCAGGACTGGCGCGCACATCCAGCCGGACAGCATCATGGACATAAACGACTTCCGCCGCGGCAGCCGCGGAAAAAATAAGACACAGTCCCAGGAGAAGATTGCTCAATTGTCGTCTACGCATAGTTCCACACTGGCGGCTGCTGGATATTCTAACCATCGTAGCACCTCACAGGCGAGGGGGCATCCCTTACTGCATCAACCATGCCTCCCCTGCCTCTCAAGCACCGCGATCTCCTCCGCGCCTGGTCCGAAACACGGGCCATAGAGGCAATGACCGTCTTCAGTGCGAAGCGGCGCAACGTGGATATCACACGGGACGAGTGCCCCTTCCACATTAAGAAAAATATTCGGATTCCGGTTCAGTAGTGTGCCGGTGCGGGGGCAGCGATTACGGTAGGCCACCACTTCCTCCATGGCGCACCCGAAAACAGGCGAGATTCTCCTACACTCCCTGCGAGGAAAACACCATTCAGCCTAACGGGAATGGCATCGAGCGCACAGCTTTTTCTCACTCGCCAGTCCCCACGAGAGTGAACCACATAGGTAAGGTGATCACACTCAGTGCCGTACTCAGGGTGACCGCCATGGCGTAGAGGCTGCTATCGAGACGGTAGCGATCGCACAGCACGATCCCCAGCACCATGCTCGGCATGGCCGCCTCCAGTACCACGGCGGTACGCAAACCGCCTTCCAAACCAGTAACGCCACTCGCCCCCCACACCACCAAGGGGGCCAGCAGCAACTGGATGAACACCACCGGCAGCACCAACGACAAGTGCTGCCCCCAGCCACTCCCCCAGCGCAGACCCAGACCCAGCGAGAACAGCATCAGCGGCACCACACCGGCAGCCAGCATGTCCATCACTCCGGCAGGCACCGACGGCAGCGGCACCCCGCCCAGATTGAGTGTGACACCCACAATCGCTGCCCACAACGGTGGCACCCGCAATAGGTTGCTCAGCGGGTGGGCTCGGCTTTCACCGCCACCATAATGCTGTGCCAGCATCACACCGACGCTCAGCAACAACGGGGTGCAAGCAAACAGATCGTATTGAATGGCCACGGCACGAGCCCACGGACCGAGCGCCGCCTCCAGTACCGGCAAGCCCATGTAAGTGGCATTGGGGAAGGCCGCGGCCAGCAACAGAGCCCCCAGTGCCGCACTGGCCGGACGCCTGCGCCGGAACCACAACCAGGCGCTTGCCATGCCCACACCAATGCCCACCATGGCCAGCAGAGCGACACGTAGCGCGTCGAGCGACAAGGAGGCACGCCACAGCACCACCAGGACCAGCGCCGGCAGCAGCAGCACATAGACCAGCGTAGTTAAGCTAGTGCGCAGGGTATCGGCATCAAGTCCCTGCGGACTCAAGAGACGCCACAGCACTCCGCACAGAATTAGAATGGCCGTCTGGCCGATAACCTCATACATAGGCAACTCTCACCGTATCAGAACGTTCAACTGCCAACATGAACAATCACCTGCCGAGTGTGACGCATCGTCCGGTGCTCCCACAGATAGATCCCCTGCCAGGTTCCAAGCGCGAGTCGTCCGTCCAGCACCGGAATGGCGAGTGAGGTGGCCGTCAGTACACTTTTGATATGTGAAGGCATATCGTCGGGACCTTCCTGGGTATGGGTAAACAGTGGATCACACTCTGCCACCAGTCGATTGAGCCAGTTTTCCAGGTCAGTCCTCGCTGAAGGGTCGGCATTCTCCTGAATAATCAGACTCGCCGATGTGTGCTGCACAAAGACGGTACACAGTCCCTCCCCGATGGCCGCCTGGCGAACAATCGATTCGACGTCACGGGTAATGTCATGCAGCCCCTGCCGGGCTGTGGAAACCTCTAACACCCTAACCACCAGCCCTCTCCAGCAATGGAAAATATCGTTCAATCAGACCTGACCTATGCTATCACCTTTATTTCCAATAATTGGTGCAGAAGTAAGAACGGAAGCATAAGGGCTCAACCATTATTTCGATAAATAGTGCTTTTTTTGCCCCAGCAGAAGTCCCAGCTGTTCGATTCCTGCAAAAAGTGCAAGCAAATTGTGTAAAAAAGCCATTTACCACCTTCTAATCACTTGTATTTTTGCTACATGCAATAGAAAATCTGCGGCGTTGCTTGCCGTTTTTCGTTTGCATTGCTGATTTTTCATTTGAGGAGAGAACTGATGGTTGCCAAGAAAAAAGCCGCCGTAAAAAAAGCTGTTGCCAAGAAAGCCCCTGCCAAGAAATCTGTAGCCAAAAAAGCGGCTCCAGCTGCAGCCCCGAAAAAACTCAAAACCGTCAAGGAGGCGATGACCAAAACCGCCATGATGACCACTATCGCCGAGCAGACCGGTCTGGCCAAGAAAGATGTCACCGCCGTGATCGACTCCCTGAGCGACATCATCGAAGCACACATCAAGAAAGGCGGTGCCGGTGCCTGCACAGTGCCTGGCCTAATGAAGATAAAAACCATCCGCAAGCCAGCCCAGAAAGCACGCAAAAACGTCCCCAACCCCTTCAAGCCGGGTGAGACGATGGACGTCGCAGCCAAACCTGCCCGTACCGTGGTCAAGGTACTGCCGCTGAAAAAACTGAAAGATATGGCCGGCTGACTCCGACCAATAGCGCGAATGAACAAGGGGGCCGCGGCCCCCTTTTTCATGGCCGGCTGCCAGAAAAGCTTGATCTAGCAACAAAACACACCGACAGCACGTCAACAAGAACCAATAAAATTCCTTTATAAGCGCTTTCTTTCATTGAAACGGCTAATGGAAGGCGAAAAATCTTTAGCTCCGCTATCGTTGCAAATGTTCCTGTCATGATTTATTCATAAAAGCTCAGGTACTCGAAAAAACGACGGAGGAGTTCCGATGTCTGAAAACTACAGCTCATTGCCCTACAGCAACCTTACCAGCGGAACCACCTATCAGCGGCCGCCTCAGCGCCTGCCTGAGCGTGTCAATGCAGATAATCCGGCTACCGACGTCATGACTGACTTTACCAAGGTATCGGCTATCACCATGGGCCCCTGCGCTACCCTGGAGGCGGCGGAGCAACGCATGATCGCCAGCGGCGTTCGTCTTCTGCTGGTAACCGATCAATCCAACGCCATACTCGGCATCATCACTGCCACAGATCTCCAGGGCGATCGTCCGGTCAAATACCTCCAAGAGGTCGGCGGCAAGCGCGAGGATATCTTCCTGCGCGATATCATGACCCCGACCGATAAACTGGAGGTGCTCTACATGGTTGATGTGGAGAATGCCAAGGTCGGAGACATTGTCGAAACAATGAAGCGCGTCGGCCGGCAACACGCACTCGTTGTCGACCTTAACGAGGACAAAAAACAGGTTGTACGCGGTATATTCTCAACCAAGCAGATCAGCAAACAGCTTGGGGTCACAATCGATCCGACTGAGGTCGCCAAGACCTTTGCCGAACTTGAGGCTGCCCTCACGGCATAGTCGCAAGAGCCGCCCATAAAAAAACCGGTATCATTCGATACCGGTTTTTTTGTGTCACGGATATCACCGCATGCCCTGAACCTGGCGATACTAACGATTAAGTCCTATCGCCAAATCCGCAACGGGGATATTAAAATAGCAGCTTGAAACCGATGTGGGCATCATCATCCAACTCCACATTGTTAAGCCCATTCTCCAGGTCCGCCGCGATATTACGGTAGCCGACATAGACAAAGGCTTGCGGCAGGAGCTGGTAATCTACTCGTACACCCGCCTCGCGGAAATTCTTGGCATCCATCAAAGAAGTGATAGTGGGGGCATAGTAAAGATGGGCGCCAACACCAACACGATGAACCGGTGAGAAGCGCATCACACCACCAAACCCCAGCGCCGCCAGATCCTGATTGTCGCTACTGGTATAATAGATACGGCCACCGAGACTGATCAAAAAGGTTCCGGACTGGCTCCAGTTCTCTCCTGAGACATGCAGGCCGGCGTGATACAGCGTTCCATCCAGTTTCTTCTTGTCCTCGCTGTACAGCAAGCCAAGCTCCGTGCTCAGGCCACCTTTACTGCGCTCTTTCATCTCCATCGTATAGATGGCGCGGATCGCCTCGTCACGCAGATTGATATCGAGACTATCGGCGGTCGCCGCTGTGGAAACACTCCCCAGCAGAAAAAGCCCCATAGCACGCAATTTCATAATACACCCTCTTTATTTCGCATTTACGTAATCCAGCACTACTGCAATAATCGGCCAATGATAGCCGGAACACAGCCTGGAATATACCCATGCGGTCACTTGTAGCAACAACAGAACTCCGCACTACTCGCAGATTCGCGCCAATAAGCGTGATAGCCATCACATTCAATGGTAAAGGGTTCAACGGCCCGGCCTTTCTGGGATGATCAGGCGGGTACAGCGCACTGAGCGTCGCGGCAGCGCGAACCAAATAAAGCCCGGTCTTGTATCCTCAGGTCTCTCACTATATAACATGCTACAAAAGAAGGGATTTATCACCAATCCACATAACTGGAGGGAATACAATGAAGAAAATGCTAACCATCGCACTGCTGTGTACAACACCCGCGTCCATGGTCATGGCCGAACAGGATGACATGCAGAAGCGTGCGGCCGAAAGCAAAGCCGTTGTCAAAGCGTTCATGGGTGAGCTCAAGGGTGAACTGGGCAAAGCGATGAAGGCCGGCGGCCCAATCCAGGCGATCAAAGTGTGCAACAAGGTTGCCCCCTCAATCGCCCAGGCCCAGTCCGAAAAAACCGGTTGGGAGGTGGGACGCACCAGCCTCAAGCTGCGCAACCCCAACAACGCCCCGGATGAGTGGGAAACCATGGTGCTGAAAAAATTCGAGGAGCGCGCCGCCGCAGGTGAAAGTCCTGCAAACATGGTCCACTTCGAAGTGGTTGAGCAGAACGATACCAAAGCTTTCCGCTTCATGAAGGCAATCGGCATGCCACCACTGGAAAAGGCCCCCTGCCTTAAGTGTCATGGCGAGAACATTGATGCCAACCTTGTCGCCAAACTCGATGAGCTCTATCCCAATGACCAGGCGCGCGGCTACAAGCCGGGTATGATCCGCGGCGCATTCACCATCACCCAACCGATGGAATAGATGGCACAGTTAGAGCCGAAGGGGGCCTACGTAGGCCCCCTTTTTTTGCTCACTACCTGCCTTTCCGCAGCAGCGATCATCGGGTAGAGTTGGAACCCAACTACCCTATTATTACAAGGAGCGCGCATGTACCGTCACCTGCTACTTTCGACCCTGTTATGCCTCTTCAGTATCAACAGTGCCATGGCCAGAGCCGATCTTGAACGGGAAAAGCGTCTGGGTGACCAAATTGTGGATGCCATCTTTGACGGTGAACCGATATACCTTGAGGCTGATAGCCATCAATTTCTCACCATCCACACCGAAAGTGAGGCCGAACAGGTCAAAGGGGCTGCGATTATCCTCCATGGGCGCGGCCTGCATCCTGACTGGGAAACGGTCGTGCAACCTCTGCGTACCGCTTTACCGGAGCAAGGCTGGGAAACCCTTTCCATCCACTTACCCGTCCAGGAAAAAGGGGCCAAGTATTTTGACTACGTTCCGCTCTTTCCCGAAGCCTACACACGTATCGAGGCCGCCATCGAGTATCTCAGGGAACACGGTGCAAAACGCATCGTCCTCATCGCCCACAGCTGTGGGGCACACATGGCGATGAGCTGGATCGACGACAATGGCGATAGCCCCATCGACGCATACATCGGCATCGGTATGGGTGCTACCGACTACCAGCAGCCCATGGCAAAACCCTTTCCGCTGGCAAAGATGCACATACCCGTGCTCGACATCTACGCCAGCAAGGATTATCCGGCGGTGCTACGCATGGCCCCGGAACGCAAGGCGATGATGGAGCAGGCCGGCAATCCGCAGTCGGCTCAGCACGTTATCGACGGCGCCGAGCACTACTTCAACGGCTACAACGATGCCCTCATTGCGGTCATCACCAAGTGGCTCAACAAATTACAGTTCTAGTCCACGCCGTTGCTACAAAAGGGCACGGATATCGACATCACGATGGTGTGCCTTCGCCAACCACAAAGAGTGAATCGTGCACACATCCGTCTATTCCGTGGCCTTTATCAGATCACGGTTCTGCGCAGTCTGCGCAGCAGAATGCCGCCCCACTGAAAGCTCACCAGACCCAGCAAGATAGCGCCTGCCCCCAACCACACCCGGGGGGTGATCATCTCACCATTCAGCCCGCTGCCAATCAGTAGTGCCAGCACCGGCGTGATGAGGGTGACAAGACTGAGGACCGTCGCCGTGACACGCTTGAGCACATAAAAATAGAGATTGAATCCAAGCACCGTACCGAACAGGGCGAGATAGATCACCGAACCCAACGCCCGACTGCTCATCTCTTGCGGCAACCGCCCATCGAATGTCAGCCAGACCACCAAGTATAGCGGCAAGGCGATGCTCAACGCCCCACAGTTGATACTCATCGGGTGTAACTCACCACCGATACGTTTGACCCATACCGCACTTAGTGATTGCAAGGTGACCGCTATCAGCACGGCAAGGACACCCTGTGGAGCTATCTCTTCCAGACGGCCATCGGGTATGAAGATCACCACAAGTCCACCCACGGCCAGTGCGACACCGAACAGCTTGCCCATGCTGAAGCGCCGCTCCCCTAGCCAGTAGGTGGCAAAGATCCCAATCATTATCGGCGAAAGGCCGAACAGTACCGACACCAGACCGGAGGGGATATATTGTGCGCCCCAGTAGACACTGAGCATTGCACCGAAGACCCCTAGCCCTGCTGCCAGATAGGCATTACGTGCCTGACGATGCCACGGAAAATCGATCCGCAACAACCACAACAGCAACATACAGACGGCATAACCGATGGCCATGCGCGCAGTCACCCCAAGCAGGAACCCCTCCTCCTCAGCACTCCATTTTATCGCCAGTGGCGTGGTAGCCCAGATCAGAACTATCCCCAGATAAGCGGCAGGGACGGACATTTTTTCCTCCTGAAAACAAAAAAGCCGCAGACTTTTCCAGTCTGCGGCCTATGGAACAAAAAGGATGCTGTTACTTAAGCTACTGTACTTGCCTCACTCCACACGACCGCACAATGACCGCTGCTCGCCATACGACGATCGGCATCATGACAGTGATCTGGAAGTCAAAAGTCAACATGACTCTATCATTGAGTGGGCGCAAGCGCGTGTCAAGAACAAATTCATCAAGAGAAGACTAAACCAATAATCATGAAGTTATTTAATGGGGTAACCTGGAGGGCTCTCTTTCCGATTACTGTCCATTTAACCCTTCATAGAATTGCTGAAGCGCCACCTCACTAATGCCCCCCACATGAACACCAGCAATCCGCCCATGCTCCAGCAACACCAAAGAAGGGGTGGAGGTGATTCCCAAATGACGTGCTGTCATTAAATGGCGACGGACATCAAGCTTCACCACACTGTCATCTTGCCGATGTAAGGCCTCGACCAGAGGGGTGACCGTTCGACAGGCTGCACAATGCTCGCTATAGAAATAGAGCAGCATCCTGGGCCTCACCGCAACCCCTTTAGGAAGCACGGCTGTCAGTGGTGGCACAAGCTCTTCCCGCCGATGTTTCGCACGCAGCAGAGCTTGAAACGTCAATCCAGCCAGCACCGTCAATAACGCCAGCAAGAGGAAGATCAGCCATGGCATGATTGACCTCCTTGCGCCGTAGTGAGTCTCTCTTATTAGCCTAGCCGATTTTTCAACCGCGGCTCAGGCAATACCGCGGCAGCAAGGCCAGAGCCCCACACAGGGAAGATTATTCATCGAACAGCAACCGGTAGGGGCGCTGCAAAGCCTGCCTCAGCTCCCCGATGCCGATATTGCGAACAAAACGCTGCGACTCATGACCATCGAAATACAACAGCATTGTCGGTACACTAAATACACGGTGTTGCGCACAGATTTCCGAGTGCTCGCTGCACTCCACCCGGGCAAGTCCGATGCGCGGAAACTCCTGCTGCAGCAACAACTCTATCTTGGGAAACAAGACACTACAGACGTTGCACCCCTTGCCGGCGAAGTAGAGCACGGCGGCAGGTTGCCCACTCACAAACTCCTGAAGCGCATTAAGACTGGAAAGCGACACCGTCATCATTAAGTACCCACACAAACAGAAACGTTTTTTTTTCCATTTTTGACCCCATGCTTTATGCAATGGATAATGCATATACGCATTTCGCCGTTCTCATCCGCCACAGCGGAGCCAACAAGCAAGGATAACCCCTTGGCTGCACAGCTAAACGACATCGAACGCACCAACCTCGCCATGCTGGTAATGAGCATCCTCGAAGAATGGCGCGTCGCACCCGAGGATCAAGTAACCATGCTCGGCTTTCCGGAAAACACCAAGCCCCGTGAGCTTAGCCGTTATCGCAATGGCACGACACCATTCCCCGAAGAAAAGAACATCATGGATCATGCTGAGCATGTGCTGGGAATCCAGGAGTCACTCCATGTGGTTTTCCCGCTCAATCGTAATATGCCTGGTTTCTGGCTGAAGAACCGCAACAAGTCCCTGAAGGGTATTCCGTTGCACATCATGCTAGACGAAGGGCTGAGCGGTATGCACCGTGTGTGGCGCCAGCTCGACTGCACCATCAACTGGGTCGATTGAGTCACCGACAGCGTCCTGCCTAAGCCTTGCTGGGCAGACGACCACACTTGAGGCGGCCCGGACTACTCCTTCGCCACCCAGGCGTTTTCCACACCCGCTTGCTTCTCCACCGTCGTGATATAGGCTCGGGCCCCTTCATAACTGCTAAAACCGGGCACACGCAGCCGATACCAGCTCTTGCCGTCGTGCCGTGCTTGCTGCATTTCCACCCGCACACCGGCCTTGCGCAGTCGCAACATCTGCTGCTTCGCATCTTGTTCGCTGCTAAGCGAAATCAGGTTGATCACCCAGCCACGCTCCCCTGCCTCGGCCGGTGGCATGTCAACGTCCTCCGGGGCAACCATTTTGGTCAACACCGCGCCGTTCTTAACTGCCATCTCACCCTCCAGGCGTTCCAGGCGCTGAGACAGCCCTAACAACGATTCCTCATTGCTCTGACGCAAATGACTAAACGGTCCCTCTATTATCACCGCAAGGTCATTGACGCGTACCCCAAGCTCATGGATTTCGGCGCGTAACGGGCCATCACTCCCCCGGGTTTGCACCGCATCGACCTTTTGCGACAACCGAGCCAGCTCCTGCTCTACCTCAGCAAGACGCCCGGCGGCATTGAAACTCAACCACAGTGCCAAAGTGGACAGTACCAACAAAGTAAAAACAAAAATCCACCACACCTTGCCATAATTGCCAGCCGGTGATACTGCCGATAAACCCGTGCCACCACCGGCTTTCCCAATTCGTGCAACCAGTTTTCCGAAATCAGTCATCCCAACCTCATTACTGGCACCCGGGCAAAATACAACGCGTCATACCCGGCGCCTGAAACCATCCCCCTATCCCTCCCTATAGTGGCCACTCATCCCTTCAACACCCTTAGCCATCCCGACCTATTATTCCACTAATCGCTAAACGGTAATACTGCCACACGCATGCAGACATTCGCATAACAAATATCTTGGTCAATGAAATGCTGGAACGGCTTGCTATGAAAGGGGATGCGGGCGATTTCAACGAAAGAAGAAGCGCATCCGCGTTGGCAGGTCTGGTTACCCGTCAGATGACTTGCGATCACATATTATTCCGGCGGCCATCAAAGCCTCTGTTGAATTAAACAGATCATGGACAACACTAATGATTAACGACCAACCTAATCAAAGGAGAAACTCTGAATGCCTATACGCAAGGCTCATGCCGTCTGGAACGGAACACTCAAGGAGGGACAAGGCCAAATGGATGTCGAGAGTGGGGCTTTCCAGGGAGCCTACTCTTTTGGCAGTCGCTTTGCAGAAGAGAAGGGGACCAACCCGGAAGAACTCATCGGTGCTGCCCATGCCGGTTGCTTCTCAATGGCTCTCTCGGGCGTATTGGTGGAGGAAGGATTCCAGCCTCAACAAATCGAGACCGAGGCCACTGTCAGCATTGAGCAAACGGGGGAAGGCTTTCGTATCGCCTCTATCAGACTCAGTACAAAGGGTCGTGTTTCCGGCATCGATGCCGTACGCTTTCAGGACCTCGCGGAAAAGGCAAAAACAGGCTGCCCCGTCTCCCGCGCACTTGCCGGCACATCGATCAGCCTGGAGGCCAGGTTACTGGAGTGAGTCGCGGCCCAATCCGGCCGGAGAAATTCAGGTGTAAAAAGTGCAAAACGGCTGCCTCGTTGTACTGTTCGTATCATGGTGAAGAGCTCAGCTTTAAGTGTGGCAGCTTTACGGTGACGCTCTTGCCGGTATCACCATGAAGTGTATCGTGTGCACGCAAGGTAACCACCTTTA
>JBFFNE010000006.1:0-63915 GCA_041563315.1 Thiohalomonadaceae bacterium
ATCCAGGGATGAGCAAGTCTATCCCGCACTGGCCATGCAGGTGGGTCAAGTGACCGTCACCTGGGAAGATCACCAGCCCGGCCACACGATATGTCATGGCCAGTGAGGGTAAGGCCCGAGAGCGCTGCCGTTTTACTGCGCTGCAGCACATTAGTCTGCGGCCTGAGTGTGCGGTGAAAATGTCCTACGGTAAGGGGCATGGGGTGACACGCGTGAGCCTGGGGGCCTACGGTAAAACCGGTGTATTGGCTGTCTGGGCGAATAAGCGTGATTTACTCGAAGGGTACGACATCTATGGCACCACGCGGCAGGCCGCAGGTGGATTCGGTGGCAGTGAGCGGGTGCAGGATTCGTTCGTCGGTGTTGCGCGCCAGAGGCATCCCAGCGTGGCCGGTCATGCCGGTGGAATGGTGGTGGTGGGGTGGGGCGATGACTGCGATGGTGATACCAATGTGATGCTAAGTTGGCGCGAGGAAGGGCAGTGGAGTGAGGACATCGCGCTGCCTGGAGCCGACGGACCCGGTGAACAAACAAACCCGAGCATTACCCTCGATGCGGAGATAAATCTGCATGCCGCCTGGGTCGAGCGGGACAACGTGGGAGGCCCGACACGGCTGCACTACGCCTTTGGTCGCCGCTTGCGCGGGGAGTAGTACTCATTTCCGCTGCCGGCAGCTTGTGGATGACGTGAGCATGGGCTACACCATCAGTGTATCGCTACCATCTATTCGGGAAACTAGGAGACCGTTATGCCAACCACATTCAAGGGTGCCATGCCTATTGAGGTATTCGAAGACGATGCAGGACAGGTCTGCATCAAACAGATCTCAGCCTCCGGTGAGGAGCAGTCTATCACGCTCGGACTGGAGCAGGCCGAGCACCTAGCCAACTGGTGCATCCAGTATGCCCAGTCTGCGACAGACGATTTGATGGAGGAGTAAACCGGGACAATGCTCGTCACTTTTCACAGCAAAGCCTATGCGGATATTACAATGCTCGGTGAGGTGGCGGTCAGCTTGCTTAAAATGATGGGGCTGAGCGGTGATGTACCCAGCGCCATCCAGGCAGAAGAGATCCCGGCGGCCATGGAGAGGCTGAAGACGACGCTGAACCGTGTCGAAGAGAGCGCCTTGCCGAAGCGGGGTGAGGGGGATGAACTACCGGCTGTCGCCCTTTCGCAACGTGCGATGCCACTGCTCAAGCTACTGGAGGCATCTGTTGCGGCTAATACTCATGTGATGTGGGATGCCTGAGCTGTAAGTGATCTACCTTGGGTGCAAAAACCAGTTGTTGAGCAGGATGTGGCGCGTGAGGTAGCGGTTTGACAGCAGCAGGTGGGCCAGAAAGTGGCGCATGGCTTGTGGGAGGTGAGGCTGTGCCTCGGTGGCGTGACGGCCATAGTGATCACTGAGTTGTTGTTCATACACCTGCAGGTTCTCTTGCCTATAATCTCCCTTCGCCTCGATCGCCGTCCGGGCAGCCAGGCGGCCGGACTCAATGGCAGTGCGGATCCCTTCGCCACTCTGCGGGTAAGCCAGACCTACCGCATCGCCCACCAGCATCACGCCGTCATCCACTACCTGCCTTGATGCAAGCCCGTTGGCCAGACGATAGGCGTGGCCGCGGAAGGCGGTAGGGATGTCCGCTGGAACCCGGCCCTGTTCGATTAGATAACTGCGAAACCACTCCACATAGGCACTGAGTTTCTGGTTGTGGGTTCGTCCCAGACCGATGTTGAGATAATCACCCTTTCGCACACACCAGCCATAGCCATCCAGTTCAGGCAGAAAATAAAGCTCTGGCGTATCGCGTTCCACCTGGCAACGGACGAGCTGGCTGGGATTGAGCGCAAACTCCGCCTCCTGCGCTACCACCACTGCACCTGGGGTGTTGTTACTGTTGCGGTTGGTGATACTAGCCAGGGGGTTGAGGCGACGTGCGAGCGGACAGGCGTGTCCCCCAGCACCTATTAGCAGTGGAGTGTGGATTGTGCCGTTGACCAGCCAGGCATTTCCGTCACGCTGGATCTGGCCGAGCGGTTCGCCTAGCTGCAGTTCTGCACCGCTGCGCTGTAGCAGGTAGTTATCAAATTCACTCCGCAGGATGCCGTAACTGATGACCTCATTGTAATGGGTCGTGAGCATCTCCTCGCCAAGCATCCCGGTGCGAAAGCGGCGGAGAGGTTGCAGCGTTCGCCCTTGCCGGTATTGCTCCAGGTCAAGCTCTGCCAAGGTTACGACTGATGGGGTGATCCAGCCGGCGCAAACCTTGTCTCTTGGAAAGACGCTCTTGTCCAGCACGAGTACCCTGAACCCGGCACCGCTAAGGCTGCGCGCAGTGCTGGAGCCGGCCGGCCCGCCGCCGATAATTACCGCATCGTAATTTTCACTGCCGTCCATGGTAGATGTCTTCACGTGTGGTCGGCAGGGCGCTGCTCGTTGGGCGGCTGAATAATACCTGGTAGAGCTGCAGATGGCCTATGGCGAAGTTGGCGATGGAGCCGGTAAGGTAGAGACGCCAGGCCCGGATAAACTGCTCATCGTACATCTGGCGTACCTTTGCATGACTCTGTTCGAAGCGGCTGAGCCAGTCGCGCAGGGTCTGTTCATAGTGCGGGCGCAGGTTCTCCAGATCCAGGATGGAGAAATCGTGCAGTGAGAGGAAATCGCTGATCTCATACAGAGTGGGTACATAACCGCCGGGAAAAATACGCCGCTGGGTCCAGCTGCTGGTGGGTAGCGAGCGGTTCTGGCCGATGGTGTGAATGAGGCCGCGGCCGTTGCTGGTGAGGCTCCGATCGATCAGTGCGCCAAGATCACGGTAGTGGCTGGCACCCACATGCTCAAGCATACCGACCGAGACAAAGGCGTCATAACGACCGCTGATGTTGCGATAGTCATCCTCAATGTATTCCACTTGTCCTTCGAGCCCGGAGGCGCAAGCCTGCTCGCGGGCGAATGCGACCTGCTCATGGGAGATGTTGAAGGCGCGTACTTTCACGCCGTAGTGCTGTGCCATGTAGCGTGCGAGTGCGCCCCAGCCGCAGCCGGCGTCTACTACTGTTTCACCGGGTTTTAGGCGCAGTTTGCGACAGATATGCTCCATCTTTGCCTGTTGTGCTTCCTCCAGAGTGGTGATGCCGTTGGCGTAGTAGGCACAGGTGTAAACCATCTCCTTGTCGAGCCACAGGCGGTAAAAGTCGTTACCGATGTCGTAGTGGTGAGTGATGTTGTCCCGTGCGCGCGCTGGCGGATTACCTCGCAGCCGACGATAGCCGTTGAGTACCTGTTGCAGTGCTTTGGCAGGTTTCGGCAGGACGCGGTACGCGGCGTAGAAGCGGTTGAGGAACGGCTCGAGTCCCCCCTCGACCTCAATGCGCCCGGCGCTGTAGTCATCACCGAAGTGGAGGGTCGGATTGAACAGCAGACGCCATAGGGAAGAGCGCTCGCGCAGCACCATGGTTGGGGCCTCCTGGGGGCGATCGAGTGGTTCACCATCCCACAGGATTACGTTTATTTGTGGATCGCCGAGCGACTTGAGGATCAGACGCATCATGGCATTTTCCAGCGCCGTAGGGGGAGCCTGAGTGCCTGTTTTCTCGGTTTGATCATCGAATGGGACACCGAGTAAATGGTCCTTTTTGCCCTTCATCAAACCCTCCGAAAGCTTTTCCCGCCGAAAACGAGCCGATACACCCAGCGAATAAACCAATAGTTGAGAATGTGGATCATTGCCAGTTTGTCCAGATCACAGTGCTGACGGGTTCCAGCGATATTAATACGTTGTGCACTTAATGAGGTGCTTAGGTGGCGGGGTATGACATAAGGGTGCGAGTAGCATAGGGTAAAACAGAGTATTCGCTCCGGCGCTATGGCCGATGAGCAATTCCGACTACAATGAGAGGATGAAATCTCCCGTCGATAAGCTCCTTGCGGCAAATCCCAAGCTGGTACACTCCGAAATGCTCCAGGTCAACTCACATGTCCAGCGTGATAGTGGTGAGTGGTTCGTTAACACCTTGATGGTTGAGGGCTGCAGTGTGCCCTTTCGCTACAGACGCAAGCAGCGCTACCGTGATCTGCAAGGCCGGCGGGTTAACCTGACCTATTATCCAGACACCGAAACGGTGGGCGGGTTTGATATGGAGGTGATGAAGGTGGTGCGCATTAAGGTCTCTTAGGGCAGGCTGGTTTTTGTCAAAACCGAGAGGACACCGTCCGGTAATGGCCCGCACTCCTGCCGTGCGGGCCCCGTCGATTGGCCTTGAACTAGAACCAGGCCCGGATCCCGGCAACTCCCACCGCTTCGCTGCGGTCGCCACCGGCAGCCTTGGCAAAGTCGGCGGTCTTCCCGTAGAGCCCGCTCCACTGTATACCGAGATAAGGGGCGAACTCCCGGCGAATCTCGTAGCGCAGCCGCAGGCCGAGTGTCACATCGGAGAGTCCGGCACCGAGTCCTGTCTCCGGATCGTTTTCGCCGTAGAGGTTGACCTCTGCCTCCGGACTGAGGATCAGGCGTTGGGTAATGAGGTATTCGTACTCGGCATCGAGCCGTGCTGCGCTGCGTCCCTGTTCACCGACAAACAGTGTCAGGTCGAGCTCGAACAGGTAGGGTGCCAGGCCCTTGATGCCTAATACCGCCCAGTCACGGCTCGGTGCTGGCCGCAGATCGCGACGGACACCTATCTGCGCGTCCCAGAAGGAGGAGATAGCCCGCGAGTAGAGCAGCTGCAACTCTGCCTCTTCGGTCTCGCCGTCGTGGTACTCCCCCTCCGTCTTTAACCACAGCTTGTTCAGGTCGTATCCCGCCCAGGCATCGGCCTTCCAGGCGGTGCTATTCCCCGTATCGGTATCGCGGATTTCCAGTTGATCGAGCTTGAGCATGGCAAGTAGCGGGTCGTCGTCAATGCCCATGGCAAAGGCAGTACCGGAGAAACCCATTAGCAGTGCCGGCAATAGTAGTCGTTTCTTCATTATTACTCTCCCTAGCTAACGGTGACGGTGCGGAACATGCCGAGCATGTGATAGAGCAGGTGGCAATGGTAGGCCCAACTGCCCTCGGCATCGACCGTGACCCGATAACTGATGCGCGAGCCGGGCTGTACGATCACCGTGTGCTTGCGCGGCAGGAAGTCGTTGTCGCCGGTTTCGAGATCGCTCCACATGCCGTGCAAATGCATCGGATGGTTCATCATGGTGTCGTTGACCAGTGTGACGCGCACCTGCTCACCGAGCTTCCAGCGTAGCGGTTCGGCATCGGTGAATTTGATGCCGTCGATGGACCACATGTAGCGACCCATGTTGCCGGTCAGGTGCAGCTCGACTTCGCGATCCGGATCGCGTGGATCGACCGTACCTCTCAGGTGGTAGAGATCGGCGTAGGTCAGTACGCGGCGCCCGTTATCGCGCAGACCCACACCGGGGTCATCGAGACGATAGCCTGGTGCGTCAGCATGCATGTCCACATGGGGGCCGAACTCGCTCGATGCGTGCTTCACAGGAGGAGCGCTAAAGTCGGACAGATTGAACACTGCCCGTTGTCCGGGAGGTGGACTGAGCGGTGTCACGTCTTGTACGGCGTGGCTTTGGTGGTCCATGGCGGCGCCGGTCATAGCCCCCATATCGTGACCGCTGTGGTCCATGGCTGCCGCTCCCATGGTGCTCATGTCGTGATCACTATGGTCCATGACGGCACTGTTCATCGCAGGCATCTCGTGACCGGTGTGATCCACCGCTCCCATGGCGGTCATGTCGTGGCTGCCATGATCCATTGCCGCCATATCATGACCTGCCATATTGTGGTTCATCCCCATGTCTGTATGGCTGAGCGGCATGACCGGATCCATGGCCGGGACGTCAGCGCTCATCATCGGATCGGGCGTGAGAGTGCCGCGGGCGTAGCCGGAGCGGTCCATGGCCTGGGCGAAGATGGTATAGGCGCTGTCATCGCTCGGTTCGACAATCACATCGTAGGTCTCGGCTACACCAATGCGAAACTCTTCTACCGTGACCGGTTCGATATGCTGGCCATCAGCAGCAATCACAGTCATGTTCAATCCCGGAATACGGACATCGAAGAAGGTCATCGCCGCACTGTTGATAAAGCGCAGCCTGACCTTTTCGCCACGGCGGAACAGTCCAGTCCAGCCCGACGCCGGTGTCTGGCCGTTCATCAGATATGTGTAGGTATAGCCGGTGACATCGGAGAGATCGCGATCACTCATGCGCATCTGGTTCCACATTTTGCGATCGTTCCAGGTGGCGGTTATCCCCTTTTCGCGGATATCGGCCATCAGATCGGCATGGGTGCGTTCGTTAAAATTGTAGTAGTGACTGAGCTTTTTCAACTTGTAATAGATATCGCCGGGGTCTTCATCTGACCAGTCTGAAAGGACCACCACGTAGTCACGATCTGCAGTGAAGGGCTCCGGTTCGGCCGGATCGATGACGATGGCGCCGTACAGCCCGGTTTGCTCCTGGAACCCGGAGTGGCTGTGATACCAGTAGGTGCCGTTTTGCAGCACAGGGAAACGGTAACTAAAGGTTTCGCCAGGCTTAATTCCGTGAAAACCGGTGGAGACTCCCGGGACGCCGTCCATGGCACTCGGCAGAATAATCCCATGCCAGTGGATGGAGCTGTCCTCGGGTAGCAGGTTGGTGACCTTGAGGGTGACGTTGTCACCCTCACGCCAGCGCAGTATCGGTGCCGGCAGCGAACCGTTGACTGTAGTGGCTCGGGCGACACTGCCGGTGAAATTGACTGCCTGTTCGCCGATGGTGAGATTAAAGATGCTACCGCGAAGAGTCTGTGGTCCTTGCTGCTGCAGCGCAGCATAGAGGGCTGATGGGGCAATGCCTGCAAAGGCACTGCCGGCAGCGATACCCTGGACAAAGCGGCGGCGTGATAGAGCGACCCCTACACGGGGGGGCGGAAATTTACTTCGCATGTTGTGATTCCTCTGCGAACGGCGCGTGTACAGCGACGATCACTAAATGACATTGAAACTAAAGATAGATGTCAGTGTGGGATCAAGCGCGCGGAGGGCGAAGCAGAAGTGAAGGGTGATGACTGGCGAGTTCATACTCGCCTGAGGCTATGTGTTGAGAGAGCACATTCACATGGAGGCTTGGGAAGTGCGGCAGAAAGAGAGTGATACACGAGGCGCATAGGTTGCAGGAGCCGTCCTGGCCGTTACAGGCGTGTTTCGTTTCACAGTTTGAGCAATCATCCGCGTTGACCACCATTTCCGCTTGAGAGTGATGTCTCGCATGGGATGGAGCGGAGGAGATCGCGTGATTGTGCGTGGCCGGAGCTGTGGTATTACTGTTACCTGCATGGCCGAGCGGAGCGACGCCAACAAGGCATATCAGGAAGACGTAAAGTTTGTTTTTCAGCCCATTCATCATCTTTTCATATTACGGTAGTTGCCCGAATAGTCAACACTCGATACCCCTATGCCATCACGGACTTGTCTACAAGTTCTGAGAAAATGTGCATATTAACAGTGTAAAATCTAGGGTTTACAACAGTGGGTAGTTGCTATAGATTCCACCGCGCCGATGGTGTGGCTCATCACAAGGTTGTATGAACACTACAGAATCTTTGATGATATACACCAATCACTACACCACTATTTCAACTATATAAGAGTAAGCATTATGGATGCCACAGCAATCTTGGCAGTTGCCTCAGTTATTGGTTCAATCGTTGTATTCGTCTTTCTGAGTATGCGTATCAAGAGTTTGATGAAAAGCTGCAACTCGCAGGACTGATACCGCTGTATCGGCACGGGTGTGTCGCGCAGAATAATAAAAGGGGCGTTCGCCCCTTTTTTGTTGTTTGAAGGTTATTGTCGTTGATGGGGGCCACTTCTTGTTTAGCCGCGGGTAAAGGCTAATATTTCATTCCTGAAACGCGACTTTATTGGTGTCATCAATGAGGCACCTAATCGGGTGGCGTGTTAATGAGAGCAGGAGGTAGGGGGATGACAGTATATCGAACGGCACGTGAGGTACTCGACGACCATCTCAAGCTGGCCATGACATGGGATTTTGAAACCGATTTGGCTCGAAATTTCGCAGAGAAGGTCATTCTTTTGACAGGCTACGGAATTTTTCGTGGTATCGATGGTGTGAAGGAGAAAGTTCAGCTGCTTGATGAGCACCTTCCGGGTGGGAAATGGCTTTACACAAACATTATGGCCGAAGGCGAGATGGGGTTTCTGGAGTGGACCGCCGTGGCGGAAAATGGCGCGCGGGTAGAGGATGGCGCCGATTCATATCTGATTCGAGATGGACGCATCCATGCCATGACAATCCACTATACCGTCCTGCCGCCCGGGTAGAGAGGTTCGGTTGTCGGCGAAAGTTATCCGCTCACGTGTTTTATAAAGAACAATGGTCAGGAGATAAAATAGGCGGTGCTCGTGTTTAAAGTCGTGCCGTTCATCGCCGCCACACCACAAACCTCAACCGGCACAATCAATTAGGGCGTCGGCAAGAGTGACAATTGGTGAGCTAATCAGGCAGGACTCTTTGCCACTATCAAAAATCCTCAGGATCGATGTTTTTTATATCCGAAAGACTGAACCTGGTTATAACAAGCTTTATGTGGCTAGACGTGATACGGCAGTAATGCAGAACAAGGTCACGCCGATCCCGCTGAGAGGCTTTATCACCTAATCAGTTTGCACAATTAATGCTGCACCAGCGAGATTAGCATTTAAGTGAGGTGATAACTGCAGCAGTCGTTGGTAAGGGGAACGTAGGTGGCGGCACATCACCGTAGTGATACTGCAGATAAATGATAAAAAAACGGGCCCGTTAGCGGGCCCGAAATAAGGGGGGGGAAGTTGAGGGGAACTTGCTGTAATTAGAGGGTTAGCCTAGCCAGTTTGTGCGCGTCGGGCCGCTTCAGGGAGAGTCCGTTTGAGCTCACTTCAAACTTCTTCACTTCGACTTGGCCATGTAACGTCATGTTGCCGGCAATGTTCGTCGGTAGTGGCTGCTGTGTCATCCCCGCCTTGTCGAGGGTGAGCGAGTTGTCGCCAAGCTGCAGCTGAAGCTCACTGTAGTAGCCTTTCTTTTCAACACGTGACGGATTGATCAGTGTGTGAGCCTGAGCCAACTTATCCAGTCGAACCAGTGCACCTTTGTCGTCATTGAACAGGACATGGGTGTTACCGTCACTGTCATGGCCTTCAATGCGCTTGACCCATACGAATTTTTCGCCGTTTGAAATTTGCATGTCACCGTTACGGTAGTCGGGTGAGATGGCTGCCTCCAGTTCGGATGGTACACGGTTTTCGGCCAGTGCCACATGGGTAAAGCCAAATAGCAGGGCGGTAATGGTTGAGTATTTAATAACGTTTTTCATGGGGGGCTCCTTGTTCTTTCTGTTATTACGTAGGTGTTTATTTGACACATGCTCAGTCTAGCGTCTGCAGTGCGAAATTCCGTTAACCACTGCAGAAAACAAATAGAACTGGTAGGCACTTTTTGAACAAAGCACGGATTTTTCTTAAGGAAACTTTAAGAAATTGAAAGTGAAGCCATGGCTCGAAATTTCTTTGTAAGAACGTTCACAAAATCCATGTGCAGGATTTCAATCGGTGAGGTAGTTGCTGGTCAAGGCGTACCGAAGTTCCTGTGACGGATACCCAGGGATACCTTGGGCAATCAAACAATGCGCAATACCCATTGAGGAAGTAAACTGTGTGTTTCCTGGTTAAATCTTACAGAGATCCCGAACATGCTTAATGACGGCTTGGTCCAGACCGTAATCCTGCTCGGTTCCGCAGTATTGATCGTTCCTGTGTTTCAGTTCTTGCGCCTGGGAAGTGTGCTTGGTTTTCTGGCAGCAGGAATGTTTATCGGACCGGGAGGGCTGGGACTGATCACCGACGTCGAACAGGTCAGCGGCCTGGCAGAGTTGGGGGTAGTCTTCCTGCTGTTCATCATTGGCATTGAGCTTAAACCGGCCCGTTTGTGGCTGATGCGTCGCCAGGTGTTTGGCATGGGCAGTGTGCAGGTGATGGTGACTGGCCTGGTGCTGACTATTGCCCTCGTGATGTCGGGGCTGCAACCTCCCGTGGCTGTCTTGCTAGGCCTGGGCCTGGCACTCTCCTCGACGGCTTTTGTGCTGCAAATCCTCACCGAGCGTCAGGAGCTCGGAACCGGGCATGGGCGTGCCGCCTTTGCCATTTTGCTGTTGCAGGATCTGGCTGTGGTCCCACTTCTGGCGATGGTGCCGATGCTGGCCAATCCGGAGAGTTCACTCGGGGGGGATCTGGGGCTGGCGTTGGTCGAGTCGCTCGGCAGCGTGGTGCTGGTGATCCTGATCGGTCGTTATCTTCTGCGTCCCGCCTTACATCAGGTCGCTCTGCACGGAACGCAGGAGATCTTTCTTGCTACCGGGCTGCTGCTGGTGCTGGGTACGGCAGTGCTTATTGAGCATGCCGGCATGTCGATGGCCATGGGGGCCTTTCTGGCAGGCCTGCTGATTGCCGACTCGGAGTTTCGGCACCAAATCATGGCCGATATCCTGCCGTTTCGCGCCATTTTGCTGGGCCTTTTTTTCATGAGTGTCGGGATGATGGTCGACCTCGGTGTGATGATCGATTCTCCCGGGCGAATTCTTCTGCTACTACTGGCGCTGATTGCCATCAAGGCGGCTGTGCTTTGGGGGGTGGCACGGCTGTTCGGTGCCTCACCGTTAGCCGCGCGTAGGGTGGCCCTGCTGTTGGCACAAAGCGGCGAGTTCGGTTTTGTTCTGTTTGGTGCAGCGCTGTATGCCGGGCTCTTTGATGCCCGGCTCTACCAGGAGGCGATCCTGGTCGTGGCGCTGAGTATGGTTGTTACACCTTTGCTTGCTGCCCGTTTTCCCCAACGCAAAGACGCCGACATTATTAGTGAGATTGAGGAGGTTGACTCATCACTGCGAACCGTCGAACTGGACGATAATCCAAAGGTGATCATCGCGGGTTTCGGCCGTATGGGGCAGCGTATCGCTAATCTGATGCGCGATGCTGGTATTTCCTATGTCGCCATTGAGATGCGTCCCAAACTGGTCGAACAGGGCAGGGACAAAGGCTTTGCCGTTTTTTACGGCAATGCGAGGCAGTCGGAGGTGCTGGAGAGTGCCGGTGTGTCTGATGCGGCTCTTGTGGTGGTCGCTGTCGATAACCCGGACGTGGTCGAGGCGTTGGTCATTGATATTAGGCGCCTTCACCCGCAGCTACCGATTTTTGCCAGGGGCCATAGTCATTCGCGATGTCTGCAATTGCTGGCCAAAGGCGCCACCGGCGTCGCCTCAGAGAACCTTGAAGCGAGTCTGCAATTGGCGCGATTTGCGCTCAGAGCCGCAGGGGTAGAGGAGATGCAGGGCGAGATCTTGCTGGAGGAGTATCGTACCCACTACTACCGCGCACTGAGTCCTTTTGAATAGCGTGTGGCAAGTGTCGGCGGCGATATGCCTGAGGTACCACCCATATCGGGGGCAGGGTGCCGCTCATCAAAGGTGACAGAATTGCTGAGCCTTGAGTGGTTGAGAGCAATCTTGCTCGACTTGCGACTTGCGACTTGCGACTTGCGACACCATATCTCAAGCACCTTTGAGTTAGACACCCTGAGTACAGGAGGAGACCCTCTGTGAAACACGAGTTTTGGCTGGAGCGCTGGGAGCAGGACCAGATTGGTTTTCATCAGGCGGAGATCAATCGCTACCTGAGTACGCACTGGGCTGAACTGGGCCTGCCACCAGGCGACAGTGTGTTTGTGCCACTGTGCGGCAAGAGTCTGGATATGCTCTGGTTGCATGAGCAGGGGCACCCTGTCTTGGGTAACGAACTGAGCATCAAGGCGGTCGAGGCCTTTTTTAGCGAGAATAATCTCCCTTCGACGGTTACTGAGGAGTCTTGTTTTACCCGTTACGCCACGGAAGGGCTGCAAATTCTCGCCGGCGACTTTTTTGCCCTGACACCGGCTGATTTGGGCGAGATACGGGCTGTGTATGACCGTGCCTCGCTGATCGCCTTGCCATCGCCGATGCGTCAGGCGTACGCGCGACATATGTCCTCATTGCTCCCGGTCGGTGCCCATATCCTGCTGGTGACCATGGAATACCCGCCAGAGGCACTGGAGGGACCGCCGTTCTCTGTTACCGACGAGGAGGTCCATGCGCTCTATGACGATGATTTTATGGTAGAGCTCAAGGCTAATTGGGAGGGGGCGGAGGGGCCTCGCGGCATCAAGATCACTGAGCGTGTCTATACCCTGACGCGACGCTGAGTGGTGTGGTAGGTGGCCAGACTCTGTCCCGGACAAGACCTTTGCGGGGCGCTTGAATGATGATGGCGTACGGGAACCGCTTTTCAGGTTTCTGACAGACTCCACAGATAAAAACCGAGTGGAGTGCTAAGAATAACAAAATAATACCGTGCAGGAAGGAGTAGCTGGATGTCCGGAGTGATAGCATTGGGAAAGTCGACAGGGGTGTTGTGCCTGTGCAGCTGAGTGCAGAGGCGCTGGCCATGTTGCCGCTGTTTCAGGGTGAGATCCCGGATGCGCTCGAATGGCTGCAGGGGGCAACCGAGCTGCAGGAACTGCAGGCCGGTGAGGTGTTACTCAGGCCGGGTCAACTTAATGACACACTTTATATCCTTCTACACGGTTCTCTTATGCGGGAAGGGCGGACGGTGAGTGGCACGATCCAGCCCGGGGAGTGCATCGGCGAGTTGTCTATACTGGATGAGAAACCGACCGTGAACTATGTCATTGCCGATGAGGCGAGCACGTTGCTCGTGATCGGGCGCGATGTATTCTGGCGCCTGATCAGCTCCTCCTACTCGGTCTCCAGAAACCTGCTCTACCTGCTCTCTTCACGTCTGCGTAATGACATCAATATGCTCGACAAATCGCTGCTGGTGCAACGCCAGCTCGAGCAAAAGGTCTTGATTGATCCCCTGACGGGTTTGTCCAACCGTTTCTGGCTGGAACAGATGGCCGGTCGGCTGGTTGAGCGGGCCCAGATCGCAAATACTCCACTGGGGTTGATCCTGATGGATGTGGATCACTTCAAGGATTACAACGATAACCATGGCCACCTGGCCGGTGATGAGGCGTTGCGCGTGCTTGGGGCGACGTTGAACCGTTCACTGCGTGCGGAGGATTTTGCCGTGCGCTTTGGTGGTGAGGAGTTTGTGGTGATCCTGCAGCAGGTCGCGGATGAGGATGTGATGGGGGCGGCCGAGCGCTTACGCCAGATGGTTTCCGCAGCATCGATAGACGGATTCGGTGGCCAGCCCCTGCCGCCGGTGACCGCTTCCTTCGGTGTCGCCTTGCTCCAGCCAGGCCAGAGCTTTGCGATGCTGCTTGCGCAAGCTGACAAAGCGCTTTACCGGGCAAAAGCGCTAGGGCGGAACCGGGTCGTGAAGTCGCGCTGATTTTGCTCGCGGTAACACCGCGAATATAACCCGGCTTTGAAGATTGATGTGACCAACAGCATGTGAGCGGTCGGGTGTGGCAAGGTATTCCATGCTGCTAAGATTGCGGTAGTCAGATTAAGGGTAGGCAACCATGGTAGTTGATACCGATGACACACTAATCAGGCCTGCAAAGGCGGCGCATGAGCTATTCATGGTCAATCTTGGCACCTTGCTGTTGCTCGGACCGATGGCGATCTTTCTCGGTATTGGCCGGATGGGGATTGTTCTGCCTATTTTGGTGTCACTGCTGTTTATTCTTTACACTTGGATTCGGAGCCTGTCTTTGGCCCGAAGCGGCCCCTGGTTCGTACATGTGCATTGGCGTCTGGCGTTGCGCAATTACCGGCTGCTGGCTATCGGCTTTGCCATGACCTTGCTCTTTCTGCTGATTAGCTGGACCCTGGAGCGTTCGCTCGATCCCCATAGCCCGACACACTTTCTTGCCGTTGCACTGACGCGCATTGGGGTGATGCCCACCATCATTATGATCTTTGCCTGTTTTGTCATTGAAAACGGCGCCCTCAACCAGGTGCTTCGGCATGAGGTACCGGATCGACTGGCTAATACCTATCCGCCGCCGCCCGGTGTGAGGTAGAAAGCCGACGGGAATCACTCTTTAAGTGAGCCATCGTAGGAGGGCTCCTCAAGCATACGCATGGGAGTGGCCTGGCCGTCTCTTACCATGATCATCCCGCGCACCCGCAAACGTGTCGGTTTATTATCATCTGTGAAGCGTTGTTGTGTGCGCGCACCGTCAGTCTGAATAACTTCGTACTCATCGGCGAGTTGCGCGAACAGGGTGTGATATGCGCCCTCGCTGAGCCCTGCTCCATGGACTTGATATCCGACCCGGCCCAGAGCATCCAGTGTGGTGATAAAACCGCCAGGGTCACTGAAGAGACGGTATTCCTCAAGATCGGGACCGATACTCTCCAGTGCCAACACTCGTACAAGCGTGGTCGGCCTGGCTGCTGCGCCCCTGCCAAGCGGTTCTGGAAACCACGTAGAGGTCGTTAAGCTATCGCTATATGCCGGCAAGGTGAGGGAGGTGAGTGGAAAGATGGCTAGAAAAAGCGTTAAACGCCTCATGTAAGTGAGCGCCAGAGGTAGTGAATCGAACCGGGATGATAACGGGCAGGGCTTAAGTGAATATGAATGGTGAGATTAACCCTGATCATGCTTGCACAGGGGTTTGCGGTACTCCTCGGGGATGGTCTCCGGGCAGATTCCGCACCTTTGGTTACCGGGAACGGCAAAATCGATCTTGCGAGGATAGGGTAGATCCATATTCTCCATAATGGCTACGAACTCCTCCTCCGGTTTGCCCTGACCGAGGCGCGGATTGCGTGACTTCTCCTGGGCGATAGTGGAGATGAAGCGCCCCTCGTAATCATGGCAGGGATAGACCAGGGTCTCCTCCGGGAGGGTAAAGAATTTCTCGTGAATGCTGTGGTAGAGAGCGCGAGCGTCGCCCGATTGAAAGTCGGTGCGGCCACAGGCGTCGATGAGCAGGGCATCGCCGCTAAACAGCATCTTCTGTGTGCCGTTGTCGATGAGGTAGGCGTGATGGTGGTCGGTGTGCCCCGGTGTGAATAGCGGTTGTAATGAGAGATTGCCGATGCGAAAGCTCTCTCCCTCGCGCAAGCCGATATCCACGCATACCGCCTCGACCATCGCCGGATAGGCAATGCGGCTGTCACTGAGTTCACGCAGGCGCAATGCACCGGTCAGGTGGTCCGCATGCACATGGGTGTCAATGGTGTAGTTCAGTTTCAGCCCCAACTGTTGCAGCAGCGCCAAATCGCGATCCACGGTATCGAGCACCGGATCGATGAGCACGGTTACCCCAGTATCCGGGCAGCTGATGAGATAGGTGTAGGTGCTTGAGTCGGGCTCAAAGAGTTGCTTGAACAGCATGATCGCTTTACTCCGGGTTTATGGCTCATGGCTTCAGCATAGCCCCCGGGAGTGTAAGTTTGCCAAAGACACTGTTTTTCTCATGGATTCTGAGTGGTAGTAAAGGACTTGATATGACGTGAAATGGCGCCATTTCAGGAGATTCCTTGCACAACACCTTTGGAGGTAATGATGGAATTCAGTCCCTGTCAGGGCGGCAGCAACTGCACCGAGGACGGCACGCACTGCAAAGGGTGCGGTCGCCGCCATGAAGAGATCGCCGAGACCCGTGAACTGATCGACGGCCTGGCCCAGTACATCGTCAAGATGGATTATGAGAATGTTGAGGATTTCCTCCGCTTTGTCGCCATCAAGTCCCTCGGCAAGGCGCATATGCTGAAAGTGGACGGTTAAAGACGTCTGACATTGCTGCTCAATAAGCGCCCGTCGGTTTCGTCGTCGGGCGTTTTTTTCTAGGCGAGGGGTGCACGTAAGAGCCGGTATCCTCCCATGATATGTCTGCTGCGCCTCCCTTCGTTCATGGCTGGGCTACTTCTGTCGCGTGGCGTACCTGGCCGTCAGAGGTGAATTTCCAACATACACACGCCCACACAACCACCATGCACTAGCCTTATTGATACGGAAGTAAGGAGGGCGCGCCAATGCTGTTGCTGATCACGGCACTGATCCAGTCACCGATAGGGATGGCGTTGGTGGCCAGTTTTGTCGCGGGCATGGCCACCGCACTGGGGTCACTGGCGGTACTGTTTGTCCGCCATCTCTCTCGTACGACCGAGGACATCCTGCTCAGCACCGCTGCCGGTATTATGCTGGCAGCCTCGTTTTTTTCTCTCATTCTTCCCGGGATTGACCATGGCACGATGGCGTTCGGTGGCAAGGTGGAGGGATTGCTTGTTGTTATCGCCGGGATCACCCTGGGCGCATTATTTCTCTGGCTGTTGCAGCATCTGGTTCCACATGAGCACTTGCACATTGGGCGAGAGGGGCCGGAGGCGGCACGGATCAAGCGGATTTGGTTGTTTGTGTTTGCTATCACACTGCACAACCTGCCTGAGGGTATCGCCGTTGGTGTAGGGATGATGCAGGAGAACACCACGGCGGGCATGACCCTGGCGCTGGGGATCGGGTTACAGAACATCCCCGAGGGGATGGCCGTGTCGGTGGCGCTACTGAGCGTGGGTTATCGACGCAGCACCGCTATTTGGGTGGGGGTGGTCAGTGGTCTGGTTGAACCCGTTGGCGGACTGCTCGGGGGGCTGGCGGTGTGGCTTGTCGAACCACTGCTGTCGCTGTTTCTCGGGATGGCGGCCGGGGCGATGATGTTCGTCATTTCTGATGAGATCATTCCCGAAACCCATCGTCGGAGCGCGCACAGTCATATCACCTTCGCCCTGTTGGCGGGGTTCTCACTGATGATGTTTCTCGATGTGGTGTTTGCCTGAGTGATTTTCTGTGGCAATGTAGTGGGAGCCTTAGCTCCGATACTCCAAGAAGTGGCGTCAGGCTGCTTGCGTTGTGTTGGTTTAGGAGGTTGACTCTTGAGATGCCAATGGGGGGAAGGCGATTACGCAGTTTCGTCCATGGTGCTTGGCTTTATACATCATGTTGTCTGCGCGTCTGAGTAGATCACCGATGGTTGAATCCTGTATATCGAGTTCAGTGACACCTATGCTGACAGTGAGCTTGTAGTCGGTAGTGGCAAAGTCCTCCTCAACCCGCAAACGCAGCCGTTCGGCGGTCCGCATCGCCCCCTCCAGTGACTCCTCCGGTATGATGATGGCAAACTCCTCGCCACCGAGGCGACCGAAGATATCGGGCTTGCGCAGTGTACTGCGACATAGCTGGCTGAAACGCACCAGTGCCTCATCGCCGATACTATGGCCGTATTGATCATTGATCTCTTTGAAATGATCCAGGTCGAGCATTAGCAGTGACATATGCCGTCCGTACCGGTGGCTGCGATTGATCTCCTCTTCGCCCAGTTGCATGAAATAACGGCGGTTTGTCGCTCCGGTCAGCTCATCGGTACGTGTCTGGTGCAGTAGCTTTTTCTCCAGCTTGAGTCGTTTGGCGATCTCCTCTTGCAGTGCCTCTCGCGCGGAACGTTCGCGCATCAGTTCGAGAAACTCCTTGCGTTTGATGAGGTGGAACCGGGCACAAAAAATCGCACCGATTAGGTTGGCGCCTAGCATGATCATGGCCAGCTGCAACAGTAATAACTGACCGAGATCATAGATGGTAACGGCTAGAATAAAGAAGCCGACGGATAGCGAGAGTGATAACAGGTTGGCCACAATCAAGCGGTTGGGCATCAGCAGGTACATGGAGATGGCGACCAGTACCACCGCTAGGGAGGCGGCGACGATATCGGTTTTCAGCACCGTAAATATGAATAGCAGGAGGCCGCCGGCGAGCGCCTGAAAAATGAAGATGATTCGGTCAAACAGCGCTGGACTGTGGGTGACGCTGATCACCGCAAGGGTGATCAGGCCGCCGATAAAGATAATCGTGCGGATGACAAGTGAATAGACAAAGCCGTTGTCGGCGCGGAGCATGAAATAGTCACTGACAATGTAGACAATGAGCAGGGAGAGGGTGATCAGGAGTGTCAGGCGCGTCTGGGTGACGGTACCTTTTTGTGACCATTGGCGAAATCGAGACTCCGTTGCAGGATTGGCGAATTCCGCTTTACGGTAATCGAGTGTAGTGTCGAGGTCACTCGTTATGTGATTCATCGTTAGAGTGGCATCCGGGCATATAAGGTTATAGCAGTGTAGTTGAATGTCGGGCAGGTGTGCGTCGGGTTGGCGACGGCACCGTTGTAGATTTTGCAGCGACATTGGTTTTTCTCCAGCATGGCATAATACGCTAGCCTGTCCATGGAACGCCTTGTTGGCTGTGCAGCAATGAGCGTGTTGCTGCCGTAACAATAGGTACAAAACTGGGGCATGCCTTTGGCTGGGGCAAAGGCTCCTGCTGTTCATACGGGTACTCGAGCTTATGTCATCAAACACGGTAATTAATCCTCCGGCGCTCATGGCGCTGCTTCGAACCTTGATAGCTAACGCCTCGATGCAGGGCCATCGTGCTGTTGTGGTGTTGAGCGGCGAGCGCGAGTGGGGCCTGACACTCGTACAGGGCGTGCTGCCTCCGTTGGCCCTGTCGAGAGTGTTATGGCTTGGTGATGTCATTCCTCAGGGAATCGAGGTGTTGGCGAGAGGCGAGGCGCGTCGCCAGCTGGGGCAGGAAATTGATGGTGTAGTGCTCGATGCCTATGCCGGCTTCGACGCTGAAATGTTCGGTGCAGTAGTCGGTGCATTGCGCGCTGGTGGGCTGTTTTTACTGCTTGCACCGCCACTCGAACGCTGGTGCGATTATGACGATCCGGAGCATGCCCGCCTGGCTATAACCCCCGTTAAGCCCGCTGAGGTCAGTGGACGTTTTTTACATTTTATTTCGAAGACGCTGCAGACCAGCCCGGGTATCTTTCTGCTCCGGCAGGGAGAACCCTTACCCGATATCACTGCCGCTGAGGGAACGCGGTGGTGTCAGCCGTGGCTTGATGATGGCGTCACCGTCGGGCAGCGCCTTGCCCTTGAGGCAATCACGCGAGTGGCGCAGGGTCACCGCCGTCGGCCACTGGTGCTGACCTCTGATCGTGGGCGTGGCAAAAGCGCGGTGCTGGGTATTGCCGCCGCGCACCTGTTGCAGGAGGGGGTGCCACAGATCCTGATCACGGCGCCGCGACGGGCCGCGGTTGAGCAGGTGTTTATCCATGCTGAGCGATGTCTGCCCGGTGCCGAGCGCTCTAACGGAGTGTTGCAGTGGCGGGGAAGGTGCATTGAATTTGTGCCGCCGGATGCCTTGACCTTGCAGCCACGTCAGGCGTCGTTGCTGCTGGTAGATGAGGCCGCTGCGATCCCGACCGCACTACTGGAACGAATGCTGGCGGATTATTCGCGCATCGTTTTTGCCAGCACCATTCACGGATATGAAGGAACTGGACGGGGCTTTGCGGTGCGTTTTTTCCGCGTGCTCGATGCGCGCACACCGGGCTGGCACCTGCTGCGTCTGGAGCAGCCAGTGCGCTGGGCCGAAGGGGATCCGCTGGAGCGTTTCACCTTCCGTGCCCTGATGCTTGATGCGGAGCCTGCTGCTGATGCCGAGGTGGCCAATGTGACACCGCAGGAGTGTGTTTTCGAGCAACTCGACCGCGACGCCCTGTTGCACGATGAGCAGACGCTTGTCGAACTGTTCGGCCTGTTGGTGCTGGCCCACTACCGTACCAGTCCCGACGATCTTCGCTCCTTACTTGATGGGCCCAATCTGCGGGTGTACACCCTGCGTCATGGTAAGCACGTGGTCGCCACAGCACTGGTGGCGCGTGAAGGTGGCCTGTCCGCCGATCTGGCGCAGGAGATCTATGCCGGTCGACGACGCGCCCACGGCCATCTGATGCCGCAGTCCTTGGCGGTACATGCCGGTTTTTCTGAAGCGCCAACCTTACTTGCCGATAGGGTGATCCGTATTGCCGTCCATCCGGCACTACAGGGGCGCGGACTCGGTCAGCTGTTGCTGCAGCAGTTGCAGGGGCAGGCGAAGCAGTCCGGGGCGGACTACCTGGGCGCCAGCTTCGGCGCCAGCGAAGAGTTGCTGGTTTTCTGGCAGCGTGGTGGATTGTTGCCAGTGCGTGTCGGGATGACGCGTGAGGCCTCTAGCGGCACCCATGCGGCGATGGTTATGGGGCCGCTGAGCCCGGCGGGCGAGATGTTGTTCGAGGCGCTGCAGCTACGCCTGTTCGAACAGCTGCCGCTGTTGCTCGGTGAACCGCTGGCCGATCTCGATGCTGCGCTGGTTAGCCGCCTGTTTCAGCAATTGTCGCCAACGGCGTTATCACTTAGTCAGCAAGACTGGGGGGATGTGAGTTCGTTTGGTGAGGCGCTGCGAGGTTATGAGGTCTGTTTGTCGGCACTCTGGCGGTTGGCGCCCACGGCGCTGGCGAGCGAGGTGGCGCTGAACCCGACGCAACGCGCCCTGATTATCGAAAAGGTGCTGCAGCGTCGAGGGTGGAAGGCGCTGGCCGGGGCGCATGGCCTGTCAGGAAAGGCTGAGGCAATGACGGCGCTGCGTGAGGTATTTCGGAAGATTCTCGAGCACTATCGTGAACAGGGGGGGCTCGCCTCTGCCGCTGACTGGTTTTAATGCCTAATCACGGATCTCCTCTGCAAAGCGGCGGATCAACTCCATCTTCGACTCAAAATGTTCATAGGCGTGGTTACCTCCTTCCTCGACTTCAAGGCGGGCGCCGGGCAGGAAGTCGATGGTGCTGCGATGATCGATGAGTTTATCCCCGAGCTGTACCATTAGCAGCAGTTTTTCTGTGCGTGCGCTGGGGCAGGCGAATTGCCGCAATGATTCAAGGTGGGTAGCGGTAAACTCAAACTGCGAGCCGTCGTAGTAGTGGTGGTTCATCCCCTGTACCTGTTCCAGGGGAGAGACTATTTTCACTACCGGGTTGATCAGCACCGCCGGCAGGTCAATGCGCTGCGACAGGTAGAGCGCATAATAGCCGCCGAGAGAACTGCCGAGTAGCAGTGGCGTCTCGGGCAGGGCACGGATGAACTCCTCCAGGGTCTCTACCGCCAGGTCGGGGATGTGGCTGAGGGAGGGAGCATAAAGCGCGTCAAAATGGTGGCGTAACACCTGTGCCTTGGTAGAGTGGGCGGAACTGGCAAAGCCATGGATGTAGAGCAGCGGTCGGGACATGGCATGGCCCTGTTGTTAGTGGTAATGACAGATTGTCACAGGATAAGTCGTGTTCTGCCAGTACAAGATGCGCTTGTCAGGCCTTAGCTGGTTGTGGCAATAGCCTCGTGCAGCAGCCACTCGATGGTCTCGCGCATATTCTCGGCGCTGTTGTAGTCGATGGATACGAGCCAGTGCGAGCCGTTGACTGCCAGTACCAGGCTGGGATAGCTGTCGACGCTCAGTGCCTTGGCCTGGGCCATCTCTTGCTGCAACAGGGCCTGTGTCGCGGGTGCTTTTAATGCACAGCTGAAAGCATCAACATCCAGCCCTATCTCGGCAGCCAGTGATACCAGTGTATTGGTGTTTGAGGGGTTGCGTGCCTGCAGGTAGTAGGCACGCTGGATGGCCTCCAACATCGCTTCACCCCATCCCTCGCCTTGTGCTCGTGCCGCGATCACGGCGCGGCAGGCCGGGTAAGAAGCTCGTCGAGGTGTGGTGCTGGTCCAGAAGGCGAAGTTGAAACGGGTGCCGGGGACCGTTTGCTCAATGCGTTGCCAGGTTGCTTGCAGCCGTTCGCGCATTTCGCTGGGCATCGTCTCGTCGGTGTCCGGTGCCAGTCCGCCGAGAAGCTTGACTATGCGGAGATCGCTCGGAAGTTGTAGGACCAAGCGCTGCCACTGCGGTCGTAATGCCCAGCACCAGCTGCACATGGGGTCGTGAACGTAATAGAGGGTGATGTCCAGGGCTGTGCTCCGGGAAAATAAGGATGGTGACGCCATGGCATCACCGCGGGCGGCCGTGATGAATCTCCGGACGGTCAGACGCGTGTCTCTTGCAGTGGCTCGTTCCACTGCTCCGGAGTGGTATCGGTGATCTCGGTGCCGTAATCATCAGTCTCACCGATGTCGATAGGCCCGCTCCAATTTTCCGGCTCATCGCAAAGTTCAATCTCAAGGGTATACCAGGTGTCCAGCTCAACCTCCTCAAGATCACCGTCAAAGTGCTGCAGTTCCACCGTGGCGTTGTCGTCATCAAGGGCGACGATCTGGAAGCATTGGCCCTTGTCCAGATGACGGTACCAGTTACCAATGATAGGGTCGGATTCGGTAGCCATGCGGATTGCCTCCTGGGTTGCCACCGGAAGGGGTTTGGCCTGGATGCCTCGCATCGGCAGCAAACCTGAATTAACTCTAGTTGAGATGCATCCGCCTTCAAGCGGCATCGCTACGGTCTCCGCGGGGCCGGCCAGCTTAAGCCCTTGCCGCGTAGCACCTGAGTGGTAATCAGGTGGAGGAGAGGCGGGTGTCATCGCGCTGCCCGCTGTCGTAGAGGACCAGCTCCCAGCTGTCGGTCGCGCTGTCGTGGCGCAAGATGTAGATCCCGCCGTCACCACCGCGCAGCTTGAAGTAGCGGTGCGCCGGGTCGATCCAGCGATCCAGGATCGCCTCCACTGTGATCTCCCGTCCGGCAAGGGTGAAGCGCTGCGGTGATTCATCGGCGCGGTGGCCGCTGTAGCACTCCACCTGCAGCGTCCTGGGGGGTGGTTTTTCCTTCATCAGCGTTCCTCAATCATGATGCGCGGTCCGCTGATCCATGTGCCCTTGCAGCGTGGGCATTTTCCCTGCTTGTGTAACTTCTCCTTGTTGAAGACAAAACCGTACTTGTTGCAGCGGGCAGGGGTAATGACCGTCCGCCATGGCTCATGGCGAAGGCTCCTCAGCAGGTGTTGCAGATCCGCCTCCACTTCCTTGACCGGCTCCTCCAGCATTTCCGACAGCTCATGTAGGCTGGTTGGGTGGTGTTGTAACCGAGTGATCAGATCCTTGCGAAACATAGTCTCAGGCTCTTACTGATTCCTGCAAGGTTAGCAGATAAAGCCGAGGACGATGGTGGCTATACTGAGGGAAATACCCGGGAGGCATGATGCTGGACTGGAACGTTGTAGTGACCACTCACGAACACCGCTACCGCCATGCACGGGCCTTCCTCGCCCCCATGGGGGAGCTGCACGATACCGGTTTCTACAATGTGCTGGTGATGCGGGTGGAGCAGCCGCAGGATTTTCTTGTCCGGCTTGAGCACCATGTTGCAGCCTTTCCCGAGGCCGCCGCCAGTCTGGCGCGAGTGCTGCCGGTAACCGAAACTTTTCGCTACCAAACCGCGGAGGAGTTTGAGCTCAAGGCGGTCGATGCGGTGCGCGACTGGCTGGGGAAGCTGGCCGGCAGTCGCTTTCATGTGCGCATGCACAGACGCGGTTTCAAGGGCAAACTTTCGAGCCTGGATGAGGAGCGCTTTCTCGATCATTTTGTGATCGAAGAGTTATCTCGACAAGGCAAGGAGGCTGTGGTCGATTTTGACGATCCGGACTGGATCCTTGCTGTTGATACGGTCGCGCAACGTGCCGGCCTGTCACTGTGGAGCCGAGATGCATTGCGGCGTTTTCCATTGCTCAAACTGGATTGATGTTCATGTCTGGTGATCACGAAAAAAATGCCAGGGGTGAAACACTGGAGGCAAAGTGTGTGTTGGTGATCGATGGTTCGATGGGCGAAGGCGGTGGGCAGATCCTGCGCACTGCACTAACACTCTCGCTCTGTCTGCAAAGACCCTTCCGACTCATCAATATCCGTGTGCGTCGCCGCAAGCCGGGTTTGCAGCGACAGCACCTGGCTGCGGTCCGTGCGGCGACTGTGATTGGCGGGGCAGAGACCAAGGGGGCTGAGCTGGACTCTACCGAGCTGAGCTTTGTCCCTAGGGGGATTGCCGGCGGTGATTACTGTTTCGATATCGGCAGTGCCGGCAGCACGACCCTGGTGTTCCAGACCCTGATTCTGCCGTTGCTGAGGGCTAATGCACCCTCCCACATCGTACTGAACGGCGGTACCCACAACCCGCTGGCGCCAAGTTTTGAATTCATGCAAAAGGCTTTCCTGCCGTTGCTGGGAGAAATGGGAGCCCAGGTGGAGTTCACGCTGATGCGCCCTGGTTACTATCCAGTCGGCGCCGGGGAGGTAAGGGCAAACATCCATCCTTGTGCAACGCTACAGCCGTTGTTTCTGGAGGAGCGCGGTGCAATCCGCCAGATCAGTGCCGAGGCCACCCTATCGCGCCTGCCGGAACATATCGCCGAGCGTGAGTTGAAAGTGGTGGCCGAGAGGCTTGGACTGGAACCCGAAGCGTTGTCTGTGCGCCATGAAACCGGAGCGCATTGTCCAGGAAATACTCTGCAGGTGACCGTTGAGAGTGAGGCCTGTACCGAGGTCTTTAGCGGGACTGGCCAGCGTGGTTTGCCCGCTGAGGCCGTGGCCGAAGGTGTGGTCCAGCAGGCGCGGCGCTATCTTGATGCCGGTGTTCCGGTAGGCCCGTATCTGGCCGATCAGCTGCTGCTGCCCCTGGCATTGGCCGGTGGCGGGGCGTTTGTCACCGTGACACCGGAGCGCCACACGCCGACCAATATCGAGGTCCTCCGCCGGTTTCTTCCCATGGCCATAAGCATGACGGAACTGGCACCGGATCGCTGGCGCATCGCGGTCTGCTAGAGGGAGCCGTCCGATGATCCCCATCCATGAACTGTTGAACCGCATCCGCTGGGACCGCGACTTCGGCAAGGCGGAGTTCGTCATTAGTTACTATGACCGCCAAACGGGCGAAAACCTCCAGGTGCCTTTTGTCGAGTTGAGCTTCTCCGAAGAGGACCACTTCGGTTTTACCTTGATCGATCGGGATGGGGGGGTGCATCACATTCCCTATCACCGGGTCAGGGAGGTGCTTCGCGATGGGGAGCGGATCTGGCACCGCAAAACGTAGGTTCACCCTTCTCCTCACGCCCTGATGCGCTACAATGCCAACTGTCAAAGAACGCATAGCAACAATCCGCAACCATGTCCGATAAAGGTATGAAAAAATACAGCGGCGATAACCACCAGGGGGCAGATCACGCCGCGCCCTATCCAATCAGCCGCATGGCCCCCGCCTCCGAGTTGGTTGATCTGGCCCGCCAGATCGAGGAGGCCGACCAGATGCTGGGCAATGTGGTGCATGCCAAGCTCAAGGTGATCGCCGAACAGATGAAGGCGCTGCAGCAGGAGGCCCGGACGATCCTGGAATCCTCCGCCCGCGACCAGCAGCTGCACCGGGCGCAGTGCCAATTCAAGCGGCAGCCGGGCAAGACCTACCATCTGTACAAACGGAGCGAAGAAGCCTTTTATTTTTCCATGCTCTCTCCTGATGAGTGGGGTGGTAAACCGCCGCATGAATTCGTCGGTTCCTTCCGGCTGGAGAATGACATGTCCTGGACTCCAGTAGAGGAGATCGGCAAGGACGAACCCTCTATCCAGTTGCTCAACGCGATGCTCAACGTGCCGTCACG
Organism: Thiohalomonadaceae bacterium; assembly: GCA_041563315.1. Taxonomy (GTDB): domain Bacteria; phylum Pseudomonadota; class Gammaproteobacteria; order Thiohalomonadales; family Thiohalomonadaceae; genus JBFEYJ01. Next base: position 25,518 of record JBFFNE010000006.1, read on the forward strand.
CTAAATTGCGCTGGGCATTCGATAGCCTATATTCACGACACGGATCGTCGCAGGTGGCGTTCCCACGCGGCGCGTGGGAATAATAATCTTTTCCTTTGAACTTTGAATAAAGCATCCTCTCAGGTAGAGGGGACCGTTATGCTTTGTGCGTGGTGGTAGACGTTTTTCATCGGCCACCCCTCGTGCCACACTGTTCGGGTGAGCCGGTTGCTGACAGGAAGGTCTGAAGCGCATGGAGGAGGTAAGGATGAGTGATTGGCGTGGCGTTTGTGATGTCGCTGAGCTGGCGGAAGGGCAGGGACACGAGGTCTGGCTGAACGGCCGCCCCGTCGCCCTGTTCCTCTACCGGGGGGAGGTCTTTGCTCTCGATGATCGCTGCCCCCACCATGAAGGGCAGCTCTCTCTCGGGCGGATGGAAAACGGCGAGGCCATCTGCCCGTTACACGGCTGGAATTTCGATCTGGCCACCGGTATCTCCCCTTACAATCCCAATGACCGGATCGCCACCTACCCGGTGCGTCTGAACGCCGGCCGGGTGGAGCTGGATGCCGCTGCGGTGCCGCCCCTGCCGCCGGCCAGCTTCAGCGGTTATCAGGGGCGCTGGCGCCGCTGGGCCAGCGATGCCCGCGGCAAAAAAGAGATCCGGCACCTCGCCAAGGGCATGGCCCCGGATGTGGGGGCCATGGGGGCGGAGCCGCCCGCCCCCGGACCGGTGCCTGATACAAGTCATTTTCATCTGCGCGCGGCGCAGTTGGCCCGGTTGCCGCTACTGGAGGAGGAACCGGTCGACACCGCGGTGATACTCGGCCGCGATGCTGGAAAACCGTTGCGACTCTCGCTGCCCGCCTATGTCTCCCACATGTCATTCGGCGCCCTCTCCAAAGAGGCCAAGCTGGGGCTTGCCCGCGGCTCGGCGCGGGCCGATACCATGATCTGTTCCGGAGAGGGTGGGATGTTGCCGGAGGAGCGGGAGCTGGCCCGCCACTATGTGCTGGAGATGGCTAGCGGCTATTTTGGCTGGCAAGAGGAGGCGATGGCCCGGGCCGATGCCTTCGAGATCAAGCTCGGGCAGTCGGCCAAGCCAGGGCTTGGCGGTGAGTTGCCGGGAAACAAGGTCACGGCGGAGATCGCCCGCGTGCGGGGCATCGAACCCGGCAAGGCCGCCTGCTCCCCGGCGCGGTTTCCCGATATCCCCGATTTGGAGGCGCTGGACGAGCGCATCGCCTGGCTGCGGGTGCATTTTCCCGACAAGCCGGTAGGGATCAAGTTTGCCGCCAACCATGTGGCAGAGGATACGGCAGCGGCCCTCTCGCTGCAGCCGGATTTCATCACAATCGACGGCTTCGGCGGCGGCACGGGCGCTGCGCCCCTGCATATCCGCGATCACTTCGGCGTACCGCTGGTCATGGCCCTGCCGGTGGCGCGCGCTCTGGTCGATGTCCATCACACCGCTGGCGGACGCCACGTCTCGCTGCTTGCCACCGGCGGCATCCGGACCCCGTCGGATATCATGAAGGCGATCGCCCTGGGGGCCGATGCCTGTGGTCTGGCCACCGCCGCTTTATTCGCCTTGGGTTGTGAGTATTATCGTGCCTGCAATACCGATCATTGCCCCACCGGCGTGACCACGCAAAATCCCGAGTTGCGGGCGCGCATCGATGCGGATCTCGCTGCAGAAAGGGTGGCCAATCTTTTCCATGGTTGCGGGAAGATGATTGCCGACTATCTTCACGCCATGGGTCATCACACATTGAGTGATGTCAGCCGGGCGGATCTGGTACCGCTCACGGAAATGGCACGGCAAATCCTTGAGGTGAAATAGCGCAAATGTGACTGGTGTCCTCGGTGGACGATGGCTATCTTTCAATGACGTGCCGGGAAGTGTACAGGGAGGTTCCTGTTCTGCACTGTTTCAACTGAGACTTTGAGGAGACTGCAATGAACAAATACTGGGCAGTGATGTTGATTTGCCTGGCCACATTGGTGGCAATGCCGCTGGCACATGCCGAAGTCGCTCGCAGTATCATCACCACCGAGGTGATCGACCGTGAGCCGGTCAATGATCTGGAGGTTGTCCCGCTTCCTGAAGAGACGGTGTTGTTCTTCACCGAGCTGCGCAACATGGAGGGACAGACCATCTTGCATCGTTGGATGCTCGGTAGTGAGCAGATGGCAGAGGTTAGTTTTAATGTTGGTGGTCCCCGGTGGCGCGTCTGGTCGAGCAAGCAGATGTTGCCGGAGTGGATCGGCGACTGGGTGGTGCAGGTCGTTGACGGTTCTGGTGAGGTTGTTGCCGAGAAGACCTTTACCTATGGCATGATTGAGGATGCCGGCACGGCGATCGGCGAGCAGCCGGTAATGGAAGAAACACCGATGACAGAGGAGGTGCCGACAATGGAGCCAGCAACTGAGCAAGCGCCAGATGCTGCACCTGCCACAGAGTAGGGCGACACTGACGCGGCCGAGTAAACCATTCATGGGATCGGCGTCGCCGGTCCCTTCTCTGTCAGAGCTCGACGCCGGCTTTTTCTTTGTCGTGCATCTGCTAGATTTATCCCTCTATCGCGAGGGTTCAATATCGCAAGGGTCCAATTTAAGGTGCTCGTATGTTTTTTGCGCAGAAAAAAACAGATATGCCATTGCCGGGTGAAGCCTTGCCTGGGCGTGAGGAGGCGATGTCTGTGCCAGAATGGCATTTTGTCAACCGGCATCGGCTCAAGCCGCCCTTTCCCGAGGGGTTGCAGCTTGCCATGTTCGGAATGGGCTGCTTCTGGGGTGCCGAGCGCAGGTTCTGGCAGCAGTCTGGTGTGTATTCCACCATGGTAGGCTACGCGGCGGGGTATACACCGAACCCAGCGTATGAGGAGGTCTGCAGCGGCATGACTGGCCATAATGAGGTGGTCAGGCTGGTGTTCGATCCGACCCATATCGGCTATGAAAAGTTGTTGAGACTCTTCTGGGAGTCGCATGACCCGACTCAAGGCATGCGTCAGGGTAATGATATCGGTACCCAGTATCGTTCCGGCATTTATTACTACACCGAGGCTCAGCAGGATGCCGCGTTAGCCTCCAGGGAGCAGTATCAAGCTATGCTCTTGGCTGCAAATCATGGCGAGATCACAACCGAAGTTCTTCCGGCGCCTCCATTTTACTATGCTGAGGAGTACCACCAGCAATATTTGGCAAAGAATCCAGGAGGTTACTGTGGTCTTGGCGGTACCGGAGTTGCCTTTAGTGAGGCTTAGCTGGCCGATGTTGTTATTATGGCGCTAGATTTGTCTCGTCTCATGCGTTGTGTGGGGTGGTCTCGTCATGAGTCAGAAAATCAGGGATGCCGGTTGTTAGTGATTAAAGGAACAACCTTTAACGATTGGTGACTTTTCCTGCTTATGAAGCAAACCCCATGTTTCCGTTTTGCAGCATCTGCTTTTTGGCACGGTCATAGCTGTTGCTGGTCAGAATACGGTTTTTTGCTAGCCGCCTCAGCATACGTATCTCTCCGGCAAACAGGTGTTCGTTATTATAGCCTTTCTCGGTAATGTTCTGTTCAATCGCGCCTTGTAACAGTGTTACGAATTGTTCGGATCGTTTTCTGCCTCTTTTGTGGTAGGGGATTTCTATTAGGGGGTGGAGCGCGATGCGCGTTTCCAGCACCCATTTTCGCTTTATGGACAGTACGAACAGGGCGATGAAGAGCACCGCCAGCAAAGCAGCTCCGGTACCCGCACCAAGCAAGATGTATAGGGTATTGTCGTTTGGAGCGCTTAAAAAGACATTGAGGAAATAGAGGGCGGCCAGTGAGGCGATGCCGGCTGCTCCCAGCCAGTGAATGCCATACTCTTTCACGTGCCGTACCTCTGGGTTGAGGATCGCCAGTTCCACCTTGAAATCGCGTGTTCCCCTCTGCCTCTTTTCGCTGACAGCCAAGTAATACTTGTCAAAAAGTTCCAGCCTTGTCTCGACCTTAAATCGGCTGGTGAATAGATAGGATGTCATGTCCTGTTTCGTCATAAAGGCTAGGGCCTGGCCGTGTGGCTAACTATGGATACTACGGTGTAGTGATAAAGTATGGAGTCTGACGTTTAAAATCTGAGAACTGTCGCACATTTCTCCTTCTAGCTTCGGTCGTGGCTGGGCGCCTTGGCCCGGGCGGAGGCACCTGTGAGGTATAGTGTTGATGTTTGCAGTGTTCGGGGGCAAGATATCAACCTTAGCCGTAGATGATGCTTGCTCACGTAATAATCTGTGCGGCCATTTTTACTCGACAATAAGGATTTAAGGAGCTGTTATGAAAATGTTACGAATGATATTTATTTCTGTAGCTACGATTGCCGTACTGCTCGGTTGCGGTGCATCAACCCCGACCAAGCAGACCCTAAGCGCCTCAGCGATGAAAAACCCGGTTATCATTGCCAATGCCGTTCCCTACGCGGCAAACTCCGGCGCACCTCTTGCAGTGAAGCGCGAGTGCATTATCGATAAACAGCTGCCTGAGTTCGTTGAGTCCTATGCCAGCGGCTACGATATTGCCGTAGTTCGTGATAGCAAGAAGGCAAAGCAAAAGCGAGCCAGCGGCAAGGTGCTGGAGCTGGAATTCAGCCAAATCTACGGTCAGGGCGGGGGTGCCTGGTCTGGTTCAAAATCGGTAACAGTTACCGGCACCCTTAAGGAAAACGGTAAGAAGATCGGTAGCTTCGTGGGTACTCGTGTTTCCGGCGGTGGTGCATTTGCCGGCTATAAAGGTACCTGCTCTATCCTTGGTCGTTGCGTGAAAACGCTGGGTGATGATATTGCACGCTGGTTGCAAGCACCTACCATGAATGCACGTCTGGGTGATGCCCGATAATTTCGATGCAGGGTAAAAGGCCTCTTTGAGGCCAATACCGAATCGGTTAAGCCAAAAAACTGGCTTGACTGCCCAGAAAATGGGATCAAAGTCCGGTGATCGAAGCGATCACCGGATTTTTTTGTTTCTCAGCCGTGCCCTCGAACGCGTCTACCCATTCAGTGTCCCGTGCAGTTCACCGCGCCCAGTCCGATCTCCTGAGTCCCGAGCTTATTGAGCAGTGCCTGCAGAGCAAGCGGGACGATCACCCTGTGAAAGCGCCTTCAACAGCGTAGCTGAGAATGAGATGTCCTTGGCCGCGGCTTCGTCTCGGCAAACGGGTGACCTGCAGACGTTGAGGCGCCTGGGGCAGGTTGTCCGCGCAGCTATGGTCGAGCGTGGTATGGACTATCCTCAGAGCCTATGCTGGGAAGTATGGGAAGCTGCATCTATCTTGGCGAAGCTTTGGCCGCATACCATTTCGGGCCATCGCATCCGTTCGGCCCCTTGCGTTATGACGCGTTTGTTAAAGAATTGCAGCGACGTTGCTTGCTACACCGTCTGTGTCAACAGCCGCCGGTACAGGCCAGCAAGAAACAGCTTGAATTGTTCCATACGCATGATTATGTCGCGTGGATAGAGCGCTTGTCCGAAGCCGGTGAGGGGTATCTCGATGACGGAGACACCCCTTCGTTTAAGGGGGTGTATGAGGCAGCAGCCACCGTGGTTGGCAGTGTGCTTGATGCGATTGCGCGGATCATGAGCGGTGACTGCGACAATGCCTTTGTGCCGATCGCCGGACTGCACCATGCCCGTCGTGGAGCCGCGGCCGGGTTTTGCGTGTTCAATGACTGCGGCGTGGCCATCGCGGGGTTGCGTCATAAGTACGGCGTGCAACGTATTGCCTATGTGGATATCGATGCGCATCACGGCGATGGTGTTTACTACGCTTTTGCCGATGACCCGGAGCTGTTTATCGTGGATTTCCATGAAGATGGGCGCTTTCTCTACCCAGGCACAGGCGATTCCGGTGAGACGGGCAGTGGCGCGGCGAAGGGGAGCAAACTCAACATTCCGATGCCGCCCGGGGCGAAGGATAGTGAGTTTAGGGATAGCTGGGCAGTGGCGGAGGATTTCATCCGCCGGATCCGGCCGGAATTTATTATCCTGCAGTGCGGAGCCGACAGCCTGGCCGATGATCCCCTGACCCATCTTGCCTACAGTGATGCCACCCACCGTATGGTGGCCGGGCGCCTGTGTGATATCGCGGCGGAGAGTTGCCACGGCCGGTTGCTGGCGCTGGGTGGTGGGGGCTACCTACCCGAAAACCTGGCAGCGGCATGGTGTGGAGTGGTGGAGGTGCTACTCGCTGCAGTGAAAAGGTGATCTACCTGCGGCGGTTCATGCTGTTTTCTGCTACACATCAAGGGAGAGCGTTGCTCGGTAGGGCACAACTGTTTTTGGCATCAAGGGAAAGGCGTGTATGGCATCGATCCTGATTACAGGCAGTAATCGCGGACTCGGTCTGGAGTGGGCCAGGCAGTATGGCGTAGCCGGCTGGCGAGTCTATGCAAGCTGTCGCCACCCCGAGCAGGCCGAAGCGCTGCAACAGTATGCTGCTACCCATCATAATCTTACGGTGCATCGCCTGGATGTCACCCGGGGTGAGGAGATCACCGCACTTTCCCGTGAGCTGGCGGGCGAGCCCATCGATATCCTGCTTAACAACGCCGGGGTCTACTTTGAGAAGTACCAAGATGAGGAACTGCGTAATATCGATTATGGGCATTGGGAAGAGACCTTTCGTGTCAACAGTCTTGGCCCGATGCGGGTAAGCGCTGCCTTTACCGAACATATAGCGCAGAGTGAGCGGCGCCTGGTGGTGGCGATAACCAGTCATATGGGCAGCATTGCCGAGATCGGCTCTCCTGGCTCCTATGCCTACCGCTCAAGCAAGGCGGCGCTCAATGCGGCGATGAAGGGGTTGTCACTGGCCTTGCAACCGCGAGGTATAGGCGTGCTGTTGTTACATCCCGGCTGGGTGCAGACGCGGATGGGTGGGCCTGGAGCGACCCTGACCACCCATACCAGTGTTACCCGGATGCGCAAATTGGTGGAGAGTTTTCGGTTGGATGATACGGGGCGGTTTTATCGTTTTGATGGGAGTGTGATACCGTGGTAGCGGATCTGTCGCTATCGCGACGGATTGGATTTGATGCGGGGGGGCTGCCCCGCGCGCAGGTCACTTTTTACGAAGTCCATCTCTGGACTTCGCCCTACGGGCCAGGCTTCGGCTGTTCCAATTCGCTCCCGACGAATTGGCCTTGCGCGGCCAAGAGAAAGTAACCAAAGAGGTCGCTCCTGCGCATCCATGCGCCCGTCGCGGGGGGCGAGACCCCGCATTCAATCACACGTCGCGATAGCGACACAAACGACCGTTAGCAAATGACCAACCACTTCGACTTCGACACCCTCATTATCGGCCAAGGCCTGGCGGGCAGCCTGCTGGCTTGGGAGCTGCTCGAGCGGGGCGAGCGGGTGCTGGTGGTGGATGACGGCCATCGGAGCGCCGCTTCCCTCGCTGCTGCCGGCCTGCTCAATCCGGTTACCGGTCAGCGGTTGGTCAAGACTGCAGGGGTGGATGAATGCCTGCCGCTGGCCCGTGAACTCTACCGAAGGCTTGAGGGTGTTTTTAGTCGTCCCTTGTTGGTGGAAAAAACGATGTGGCGGCTGTTTCGTGCTGAGCGTGAGCAGGAGGCGTGGGAGCGGCGCAGCGTCGATCCGACGTATCGCATCTACCTTGGTGAACGGCTAATGCCTGCGGCGTTGCAACCGCCTTTCGTCGCACCGCTGGGAGGATTCATTCAAACACAGACCGGTTATCTTGATACCAACGCACTGCTGGAGGGGGTGCGCGAGTACCTGATAGCGAACGGTCACTATCGCCACCAGTGCCTGGATTACGGCACAATCCTGCCGGACGGTGAAGGTGTACGCTATCAGGAGCTGCGATGCCACCGGGTGATCTTTTGTGAAGGTTACAGGGCACAGCACAACCCCTGGTTCGACTGGCTGCCGTTCCAGCCTGCCAAGGGCGAAATTATCAGTATGGAGATTGCAGCACCGCTGCCTGATGCCATTGTAAATGCCGGGAAATGGCTGTTGCCCCGTGGTGAAGGGCGTTACCGTCTTGGCGCAACCTATGAGCGCACACAGCTCGACGAACAACCGACCGATGCGGGACGCAATGAACTGCTCGCTGCCCTGCCGCAGCTGCTGGATCCGGTGCCGGATTATCGTGTCACAGATCACCGGGCGGGTGTACGCCCCAATACGCTCGACAAACAGCCCTTTATCGGGCTGCACCCGCAATGGCCGCAACTGGGTATCTTTAACGGTTTCGGCTCCAAGGGCTCACTGCTGATACCCTGGCATGTGGTGCGATTTGTCGATGCTTTGCAAGGCATGGCAGCATTACCGGCAGAGGTCGACATCACACGCTATCAGCCACCCCAGGTTGGCCGTAAATTATAGGCTGCGCCTGCCCTGGCATAAGCTTGATGTTGCATCGCGTTGATTTGTGCTCGTCGGCCACGTTGAGGATATTACGGAAAGGTGATGGTGGGCATAAACCAGGCCATTGGTATAGTGTAAATTCGTTGAGCTGTTTGTGGTACGGGGTACTGTGTGAATTTTGAGAAGAACATGTTTTACCAGCTTGGGTGGTTTGCTGCAGCGACTATGCTTGGCGTCGGCGCCGCTCTCCCGTTTTTTACCTTCAGCAAATTCTTTTTCTTTGACGACACTTTTTCGCTGTTTTCCGGTATCTTTCATCTGCTCGCGGCAGGCGAGCCGGTACTGTTCGCTTTGGTCTTTCTGTTCAGCATCATGTTGCCCATGTACAAGATGTCCGTGCTGTTCCGGTTGATTAACAATCGCTTTCTTGAAGATCGCACACGGCGTCGTTACAGCGCTTTGCTGATGATTCTCGGTAAATGGTCGATGCTTGATGTTTTCGTGGTGGCCATGCTGATCATGACTGTAAAGCTTGGCGCTATCGCCTCGGTGGAGGTGCATGGCGGGCTTTATCTGTTTTCGGCTGGCGTCCTCGCCAGCATGCTGCTTACGCATCTGGTCGTAAGAAAACAGGCGGTGCATCTAGTCTTGAGTTGAGTCAACGGGGGCGGTGCAAGTCCGCCCGGATGTGGATGGGTGTTGCTGCTTGGGAAAGCGTGAGTGTCGGACAGGAGGGTGCATTCATCAGAAGACACCGCGGTGGTCTCCCCTGTTATTCGTAGTCGAACTCTTCCTGGTAATCGTCCGGGTTGATCCCTTCGGCGCGCAAGGGCTCAATCAGGCGTGAACGGGTGACCTTGGCGGATGAGGTGATATAGCCCTTGATCACATGCTCGCGGGTAACTGGACTGTTGTCTTCCTTGGCAAGCTCCTCCACTACGCGGGTTACCTTGCGGCGGGCGAGCATACGGAACAGGGCCGGAACATGGCCAAGCAGGCGTTGCAGCAAATCCTCGGCATCGGGATACCACTCGCCCTGTTTCGGCAGTTCCGGAACAAAATTCCACTCGTCTTCGGTCAGGCGTCGCCACAGTACGATGGAGTGCCCGTCGGGATCCGTCACGCAAGCCATTTCCTCCAGATCAGGGGTATGTGTCGGGGCATAACGTGGGCTGGTTCCGCCGGCTAGCAGGTGCTGATAGGCCGCTGCGACATCGTAAACACTCAGACGTAGTGCAATGTTTGATTCGACGGTCGGCACCTTGATCAAACGGATGGCCATATTGCCGGAATCCATATCGACATAGTCCTCACCACGGTGGGCTTCTGCAAATCCGATTACATCCCGCCAAATCCTGGCGCTATTTTCCAGATCCGTTACCGGTACGACAATGTGGCTAACTCCGAAAAACATGCGATTCCCCATTTATAGTGAGCCAGTTATGACGCATGCTAACACTGCCTGGCAGGTGGCGGCTAGCGAAAGAGGGGGAGGCGACACAGTAGGCGAATAACCGGAATGGAGTAGGGTTTACTAGGCCCGAGCCTGGCACATTTCCGCCACTGCCTAGCTTATATACGTTGTATTTTGACTTTGATGTAGGCGAGATAGCGAGCGCGGATCTGCCGTACATAGTTGACCGGCTCTTCGCCACGTACATAACCATGTTTGGCTTTCCTCGCGTATTTCCTGTTGGCCAGCAGCAGCATCGCCTTTTCCGTATGGCCGAACCACTTGTCTGGATCCCAGCCCTGTTCTGCAGCGAGCTGCCTGGCATCGCGGACGTGGCCGATGCCGGCATTGTAGGCGGCGAGGGCAAACCAGGTTCTGTCGGCCATGGGGAGTTCGGGTTCGAAACGTTTGCGCAGCCAGTCGAGGTATTTCACACCCGCGTGCAGCCCCTGTTCGGGATTGGGCAGGTTTTCGATACCCAACTCCCGGGCGGTACGGGGCATTACCTGCATCAGTCCCAGGGCGCCGACCCAGGATTTGGCTTTGGCATCGAAACGGCTCTCCTGGTACATCTGTGAGACCACCAGGCGCCAGTCGAACCCGTAACGGTCGGCGTACCTGCGCGTCAGTTCGTCATACGGGGAGAGAGCATTGCCGACACTGTCGGCCCGCTCTTCGAGGTGGCTGAGGATGCGCTTGGGATTCTTGAAGTATTTCTTGTAGGTGATGTTGTAGAACAGGCCACGGTACTCCTTGTTCAGGTAGTCATCCACCGCTTTGAGCAGTTGCGGATTGTCCTGGCGAACAAGCCAGCCGTGGCTGCGGGGCTCGCCGAGGGCGAAGGCGGCACGGATGTCTTCACGCCAGGTCAGCTCGATGTCGAGAATGTGGCTGTCGGCGACAGTAAGATCGATGCTGCCCTCGGCGACTTGGGCAATGAGCTCCTCCGTCTCCATTCTTTCGGGTGCCGCTGTCAGTATGAAATCTATGCCCTGTTGCCTGAGCGCCTCCAGGCTCTCCCAATAGGCACTGCTACGGCGGACCACTACGGTCCGGCCCTCGAGGTCATCCACTGATTCAAGTGAGGTATCGGCGCGGCGTGTGACGAGGATCTCGGAGACCGTGTGGTAGGGGCGGGAGAAGCTCACGCCCTGGGCAAGGCGCTTCTCGCTGATGGTCATGGCGGCGGCGACGATATCGCCTTTGCCCTGTTTGAGCCAGGGAATGAGCAGGTCACGGCTCGGGGGTACGACCACCTCCAGACGCAGGTGGTGCTTGTCGGCGAAGTGCCTAGCCAGTTCATACTCGAAGCCGAGCAGTTCACCTCGCCACAGGAAGTAGGTGCTCGCGCTGTTGCGGGTGAGCACGCGCAGCACCTTGCGCTTTTTTATCTCGGTCAAATCGCCGCTGAACGCCACGTTCGCCTTCGCCAGATAATGGTGGCCGAGAAATTCGTTGATGCCGACCAGCAGTTTTTCGTTTTGCGGATGGACGGCCCAGGCGATGGGGCGAACCGAGCTGAGGTCGAAACCGATCTCCAGGCCGCTCTCGGGTTCCGGCACTGCCGCGGTGGTGTTGCTGTCGATTACAGTGAGGTCATAGCGACCCTCGGCGACACCGTGGATCAGCGCCTCAGTAGACACGGACTCATCAACCTCGACGATCTCGAACGGCGGTTGGTAGCGCTGAGCGAGTAGCGTGCTGAGCGTTTCGTAGAAGGAGTCGCTGCGGTGTACAGCGATCTTTCTTCCTTCCAGTTCGTGGGCCGTGCTCGGGGTTTCATCACGGCGACCGATGAGCTGTTCGCGCACGAAGGCGACGGGAATGGTGAAGTTGACCTTCTGTTTGCGACTCTTGGTAACGCTGAGGTTGTTAGCGATGATGTCGCCCTTACCTTCGAGCAGGGTGGGAATGAGCTGGTCATAATGGTCGACCTTGACCGGCACCAGCTCCAGGTTGGCGGACTGGGCGTAGAGTTCGAGCAGGCGGTACTCCTCGCTCTTTGGCAGACCGGCACGTGGTAGCTGATCCAGCCCTTCGGGGGCGCGGGTCGTGATGACCTTCAGGGCGCCACGCGGTGTTGGGTTATTGGCGGAGCCCGAGCCTGGTGTGCCAGTGTCGCTGCTGCAACCGGCCAGGGCCAGGAACAGGATGAAAATCGTGCCGATACGTATCCGTTGCATTGCCTTGCCTAAAAGAAATCAATGCAGGCATTGTACCTGCCGTAGGCATTCGGGGTCATCCTGCGGCACGCTCCGGTGAGATCCATTCAGCGTAGGCCAGAAATTGCGACGCAGATAGCCGCACCCGCAAGTCCAACAAATCCCCCCAATTTCACAGGTACTGATGTCGCGAGGATGCATGGAAAACCTGTCGATCCTGTGATTTTCGGAGTGCCATCAGCTCTTGCACTCATTCCGGTGGCGGCTATGGTTATCGGGTACGGTTTCGATTTGCTGAGAAGGTTGGGTTATCGATTGATCCTGTTCAGGAGGCGGCAATGGAAGATGTTGAGAAGCTGTTCGATAAAGCGGTGGGTGAAATAGAAAGAATGCTCAACACCAAGACGGTGGTAGGGGAGCCGATCACGGTGGAGGGCAACACCTTGATCCCCCTGGTGAGCGTCGGGTTTGGTTTCGGTGTAGGAGGCGGCCAGGGGACCGATCCGCAGAAGGGTAGTGGCCACGGTGGCGGTACCGGTGGGGGCGGGGGAGTCAAGCCGCTCGCACTGGTCATTATCAACAAGGATGGAGTGCGGGTGGAGCCGATCAAGTCCGGCACCGCCTCGGTACTGGAGAAGGTGGCCGAAAGTGTTGGCAAAGCAGCCTCTGCGAAAGCCGGGAAAGCTGCCGAATAAACGGATGTTCGATGTCGTGCTGCAGGTTATCGGTGTCGTTCTGCTGGTGGTTGTCGTCCTGCTGGCGCTTCCGCTCACCGTGAGGTTTCAGATATCACGCCAGCAGACATTCCAGGGTTGGATCGCTGCACGGTGGGCATTCGGGCTGGTCCATATACGCCTCCCGCTGCCTGTATCCGGACACACGGCGCCCCGTTCCGGGAGAGTACAGCGGAAAAGGCCCCGACAAAAGCCATCCAGCCGCAAGCCGCTGGCGCTGGTTCGAAATGGCAAATTCCGGCGCCGGATTTTCAGGTTTGCTTCTGACTTGTGGCGGGCGTTTCGCAAACGGGATGTCAGCATCTACATCCGGTTGGGTTTGGGCGACCCGGCCGACACCGGGCAACTTTGGGCCATTATGGGGCCTTTGGCAGGGTTGCTGGCCAATGTGCGGCAGGCGAGGCTGGAACTGGTCCCCGAGTTTTCGGATGCGGTGTTTGAGCTAGACAGCCGCGGGACCATCACCGTTATTCCATTGCAGATTGTCTGTCTCGGGCTGCTCCTGTTTCTGTCCCCGGCGATTTGGCAGGGAATCATACAGACGCGCCAGGCGGGATGAGCCATGTGTAGCCTGCGTGTTTGCAAGATCCATCGCAGTGACCAGCTGGTGGTCTTCGGTATAGAATCCGTCACAATGCACTCTGGGATGGCCGATACCTTCTGTCATTTTCATGGTGCGGTCGAAGCGGTGGCTGTTGTGGTGTGTACCCCGGCCGGTGTCCATGGGCTGGGAGTGGATGGGAGGTCGGTTGATATTGAGCCGCTGAGGGACACTGTTCCTGGACTGAACACCTTGCTGGATAGCTGCACGCACCCCGATCGTTAGCTCGGCCTGGTCGAGGCGAAAGCCACCGCGGCCTGGCCGAGGGAGAGCCCGCCGTCATTGGCCGGGGTGTGGCGCGGAGCGAGCACTTCCAGGTCCTGCTCGCGCAACAAGTGACTGATCTGCTCCAGCAGTAACCGATTCTGCAGCACCCCGCCCGTGTGGGTGGTCATGCGCGTGTGCATGACCGTGCTCATGATCATGATCATGGCCTTCGATCGTGGTTTCGCTTTCTCCGCAGCCGCATACCGTACACATCACTCCACCTCCCGTTCCCTGATTTTCATTTCATCACCGCGGGTCACCTACAGCGGGTAGCTGCCTCACTCGGGACAGGCATCAATGCGCTGTTTTACCCGCACGGCATGCACCACGCCTCGCCGGGCAGCGGGATGATCTCCAGTTTCGCCTGGTCCGCCAGGGTGCCGCGGCGGATCACCTCGAAGCTGACACGCATCGCCTCGGGTTCGACGGCGTCCGGTTTCCCGATCTCCAGCCGCACGGCTATCACCCGCGAAAAGCCCTGTGTTTGCGCACTCTCTTCCAGAATTTGCATCACCCGCTCGCACAGCGACATCTCATGCATGGCTGTCTCTCCAGCTTATGCCCTAAGTGTCGGCCAGTTGAGCAGGGCGTGCTAGAGATTTACAGTAAGGTACCCTTCTGAGCAATGGCGACAACCCGATGACCCTCCCGCTAGTACAGCAAGCCCACGCCACACTCTCCCAACTCCTTGCCGCGGGCGACCTCGCCATCGACGCCACGGTGGGCAATGGCCATGACACCCGGTTCCTGGCCCGCGCCGTGGGTGAGAGCGGCACCGTTTACGGGTTCGATATCCAGGAGACGGCGCTCGATACCGCTTACCGGCGCCTGAAGGAGGAGGGACTGGAGAGGCGGGTGTCGCTGTATCATGCTGGCCACGAGGCGATGGCGGTGGTACTGCCGGAATCGGTGCACGGCCGGGTGAAGGCGGTGATGTTCAATCTGGGCTACTTGCCCGGCGGGGAAAAACAGCGCACTACCGCCATTAACACCACGCTGGCGGCGCTGGTGCAGGCGCTGTCATTGCTGGCACCGGGCGGGGTGATCTCGGTACTGTCCTATGCTGGCCATCCCGGCGGGCGCGAGGAGGCCGAGGCAGTCAAGGCATGGGCGAGGTCGCTTGCGGCCGATTACTATCAAATAGGAATTGAAGTGCCACCCAGCAAGCATGGGATGGCGCCGGAGTGGGTTTGGGTGCGTCGGTGTTGAGTGGTATCATGGCCAGCCGAGTCCTGCGATTTTATGTTTGATATCGGTAAGCGAACGCCTCATGTTTTATACTTCTTGAGCTATGATTCATCGTATTTTTTAGCGGTTATTGTGTGTTGCTATCGCGACGTTTAATTTGATGCGGGGGCTGCCCCGCGCGCAGGTCACTTTCTCTTGCGCGGCCAAGAGAAAGTAACCAAAGAGAAGGCCGTCCTCTGCATCGCCTGCGAATCGGCTTTCCTGCCGATTCGTCCCTGTGCTTCTCGTTCCGGGAAGGCTTTGCAGACAGGCCATCCCTGGCCTGGCTGTTTGTCACCGGCGCCCTGCTCATCGCCGTGGCCGGGTTGATGGTGGTGCGTGGGCGGGAGCGCAAGCCGACCCCCGTGGTGGCGCAAACCGATGTGGAGGCCACATGAGCAAGCGTTATCCCGAACCTTTGAAGGGCCGCGGCAGCGCCAGCCGGCCCGACCCGCGCTTTCAGGAGTGGCAGCGCGAGTGGCTGGATGACGGCTGGGGTTCGCTCGAGGCGTTGCCGGAGAAGGTGGCTACCACGCTGGAAGTGGACCGTGCGCGCACCATTATCAGCTTCAACGATTCGCCCGATGTGGGCTTTGACCGCTCAATTAACCCTTATCGCGGTTGTGAGCATGGCTGTATCTACTGTTTTGCCCGTCCTACTCATGCCTGGATGGGGCTCTCGCCCGGGCTCGATTTTGAGAGCCGCCTGTTCTACAAGCCGCAGGCAGCGGAGCTGCTGCGCCAGGAACTGGGCAAGCGTGGTTACGCTTGTGGGCCGATGGCGGTGGGGATCAACACCGATGCCTACCAGCCGGTGGAGCAGAAGCTCGGCATCACCCGCCAGTGCCTGGAGGTGCTGAGCGGGGCCAATCACCCCATCGCCATCGTCACCAAGTCGGCGCTCATCGAACGCGACCTCGATATCCTGGCACGAATGGCTGAGCGCAACCTGGTGCATGTGGCGATCTCCCTCACCACGCTGGACCGGGAGCTGTCGCGCCGGCTCGAGCCACGTGCAGCAGCACCACAACGCCGGCTGCAGACCATCCGCCGTCTGGCCGAGGCCGGGGTGCCGGTCTCGGCCTTCCTTGCTCCGATGATACCGGTGCTCAATGACAGCGAAATGGAGAGGTTACTGGCGGCGGCCAGGGAGGCGGGGGCGCATGATGCCGCCTATATCCTGCTCCGTCTGCCTTACGAGCTGAAGGAACTCTTTACCCGCTGGCTAGAGCAGCACGAACCGCTGAAAGCGGCGCATGTGATGCAGCGCATCTACGATAGCCGCGGCGGCAAGGCCTACGATGCGGAATTCTCCCAGCGTATGGTCGGTACCGGCCCGTTTGCCGATTTGCTGCGCCAGCGGTTCCACCTGTCGGAGAAGCGTCTCGGGTTTCCGGGTACGCCGCCACTGGATTGCAGCCAGTTCGTCCCACCGCCGGCGGATGAGCGGCAGATGTCGCTATTTTAGTGACAAGTTACAAGCGACAAGTAAGAATCTCACTTGACTTGCGACTTGTCACTCAGTTGTTAACCACCCTGCCGCGATAAACCCGGGTAGGGCGTGACTTCTCCTTCGGCTGTTCGGTGGGGCTGTTCTCTCCATGCCCGTCATCGACGATTGCCGCGCCCCGGTAGTAGCGCACATGTTGCTCCTCCTCGGCGGCAGGCTCGCTGTTCGGGGGTGGGGCATGACGGGTGAACTCCTCCAACTCCTTACCCATCTCTTTCAGCACATGATTGTTCGACTCCCCTGCATAGTGCAGCAGCTGGGTAACCACATCGTCCTGGTTAATGTGAATCGTGGTCGCGAATTCCTCTTTGACGAATCGGCGCATCATCTGTAACAGGCGGACATAGTCGCGATCGATTTTCTCCGGATGGTTTGGTTCCGTCACTCTCTTTCTCCATATTGGTTGTTATGGACAAAGGAGCAAAATGCGGGCCAGCCGCTAAGGTATTGAGTTGTCGTGGCGACCCTGTGGTGATACTGACCATAGTGCACTCTTGGGGCAGTATGTGCACGGTATTGGTGCTTGCGAGGTTGCGTTGCGTACGGAAGCGGAAAGCTTTGTTTAACGCTTGATCACACTCTTCAGTATGGGTTTGAGATAGGGCCAGACCGTTTCCAGTAACAGCGGCTGTGCCTGCGCATTGGGATGAAAGTTATCCGGCTGCATCAACGACGGAGCCAGCGCCACGCTCTCCATCAGGAACGGTACCAGCGGTACCTGTTGTTCGTCTGCCAGTTCTGTATAGATCTTGTGAAACCTTTCAGTGTATCGCGGGCCGTAGTTGGGCGGCATCTGCATGCCGATGAGCAGTACTTTTGCCCCGACCCCTTTGGCCTGTTTAATAATGCTGGTAAGGTTGCTCTTCATTGCGCTGAGAGATAGCCCGCGCAGCCCATCGTTGGCGCCGAGCTCCAGCAGCAGGATAGCGGGCGTGTGCTGCTCCAGGGCGGGTTTGAGGCGTGCCAGCCCGCCGGCGCTGGTGTCGCCGCTAATGCTGGCGTTGATGACCTGGCAGGGAATGGCCTGCTCCTGCAGCCGCTGCTGCAGCAAATCAACCCACCCCTGCCCGGCCTCCAGGCCGTAACTGGCGCTCAGGCTGTCGCCGAATACCAGCAGCGTACCGCAGGCGTAGGCCGGTAGCGTAAACCAGAATATGAACAGTGAGACGAGAAGCGTGCGCATGAGTAATCACCCGGAAATAAAGACCATTGTCTCCGCCGAAGGGGTCGGCAAGCAAGTCGCGACCTCGGCAGATAGTCTGACCATTCTGGAGGGGATCAGTTTTGATATCCAGGCCGGTGAAAGTGTCGCCGTGGTCGGGATTTCCGGTTCAGGTAAGTCGACGCTGCTGGGACTGTTGGCAGGGCTGGATCTGCCAACAACCGGGCGAATCCACTTGGCGGGCGAATGCCTCAATGATCTGGATGAGGATGGTCGGGCCCGTTTGCGTGGCGCCAAGGTCGGCTTCGTCTTCCAGTCCTTCCAGCTACTGCCCAGCCTGACGGCGCTAGAGAATGTGATGTTGCCGCTGGAGCTGGCCGGGGTGGGGGGCGCCGAGGAACAGGCGAGGCAACTGCTGGAGCGGGTGGGCCTGCAGACACGTCTCACTCACTACCCGAAACAGCTCTCCGGCGGGGAGCAGCAGCGGGTGGCTATCGCCCGCGCCTTTGCAATCTCCCCGGCGGTGCTGTTTGCCGACGAGCCGACCGGTAACCTTGATGCGCTTACCGGCAGTCGCATCAACGAGTTGCTGTTTGAACTTAATGCCGAGCAGGGGACCACCCTGATCCTGGTGACTCATGATGAGAAGCTGGCCGAGCGTTGCCAACGTCGCATCCGCCTCGATGGCGGCCGGGTGGCAGCAGATGAGTCCTGACATCAACCGGCTCCGTCTGGCAGGACGCTTGTTGCTGCGCGACTGGCGGGCAGGGGAGCTGCGGATCCTGTTATTGGCGTTGATCATCGCCGTGACCGCCACCACGGCGATCAGTTTCTTTACCGATCGGCTGCAACGGGCCATGTTGAGCCAGTCCTCGGAGCTGCTGGGCGGAGACCTGCTGTTGCAAAGCCCCCGGCAGGTCGATCCCTCCTGGCTCAAAGAGGCAGAAAACGGTGGGCTCGAGTGGGTTGAAACGCTTGAATTTCCCAGCGTGGTGGTCAGCGGCGAGCACCTGCAATTGGTCGGGGCCAAGGCGGTGCAGGACGGTTACCCTCTGCGCGGCGTGCTGCGTATCGCAGACAGGCCGTTTGGGGAAGAATCCCCTGTAGATGACATACCCGACGAAGGCCGGGTGTGGGTTGAGGCGCGCCTGCTGCCGCTGCTGGAGATAGACATTGGCGATACCCTGGAGCTTGGCAGCCTCACCCTTAGCGTGGAACGTGTGCTCACTTTTGAGCCCGGTGGCGGGGGAAACCTGGCCAGTCTGGCACCAAGAGTACTGATCAATTATGCCGATGTGTCACGTGCAGATATCCTTCGCCCCGGCAGTCGCGTCACCTGGCAATACGCCTTTGCCGGTCCCGAACTGGCGGTGGAGCGCTATAAAAAGTGGCTCGGGCCGCAACTGGCGCCGAGCCACCGCTTGCAGGATGTGCGTGAGGGACGTCCGACGGTCGGTGCGGCGCTGGATCGGGCAGAGCAGTACCTGAGCCTGGCCAGTCTGGTCGCGGTGTTGCTGGCGGGGGTGGCGATTGCCATGGGGGCGCGGCGCTACTCCGAGCGCCACTTCGATGTCACGGCAGTGCTTCGCTGTCTCGGCGCCGGTCAGCGAGATATCCTCGCCCTGTTCTTGCCGCAGCTGCTGTGGCTTGGACTGGTTGGCGGGGTCATCGGCGTGGTCTTGGGATATCTGGTGCAGTTTGGCCTGTTTTATCTGCTTCGCGAGTTGTTACCCACTACGCTGCCGGCCCCGGGTTTGATGCCGATGCTAATGGGTTTTCTTACCGGGATCACGGTGCTCGCCGGTTTTGCCCTCCCGCCGGTACTGCGCCTGCGGGAGGTACCGGCACTGCGAGTGCTGCGTCGCGAGTTGGCGCCGATGCCGGTGCGCGGTTGGCTCGTTTATGGGGTGGCGATTGCCGCCATGGCGTTTCTCATGTGGCGCTATACTGGCAGCGCCTCGTTGACGCTAAGCGTGTTAGGAGGGGCCGCCGCTGCACTGCTGCTTCTCGGGGGGCTCGCACTGGTACTTTTGCGGGTAACCCGTGCACTGCATAGTGGGGTGGGCGTGGCGTGGCGTTACGGCCTAAATAATCTGTGGCGACGTCCCATGCTGAGCATCAGCCAGATCCTTGGCTTCGGCCTGACTCTGATGGCCATGGCGCTGATTGGCTTGGTGCGCGGCGATTTACTTTCGACCTGGCAGACACAGCTCCCCGAAGATGCACCGAACCATTTTGTGGTGAATGTACTGCCTGATGAAGTCGAGGCGTTCCGGAGCTTTATGCAGGCGCGCGGCCTCGACAGCGCGGAACTCTATCCGCTGGTCCGTGGCCGCCTGGCCAACATCAATGGCGAGCGCCTTAGTGAAAGGCTTAGTCCCGATGATGAGCGTGCCGGGGCCGTCCACCGCGAGCTCAACCTGACCTGGAGCGATAGCCTGCCCGACGACAACAACATTATTGCCGGCAGCTGGTGGCAGCCCGGTGAGGAGGGAGAGGCGCTGGTGTCTGTGGAAGCAGGGTTGGCCGAGCGGCTGGGGGTGGAGCTTGGTGATGAGCTCACCTTTACCTTTGGTAGCGGGGAGATTTCGGCCAAGGTGGTGAGCCTGCGCACTGTGCAATGGGACTCCTTTCGCCCTAATTTTTTTATGATCTTCTCGCCGGGCGTGCTCGATCCTTTCCCCGCCACCTACATGACCAGCTTTTATTTGCCGATGCAGGAGAAGGGGGAGTTGGCACAGATGATCCGCGAATTTCCCGCGGTCACGGTGATCGATCTGGATCGGATCATGGAGCAGGTTCGGCGCATTCTGACACAGGTGACCCTGGCGGTGGAGTACGTGCTGGTGTTTGTGTTGTTGGCTGGTTTTGCGGTGCTCTATGCCGCACTTCAGGCCAGCCTCGACGAGCGGCTCTATGAGGGGGCCTTGTTGCGTACCCTCGGCGCCAGCCGCCGCCAGTTACGTGCCGGGCACTTGGCCGAATATGCCCTTCTCGGTGCACTTGCCGGACTACTCGCCGCCGGCGGGGCTGAACTTATCGCCTTTATTCTCTATAAGCAGGTGTTCCAGCTGCCCTACAGCATCAAGTGGCTGCTCTGGGCGCTGCTGCCGCTGCTCGGCGCCCTGCTCATCGGCGCCGCCGGTTACTGGGGAACGCGGCGTGTCGTGCAGCGCAGCCCGCTGGTGGTGTTGAATAATTTGTGAGGTGTGAGTCGTTGCGGGTTTTCTCTCACGGCCAGGCCAGGCCAGGCCAGGTCAGGTGAACGAACGGAGGTGCCTCAGGCCTGTCGCTCAAGATGCTGCTCTCGAACAGAAAGATCTGGAGCTTATCCGGTCTGCGAACTTTGAACCTTCACTCCGCCATCGGCAGAGTAAAGGTGAAGGTTGCTCCCTGACCGGGAGTTGACGTGGCCCATAACCGTCCCTCATGCGCCTCGATGATCGAGCGGGAAATGGACAGCCCCATACCCATTCCCTTGTCGCCTTTGGTGGTAAAGAAAGATTCGAAGATGTGCTTGAGGGTTTCGGGATCCATGCCCGGGCCGTTATCGGTAATCACGGTACGGACCTCGCCTGTGTCTGTTAGAGCCGTCTGAATGGTCACATGTTTGGGTGTGCACACGTTCGCTTGCAGTGACTCAATAGCATTTTGGATGATGTTAAGTAACACCTGTCCTAGCTGTGTGGCATCCCCCTTCACTTGTGGCAGTCCGGGCTCCAGTTCAAGCCGCAGTTTCACACCTCTATTTCCGGCTGCCGCACTGAGAAAATCACTTATATCGATGATCAGTTCGTTCAGCGCCACGGGGATGCTATGCGGTTCTCTTTTGCACGCAAATTCACGAGTACGGCGAATGATTTCAGCTGCCCGCTGGGACTGGGTCTGGATCTCAACTAACTGTTTATGCAACTCATTGACCTGGATATTGGTGGACGACAGCATCTCTTGGCTGTTGGCCGCGTACAGACTGATGGCGGTTAACGGTTGTTTGAGTTCGTGGGCGATACTGGTGGCCATTTCCCCCATGGTATTGACGCGCACCAGGTGGGCGAGGTCAGACTGATGCTTTCTCGCACCGGCTTCCGCACTGTGGCGACGTTTCTCTTCGCGGTTAAGGCTGATGGCAATGTGAACGATGAAGACTGTGATGAGCAGTGTGGTCATCACTTCATGCATCGCCAGACCAAAATAGGGGGTAATCAAGCCGATCCGCTGTCCGGCCAGTGTCAGCCATCCAATCATCAGTGGAGCGACAACGACGATAGGAAGCAAGCGTCGCATAATGATCCCCCCAGCGGCATCGCTGGTGATGAGGCGCATGATACCCTCATGTGGGCGTGTGAAGAGAATGCCATTGGTCAGCAAAGCCAGGCCTAATGCGGTTGGCAGTGACATGCTGGTCATGGCGGCGTAGCTGTAAAACGCCGTCAAGCTGTAAATGTGGCCGAACAGAATCACACTGACCATGGTCAGCGTGATCACGGCAAGCCATTGAATGAGGGGAAGCAATCCATTCCTGGTCAGACTGAGCAAGAACAGTGCTAGCCCGCTCATGGTGAACAAGATATGGCAATGGGAGGTCTCGCCCATGGCGTTGGTCTTTTGATTCACTAGGGGCAACAACCAGTCAGGAGCGTTTGGGAGGAGGGATAGGGAAGACGCTGTGAGGCCCATTACAGAGGGCATAAGGCAAAGTAGTGCCAACAGTTGTCCGGTGCGCCGGCGAATCGGAGTAATCGTTCTCGGTTGCAGCAACCACAGAGCTATGCCGCAAAGAAGGAGTTCGAAGGTCAAGCAAGCCCCCATAGCTGGAAGCCCGGGGAGGAATCTTAGGAGGGGGGGGATCTCAAGAAGCCTGCCGAGAAGCACGGCAGTGATGATGAGCATTATGCCAAGGACAGCAAGCTGTGGTATCCATTCGAGCGGAATAGCGTAAAAGCGATTGACTTGCCTGCGGCGTTCATCCCATGAAGGATCCTCATTGCGCATTGCCTCTCCCTTCCCTCCTGCCATGCCAAGGATATAGGCGTCACTGGCAGAACTGTTATTGTTATGTTGTTATTTTCTGATAACGTTCTTCTGCCACTAGTGATAGTTCTAATGATCTTTCTTGTCAATCCACCGAATTGTTCACGGTTTGAATGATGGGCTGTGTGAATCGTGGAATTAAAAGGTGCAAAGGCTGCGCAGGAGTGCGATGGGACTGAGTTACACCAGGGGGAAATTCAGAAACGAAAAGGTCCGCGTGAAGTGGGCCTTGGAGAAATAGTGGCGGAGCGGACGGGACTCGAACCCGCGACCCCCGGCGTGACAGGCCGGTATTCTAACCAACTGAACTACCGCTCCGCAGTTCCCGGCCGTTAGCCAGGAAGCGGGGTATTCTATCGGCTTTTGCAGGGGCGTCAAGGCCTTTCTGTGATAGGTGAGCTTTCCTGTAGCACACTGAAGGCGATGCCGGTGGTGGCGGGAATATTCGGGGGAGGGAGTGAAGGACCGGGAGCAGAATAAGCGAGACTTGATGTATGCTCTTAAAACAGGGCGCAATAAGGCAGGAATTATTACGCCGGCGGGCAGGGTCGGACTCTCGGGATTTGTTGTGACGGAAAAAGGGTGTTTTCATTGTGACCGGTGTAAATAATTAACCGTGGTGGAACGATGTTAAAAGCGATTAAAGATTTTGTAGAGAGCCGGATAATGGCGCCGGCAGAGAAGGACAGCCCCGACGCTGAGCACGCCTTGCGCCTTGCAACGGCGGCGTTGCTGGTGGAAATGAGTCGTCAGGATGAGACCATCCATGAGGCAGAAAGAGTGGCGGTAGCCGATGCGCTGCGCAATAAGTTCGACCTCTCCCCTGAGGAGGTCGACGAGCTCTATGCCCTGGCTGAGGCCGAAGTAAAGGAGGCCATCGATTATTATCAGTTCACCTCTCTGCTCAAGGGGCATTTCTCCACAGCGCAGAAAGAGAAGGTGGTGGAGTTGTTGTGGCAGGTGGCCGCGGCGGATGGGCATATCGATAAATACGAGGAACATATGGTGCGGCGTATCGCTGAACTGCTTTATCTTACGCAGACGGAGTATATTCGGGCCAAGCATCGGGCGTTGGGGATGGAGTAGGCTGGTTTTAATTGGATGGCGGAGTGTACCCTTTGTTTGTGTCGCTGAAGCGACGGATGGATTAGATGCGGGGGGCTGCCCCGCGCGCAGGTCACTTCTCTTGCGCGGCCAAGAGAAAGTAACCAAAGAGAAGACCGCCCTCTGCATCCCCTGTGCTTCTCCACTGCGATGCTCGGCGATGCAGAAGGGAACTCGGTCCGTGCCAGCGTCGGGTTTCTGGGTTGAAACTCAAAGGCACAACGAAGCGGTGTTCCTTCCCGTGGGGCGCAGCCGAGCATCGCAGTCATTTCAGGGGAAGTGAAGGCATGTTTGAGCGAGGCGGCCTTTTGCCTCGCGAGTTGCCTGAACGGCCTGAAATGACGAGAAGCACAGGGCACCGCATAGCGGCAAGCCTTCGGGAGATGGTTTTGGGTACTTTTGCCGAAACAAAAGTACCTCGCCCGCGGGGGCGAGACCCCGCATGAGATTCAACCCGTCGCGATAGCGACACAGCCTACCTTGAGAACCTAGGAGATTAGCACCACCTCACCCCACCCAAACTCCCCAAACAACCGCTCAAACTCCACCGGCAACGGCGCCCGAATCGTCACTGCCTCACCGCTTAGCGGATGACGAAACCGCAGCATCCAGGCATGCAGCAGCAGTCGACCGACTTCGAAATTCTCACGAAACAGACGGTTGTGGCGTCCTTCGCCGTGGGAGGTATCACCGACAAGCGGGTGAAAGATATGGTGGAAGTGTTTGCGGATTTGACGTGAGCGCCCGGTCAGTGGTTTTATCTCCACTAATGAGTAGCGGGCAGTGGCGTAGCGCCCAACGGGGATCGGTAGCTCGACCCTGGCAAGGGTGTGATAGTCGGTCACGGCTTGCTGTGCCGGTTTGTGCGGTTCTTCCTGCAGTGCGTAGTCGATGTGGCCCGTATCGTCGGTGTAGCCTCGCACAATGGCCAGGTAGGTCTTTTCGACCTCGCGGTTTTCAAACACGGCACACATGGCGCGGGCGGCTTCGCTGGAGAGGGCGAACAGGATTACACCGGAGGTAGGTCGGTCGAGACGGTGGATCGTGTAGACGCGCTGGCCAATCTGGTCGCGCAATCTTTGCAGTAGAAAGACCTCATCTTCTTCGCTAATCCAGCTGCGGTGTACTTGCAGTCCTGCAGGCTTGTCCACAGCAATGTACTGCGTGTCGCGATAGAGGATGGTGAGCGGGGCTTCGTTCTTTGGGGGCATGGGACGCGGATGATAGCCAATTAACCCCACGGGGGGGAATCTTTCTTCTTTCAGGTGCCGCCGGGTTTGCCAATACGGTTACGGCCATGCTCTTTGGCCTGGTAAAGGGCGATGTCGGCTCTGTGCACCAGCTCTTCGGCTTTCTCCGGGAAACAAGGGATGTGGCTCGCGATGCCGATGCTCAATGTGACAAAGGGCTCGACATTCGAGCCCTGGTGTTCGATATGCAGTTTGCGGATCGCCTGTTGCAGTTCTCGCGCAACCCGCTCTGCCCCGCTCATGCCGGTCTCAGGAAGCATGATGAGGAATTCCTCGCCACCGTAGCGGGCGGCTACATCGACATCCCTTTTGACGGCATGCTGGATCGCCTCGGCAACCCGGCGCAGGCAGTCATCCCCTTGCAGGTGGCCGTAATGATCGTTGTAGCGCTTGAAATAGTCGATATCGATAAACAGGATGGAAATCGGCCATTGCTGGCGTGTTGCCCGCGACCACTCTTCCTGCAGACGCTCCTCAAAGTAACGGCGGTTCCCCAGTCCGGTGAGTCCATCCATGTTGGAGTGGCGTTCCAGCTCGTTCATATCATACCGAATCTGCTCGATCATGCTGTTGAAGGTTTCGCCGAGGGTGAACAGATCACGCAGACCAGAGGGGGTGATGCGGGTATCAAGTTCACCCTCACGGTAGCGCTCGATCCCTTTCAGTATCCGCTTTAGCGGCTGGAAGACACCGCGATTGAGTGCCAGCAGGAGCAGCAACAGGATGATAAAAGTTATGGTAATGAAGAACGCGGTGGTGATGAGCTGGTTGTTGCGCATGTCCTGGTAGAGCTGATGGACATCTTCAATCCCGATCAGGTGGTAGGCGGGAAGGTTGTCATCGCCGATGAGCAGATACTCGATGGCCAGTTTTTCGTTTTGTTGCCTGCTGGTTTCGGGCATCGTTGCGGGGTGACCAGGACTGGAGAGGTGTAGTGGCATGCCGCTAATCTTGCTGACCTTTTGCAGGCTGAGCCTGGGATCGAATATCAGTTCCAGGTAACCTTGAATCTGTAGGCCGCCGATAGGATGTAGCATCGAATAGAGGGGACCATGATCGGATACCCATAAACCACCAGTCGCTTTCAGTCGATCGACCCCTTCACGTTTGAGTGCTCTTGTGAGGATGAATTCGGGCAGGTGCTCAGGAAGTCCCTGGGTTCCGGCGCGGCTCTCAAGAAGAAAATTCAGATCGAGATCGTAGATGCGCAGCTGCACCAGATCGATTTCGGTCATCCCGACATAGCCATTAAGCAAAGGATCATCGAGCGCCGACAGAAGTGCCTCGTCATCCCTTTTCTGCTGGAACTGCAGGAAGGCGCTGGTGAAGCTTTCAGCGTTACTGATGATGCTATGGATATTGAGTGCGTGCTGCTGTATGTCGTGCAGTACCTGGTTGCTAGCGACCTCTATGATGCGAGAGAGGCTCTTGGTCTGGGAATGCAGGGCGGCTTCCCTGAAATAGGCACCGGCGCTCCAGGAGAACAGGACAAAGAGGCCGCCAATGACGAATACCGCCACGGTAGTCGCTGCGCTGATAGAGAGGCGTTTGGGCATAGACTTATTGGGCAACCGGCAGTTTCTTCTGCTGCCACTCAAGCCAACCACCACGGAACCAGTAAAGTTGCTGGTAACCCCAGTTTACTGCCATGGTGATGGCGTTGGTGCTACGCAGGCAGCGGGGGCCGTGGCAGTAAAAGAGTATGGGAGAGTCGTGACTGGCGACATATTGCGCCAGCACCTCGGCGTTCATGTCGGTGTCAGGCAAATTGATGGCGCTTTCGATATGACCTTTTTCGAACTCTTCGAATTTACGTGAGTCGATGACGACCAATGATGGATCGTTGAGGATCAGCTCGATCGTCTTCTCGGCAGTGAGTGTCGTAGCTCCCTCAATGTTGCCTGGTGCCTTGATCATTTCCGCCCATACCTGAGTCACAGGTATGAGCAGTAGAAGCAGCATGGGCACTGGCTTGCGCATAACTTTCCCCCTGATTATGGCGTGACTCCTTTCATTCCATCCCCTTGTTATTCTTGATGTTATTACTGGGAAATTCTTATATTTTAACCAGTTATGTTTTGTGTTTATAACAGAATTAGGGCAATTTTCCAGTGAAATTTATGGCCAGCCGGGATCCGGGGACCGGTGGTGGCAGAACGGCGCCGAACGGTAGCTTGCGATCCTTAATGCAGCTTGACCTGAGGATCGATGCCCTTGCGAAGGAAGTGCAGCAGGCTGATGAGGATGGCGCGAGGCCAGCCATAGAGTGCCGCTTGATGCATTTTGTACAGTGATAAATATACTACACGTGCAAAAAAGCCGGAGATGAAGAAGCTCCCCGTGATCCCCCCCATCAGGCTGCCGACAGTGCTGTAACGGCCCATGGCGATAAGCGAGCCGTAGTCGTGATAGGCGAACTCGCGCAGCGATTTGCCCATGAGCCTGCGGCGAATATTCTTGTATACCAGTGTGGCTTGCTGGTGTGCGGCCTGGGCGCGTGGGGGCACTGTTGCCCCACTCTCATCCAGCGGGCAGGCGGCGCAGTCGCCGAAGGCGAAGATGTGTTCATCCCGGGTGGTGAGCAATGTCTTGTCCACTGCAAGCTGGTTGATGCGATTTGTTTCCAGCCCATCCAGCCCCTTGAGAAAATCAGGGGCCTTGATCCCGGCGGCCCAGACCTTGAAAGCGGCAGGAATAAAGTGGCCACTGGCGGTGCGGATTCCCTCACGGCTAACCTCTACGACACGTTCGTTAGCGTGGACGGTAACGCCCAGTTTGGCCAGTGCCGCATGGGCCGAACGGGCAATGCGCTCAGGTAGCGCTGGCAGGATGCGCGGCCCGGCCTCAATGACATGCAATTTGATGTGACGCGATGGGTCGATAGTGTCGAGGCCATAGGCGGAGAGCTGGCGGGTCACCCGGTGCAGCTGTGCGGCGAGCTCCACCCCGGTAGCGCCGGCACCGACAATGGCGACATCAAGCTGGCCCTCGGCAATCGGTTTGCCCTGGGTGTGGGCGCGCAGCATGTTGTTGAGCAGTTTCTGCTGGAACTTCTCCGCCTGCTTGGTGCTGTCGAGAAACAGACAGTGTTCTTTTACGCCGGTGATACCGAAATCGTTGCTTTCGCTGCCAACGGCGATGATTAGGGTGTCGTAGCGGAAGGCGCGCTGCGGGATAACCTGCACCCGATCCTCATCGAATGTGGGGGCGAGATAGACTTCCTGTTTCTCCCGGTCCAGGCCGATCATCCGTCCAAGGCGAAAGCGAAAGTGGTGCCAGCGAGCCTGTGCCAGATACTCCAATTCATCCTCACTGGAATCGAGTGTGCCGGCAGCCACCTCATGCAGTAACGGCTTCCAGATATGGATCCAGCAGGCATCAATCAGCGTGATATCGGCCTGCTTGCGCTTGCCGAGGGTATCCCCTAGGCGGGTGGCCAGTTCAAGGCCACCGGCGCCGCCGCCGACGATGAGGATTTGGTGGCGTTCGTTCAAGTTAGTGTTATTCATGCGTATCAACTGATTGGGAGGAAGTATAGTGACCGGACATGCAGTTTTCGTGATTGTTTGCAGATTTTGTCATGCTTGATGCGCCATTCATAGGGACTGCGTCAAGGTGCTAGGTACTTTCCCAGCTTTTTTTGCGCGTTGATCTGTTGTGGTGTGATGTCCATAATCGCCGCATGCCATTGATATCAACAGAGAAGGTAGAGGCGCTACGACAGGGACCGTTGTTTCGGGCACTCACCGATGAGCAATTCTCTCGAATGCTGCAGGATTCTGTTACCCGGACACTGCGGCAGGGGCAGCACCTGTTTGAAGCCGGGACGCAGGCCAGCGCCTTCTATTTCCTGCTCAGCGGTCAGCTCAAGCTCTATCGGCTTTCGCCGACCGGGCAGGAGAAGGTGATCGAAATCGTTCGGCCCGGGGAAACCTTTGCCGAGGCGCTGATGTTTCTCGAAATCCCTGCCTATCCAGTCAGCGCACAGGCCCTGGCTGATGCTGAGTTGGTTGAAATCAAAAACAGCACTTTTTTGCAGCTACTCTCTCGCTCGGTGGATACCGGTCTGCATGTGATGGGGCAGCTCAGCATGCGCCTGCGTGGCCTGCTCAACGAGATCGATGCACTGACGTTGCAAAATGCCAGCCTGCGTCTGGTGAACTATCTCCTCTATCTCGCCCAGGAGGCCGATGATGACGGGGGGAGTACCGATATTACCCTGCCAGCGGCAAAGAACATCATTGCCTCACGCCTGTCCATTCAACCGGAAACCCTATCACGCATCCTCGGCAACCTCGCCGGCAAAGGTCTGATTAGTGTTGATGGCCTCAATATCAAGGTGCTTGATCTTGATGGGCTGCGCACCTTTGGTGGTGCCTAACGGCTAGCGCCTCATCATTTGCAGAGGGGGCATGGCGCGGCATGGCTAAGTATTGGCGGTGGAACGCTTCTCTTCCATCTTCATCTCCCGGATCAGGAAATAGTTGAGTGCGGTGCGGATCACGGCAATCGCGCCGAGCTTGCCGATTTGATCCCAACTCGGGGCAATGGCGGTGGAAAGAATATCGGCGCCAAGCTGGAACTCCAGCGCCAAGGCCAAATAGCGCGCCAGGGTAAGCCGGACACTGAAAAAGTCGGTCTCGGTACGGCCGGTAAAAACACGGATAAAACCGGTGATGGCAACCACTACCCCGATGGTGATGATGATCGCGCCAGTGGTTTCTACGCCAAGGCGCAACCACTCCACGACGGTAACGATCAACCCCTCGGCGTTGTGAAACAGCGAGCTTCCTTCCCGGTCGACAGATTCCAGAACATCGTTCATGCTGCTTACTCAGTGATAGGGTTGTATCACCATAGTAAAGCAGGCCATGGGACAAAACTGAAGGCGTGCCTGAAAGGGGGGCGTGATGCAGGTAGCGATCCGCAAGGCACGCGCTGAAGATGCCTCGGCAGTAGCGCGGCTGTTTCACGAGACGGTGCACCGGGTGAATGTCGCGGACTATACGCCGTCGCAGTTGCAGTCCTGGTCGCCGCGTATCAGACCGGACTCCTTCTGGCGGCAGCGCTTTCGCCAGCATCAGGTGTTCGTGGCAGTTACCAACGAAACCGTGGTGGGTTTTGTCGAGTTGGGAAGCCATGGCTATATCGAAGCGTTATTCGTGCACCACCGCTTTCAGCATCAGGGGGTAGGGCGCCAATTGATGCTGGCCCTGTTTCAAGTGGCCAGAGCGCAGAAGGAGGTCAGGCTCAGCGCCGATGTCAGCGTTACCGCGCGACCCTTTTTCCAGTTGATGGGGTTTCAACTTGTG
Source organism: Thiohalomonadaceae bacterium (assembly GCA_041563315.1). Lineage (GTDB taxonomy): Bacteria > Pseudomonadota > Gammaproteobacteria > Thiohalomonadales > Thiohalomonadaceae > JBFEYJ01. Next base: position 55,672 of record JBFFNE010000006.1, read on the forward strand.
CGCCGCACCAAACGATTTTATCGTAACCGGGTCTTTCGTCAGTATCAGATGGTAAGAAACATGCGGCGCTGAGCGAGAGTTTAAAGTGCTGAAACGGAGAGAATGATGTTCACAGGAATTGTTCAGGGCACCGCCGAGGTGGTGGAGATCATCGAAAAGCCCGATTTTAGGACCCACATTGTGCGCCTTCCCTCGGCCATGATCCCAGGGCTGGAGCCGGGCGCTTCAGTGGCGCATAACGGGTGTTGTCTGACGGTCACGCAGATGGATGGCGATCGGGTTTCCTTTGATCTGATGCAGGAGACCTTGAAGGTAACCAACCTCGGTGAGTTGGAGGTGGGCCATCTGGTTAATGTTGAGCGCGCCGCACGCTTTGGCGATGAGATCGGCGGCCATGCCATGTCAGGCCATATCCTCGGCACGGCCGTGGTGTTGCGCATCGTCGAGTCGGAGAACAACTACCAGATCTGGTTCCGTATCCCTGGCACATGGCGTAAATATGTCTTTACCAAAGGCTACATCGGTATCGACGGTATCAGTCTGACCATCGGTGAGGTGGCGGGTGACGAATTCAACGTCAATCTCATTCCCGAAACCCTGCAGCGGACCAACATCGGTTCGCGACGTATCGGTGACCGCATCAACATCGAAATCGACCCGCAGACCCAGGCGATCGTGGACACCGTGGAAAGGGTGATGGCGGAGAGGCTGGGTGAAGGATGAAAGGTAGGAGTGGCAATCTGCCGCCTGCCTGTGGCTTCAACCCGACATTGCAGGGCTTCGTGAACCGCCGCTGTCGGACTTAAAGTCTGACTTACGGGCCACGGGTTCTGCCGGTGATGCTGTGATGGAATGACATTTGCCCGCTCTGATCGCTGGGGCATCCTCTCACTCCCTGCATCATGCCAATAATTGCACCACCTCAAGGAGCGCCCGCACCACCCCGCTGACAAGGAGTGCCACCGTCACGGACAGGAGGATTGAAAAGAACGCTTCTTTCTTGCCGATGGTCTTGAGCATCACCGCAAAGGTCGAGACGCAGGGGATATAAAAGGTGAGGAATACAAGGAACGTGATGACCTGCACCCAATCCAGGTAGTCCCCGATCTCGAAGGTGCCCAGCGCCTGGAAAATCATCAGCAACGAGAGCTCTTTTCGTAGAATTCCGAACAGGATGGGCACACCTAGTACCACCGGCAGTCCGAGCCACCAGTTAGTGATCGGGGTCAGGAGATTGTTAATCGTATCATCGGCACCCACATGACTGAGCAGCGCCAGTACTACGCTGCCACCCACCAGGAGGGGGGTGACGATGGTGAGGATATCGCTGGTCCGCATCCAGGTGTTGAGCAGCAAAGAGCGTAATGAAGGCAGGGCATAGGGCGGGATCTCCTGCACCTGCCCGGGGCCGGTCTCCGGGTAGCGGCGACTCAACACTTTGCCTACGACGGCGATGACAAGAATTGTCAGCATGAAGATGGCGAATACGCCAAAACCGCCGAGATACTTGCCGGCCAAGGCAAGGATGATCGCCGAGCGCGCCGAACAGGGGACGAAGGTGATGAGCAGTGAAGCGACGACCCTGTCGCGGCCAGTGCTGGCATTGGCCGCCGCGGAGATCGCCGGCACGTTGCAGCCGAGTCCGAGCAGGAACGGTACTGCCACCCCGCCATGCAGGCCGAGGTGGTGGAAGCCGCGGTCCACGACAAAGGCGATGCGCTGCATCACGCCGGCCTCCTCAAGTACGACCAGCAATATGACCAGCGGGAGCATATAGGGAACGACGATGCCAACCAGACCGATCAGGCCATCGACGACAGCGCGGCCGATCACGCCTATGGTCGAGTCCGGTTGCCACATTTCGGCATAATCGATGAGTCGCACCGCACTCATTGCATCAAGCCATGCGCTGACCTCGAACACCATGAACAATACTGCAGCGAATACTGTCAGACTGCCGACCATCCCCCACTGCGGATGCAGAAACAACTCGTCGAGCCAGTAACGCCAGCGACTCCCCTCGTAGGGGCCACCGATGCGGGTCACCTCTTCGAACAAGCTGGCAGCGCGGTGGTGGCGATCCGCATGCAACTCCTCGGCAAGAGGGCGTGGAAGCCCGTCCTCGGCAACTTCGCGAAGACCAAGAAATTTAATCATCAGCTCGGGAAAGTGTTGTTGCATCTCCTCGAGAAAATACTGGTTGCCCTCGGCCAGCTGCATTAGCAGAAACGCATGCGGGACATTGAAAGCATCGTAGATAGCCGGGCAGTTAAGCTCCTCACTCAGCGGCTTGAGGGCGTGAACGAGGTGTTTGCTGGGGGGCTGAGGTAGCGGACAGCTTTTCTCGCGCATCACCTCGACGGCAGTGCTGAAGAGCTTGGAGAGGCCATGACCCATCAAGGCGATGGTTGGCACCACAGGGATACCGAGTTGCCTGCTCAGTGCCTTAATATTGATGTGCAAACCCTTTTCCCGTGCCTCATCCATCATGTTCAGCGCTAGTACCACCGGACGACCGAGTTGGCTCAGCTCGAGGGTTAGCTCCAGATGGCGCTCCAGTGCGGTGGCGTCGGCCACCTGGATGATCACGTCGGGCGGGGCAAACGGGGCGGGAGGCTCTTCTGCTTCGTGGTCAGACACTGGCGGCAGCTCGTTGCCCCACAGCAGGTATTTGAGCGCACCGCTGTTTTCGCGTTGCAGGTGGTGCATCGAATGCAGGCTGGGCAGGTCGACCAGACTGGCTTCGTCGAGGCCTATTTGTACCGTGCACTCGCCGTAAGACTGGTCTGTTCCGGTTAGCTCTCCGGTATGGATGGAGGTACTGGAGACAGCCTTGAATAAGGTGCTCTTGCCACTGTTGGGCATACCAACCAGAGCGATACGCAAGCGCCGATCTCCGCGAAACAGCGGACCACGTAGCGGGATGATTGTTTCAACGCGGGGGTTACTCATGAGATCTATTGTTTCGCAGTGGCGTCCCTGCGACAAGGGGGTGGGCAAGAAAAGAGGTATAACGGCTATATGGCAGGGGCAGCATCCTGCCGCCATTTGTTGATGTGCCGGTGTTCGTTCGCGGCTGAGCCGCTCCTACGTTCAGTTAGTAGGCCAGGCCGGATAAGCGCATGCCTATCCGGCTACAGCCATGAAAACTGCCGGATGCGCTATCGCTTTATCCTGCCTACCGGGTCAGTTCTTCACGCCCTTACGCGAAAGTGACTATTCCTTGGAAAGCTCGCCCTCTCCCGGTCGTGCCGGCTGGTGCAGCCCTTGCCCACCACCTCGTCGGGGGGGCTCGTTTCGGCTTTCGTCCACCTGCACCTGACTGATCAGCGGAGCGAAGGCTAGCAGGATCACGGCCACAAGCCCCAGCAGCCCTAATGCGACGCGAAGCTGTAGCGCCTCTTTCAGATGGCCGCGAAACAGGCCGAGGATAAAACGCCAATGTTGCAGCAGGTGAAGAGCCAGGACCGCAAAGAATGCGATCGCAATCCAGAAATGGACCTCGCCCCACTGGTGTCGGGTCATCCCCCACACCTCGCTCCAGCGGCCGCTGCCTGGTAGCAGCAGATAGCGCAGCAAAATCCCGCTACTGGTGAGAAAGAGAAAGGCAATGAAGGCGACCACATCGATGAGGGAGATCAACGTTCCGCGTTTCATGTGAGAACCACTCAAGCCACAGGCAAAACATTAGTGTAGTTGGATTTCTGTAGCCTAAACCGCAATCACTACTAGCGTTTGAGGAGAGCCAAATCTTTCAGCTTTCAAATTGCAGTACTAGTGCTTCGCCAACATCCGGTCCAGTTCATTGGCAAAATTCCGCCGATCGGTCTGGTTGAGTGGTGGCGGTCCGCCAGTCTGAATGCCGCTGCTGCGCAGGGTGTCCATAAAATCGCGCATTCCCAATTTCTGGTTGATGGTTTCATGGGTGTATCGTTCGCCCCGCGGGTTGATGGCGTGGGCGCCTTTTTGCAGCACTTCGGCGGCCAGCGGGATGTCGGCGGTGATGACGATGTCACCCGGCTGGACCTGGGCGGCGATGTAGTCATCGGCCACGTCAAAGCCGTGGCCGACCTGCTGGGCGGTGATCCAGTGCGATTTGGGTGTCTGCAGGAACTTGTTCGCCACCAACGTCAGTGGAACCTGCTTGCGTTCGGCAGCTCGAAACAGAATCTCCTTGATCACTACAGGGCAGGCGTCGGCATCGACCCAGATATGCACCGTTACAGCGCCTCGATGGCGTAGTGGGCCACCAGACGGTGCTGCGCGCCCGAAGCGAGGGAGACACTATCCTCGGCGGCGTTGGCGGTTTCCACACAGAGCATGTGCAGATAGCCATCCGGCCCCAGGTCGCCCATCTGTGCCGCCTTTTCTGTCCACGGATTCCATACCACAGTGGAGTGGCTACCCTGTGAGCGGATCACGATGCGGCGTCTCATGGCCGGGTCGCGGATTTCGGTGACCGCAGGAGCGTTAAGGTAGATGCGATCCACCTCGCCATTAAAGTCAACCGGGCCGTGCTGGTTAATCCGCTGGAAGCCTTGGACCTTGTCCAGATAATCACACCCCTGCAAGCCGTTAACCGTCACCTTGCGCACATCACCCACCTGGAAATAGGTGTGCAGTGCTTCCCCAATTGTCATGGGATCACTGCCGTGGTTGCTGGTGATCAGTTCATGCTTCAGGGTTTTGCCGATGGTGATGATGTTGCGCACGCTGCATGGCTGCGGCCACTGGGCTCGGGTTGCGGGGCTTTGAATGAGCTCGAATTCAAGGCGGGTACTGGCATTGGTAAGCGCATGCACCTGGTTCAGACGCCAAGGCACCGTGCGGGCAAAACCGTGCGCGGGAAAGTTGGGCTGGCTTTTATGCGGCCCAAACCAGGGCCAGCAGACCGGTACTCCGCCACGGATCGACTTGCCCTCCGCCAGTTTCGCTTCCGGGCTTGTCCAGATCAATGGCTCTTGGCCTTTCGGCTGAAAGGTCATTAGGTGTGCCCCCTGCATGGCGATGGTGGCACTGGCGTGGGCGTTATTTACCTCAATAACGACAAAGCCCTTTGGCCTTTCGTGAAAGGAGACTATTCCTTCAATAGCGAAGCGCTGATTCAGGTTTTCCGATATGCTCATGCCGGTTCTCCAGAGAGGTTAGGGTTCCATTGTGGGGACAGGCTAATATGTGAGGCGGGATGAAAACAAGATGCTGGAACCAAGAGTCATGAGGAAAAATGAGCTATTCTTTCAGCTGCCCTATCTGAAATAATTTCAAATAGTAGTGGCAATAATCCGGAGGGTGGCCTATAGTGCTTGCAGCTACAGATATTGTTATTGGCCTTTCCAGCAGTTCCCTCCGGTTACTTCTCGATGCACCTCTTCATTACCTGTACGCAAAAACCGATCTATTTAATTGTTTTATAAAGGTAAAATCAACATGGCTACAGGTACTGTAAAGTGGTTTAACGAATCCAAAGGCTTTGGTTTCATTTCTCAGGACGATGGCGGCGCGGACGTGTTTGTACACTTCAGTGCGATTCAGGGTGGCGGTTTCAAGACTCTGGCCGAAGGTCAGCCCGTCAGCTTCAACGTGGAAAATGGCCCCAAAGGTCCGCAGGCAAACAACGTCGTTGCTGCATGATGAGATGAGCTAAAACGCGCCCTCGGGCGTGTTTACTGCTCACCATCAAGATACGGGCCGTGACTTCCACCTCTGACACAGAGGGAGCGAAGCCGCGGCCCGTTTCTCATTTTGCTCCCTCGCCGCCACTTCGTTCATGGCGGCCCCCGGTGTAGCCTCTTGGCTACTATCCATCACCATCATTCGGGAACACGTTTATGAAAATGCTCTTCGTCGGCAACATCGCACCCCAGGCTACAGAAGATGATATCAGGGAACTTTTTTCCGAGTTCGGCAAGGTACGCAAGCTGGAATTACCTCGTGATATTTTCAGTGGCCGCAACAAGGGTTTTGCCTTTATTGGCATGGAAGGTCACGAGGCGCGTGCTGCCATGGCGGCACTGAACGGAAAATCGTTTATGGACAGCAACCTGAAAGTTCGCGATGAGAAGCCGAGCCCCAAAGGGAAAGGGCGCCGCCGCTAACAGGATAATGGAGGGATAAACGGTCATACGTTTTTACACCTCCAGCTATATTCTTATTTGGGAAACTCGAGTCGTTGCGGTTCCTCACCTTCCATCATAATGAGGGCGGATTTGAGATCACCTGAGTTGTGGTATTCATACCTATGACTGAACTCGACCTCGCCGTATACCCGTTTTTCGCAGGCGAGCATTTTCCCGTCTGCATCGTAATAGCCACAAAACCAGGTGTTGCGATTATTGATCTCGTCGACCTCAAGGGGGGTGATCAGCTTTAGCGGCAGCTTCACCCCGCTATAGGTGACGAAGTAGCGGTGGTGATCATGGTCGGGTAGTTCCATGTTTTGTTCCTGTCGTATAGATAAAAACGGCGGGGCAAGCCCACCGCCGTATTTAGTGGATTAGAGCGCACCGCGCTCAATGCGGGTAAGGCTGTCATTGGTCTTTGTCAGAGCCTCATCCATGCTGACCTTGTTTCCCTTGGGCTGATATCCTTTGAGTTCCTCCCATACGGCATAGACCTTGTCCGCTGAAGAGAGCTTCTTCAGCTCACGTTTTTCCAACCCTGCCTGGTCCAGCAATTCGTTCCAGGTGATCCCCTCCTGCATGGGTATCAACGCAAAATTAATCCCCTCCAGCTCCACCTGCAGTGGCTCGGTCAGGTTGACCACATACATTATCGCCTGCATCTCAGGCGCGAAATCGTCCTTGTACTTGGCAACGAAATCATTGAGTTGTACAAGCTTGTTGAGTGACCCGGCGGCTAAAATCAGCTTCTCCTCCCTGGACAGCATGACCACATGCTCCATCACTACAGCGGGTGGTTTCCGGTTGCCGGCCTCATCGCCGATCTCGCCCTCAACCAGAGCCAACCGCCCACGAAAGGCAGCAAAGCCACTGGCAGAGGCCTCCTCGACAAAACTGATGTTTAACAGCAGGTTCCTCTGCTCATAGTTCTTGATGATCACGCTAGTTACCTTTTATTGATGATGAATACTGTTTTCGAAGTGAGCAAAAACAGTGCCATAGCGAGGTGATTGGTAACTGATTGAAACCATTAGGTTAAAGCGATGTTTGTTGAAAGGCATTGTGATGATTAGATGAATTGCCTTTCAGATTGTGAGAAAGCAGACAAAGTGGCGGCAGAGATAGCTGGAGACCGCCTGGCGTGGGGCGTTTCCTGCATCAACTCTTGCACAGTGCGCTTACCGAAAGCGCCATGGTCCACCACCCCTGGCTACCTGGCACTTCTCTTTGCCTGTGCGGTAGAGCATCGTCAGGCGGGGCGAGCCATGACGATTTTTTTACTCTTCTTCGCCTTGTCACAGCTGAGCACACAAATTTTGAGATAGCGCCTGGTGATCTACCCATGTAAGGTGCATTTTTCCGGGGACGCCCGTAACAGCCCTTGAGTATCATCTTCACCAAGAGAGGCTTTACCTGGACAGTTCCATATTGATAAACCAATAAGAGAGATTATGAAGAAATCTGACATACAGAAATTTCGAATCGATATCATCTGTGATGATAAAAGCGCACTCTCCCTTCTCATGGATCGGGAGGGGCGTGTCAGTCGCCAGGGGACAGGATCCCTGCCAGTCGATGAATTCGAGGTCATGAGCGAGGGAGACAGTTCTATCTTCTCCGCGCTGGTTGGTGCATTGGATGATCAGGTTTTTGGACACTCAGGTGTCTACGATCACCCGGACAAGTCTGGCCTGCCCATCACCTATTGCGTCGCCTTTCTTGCTGAGGATGAGAATGTCGAACTGTTCGAATTTCGTCTCGGCACCGAGACCAAAGATGTTGGAGAACTGCTGCCTTATTTCAGCCAGTTCATCTCCAAGGCGGTGCTGGCCACTGACGACTGGTACAAAGCAGAGAAGGCGCGGGCCGAGCAGGAGCAGGACTGAGGGCCAGGAGGAGAGGTGGTCCCCGCATGGACAAAGGTCCGGCCACGCGGGGTCAGATGATGTTTATGGTTTCCATGAGCAGAGCTGCCCCTGGTTTTGCTCCACTTAGATTTGCTGTCCCCGGAATCCGGACTCCTAAATTCCGGCGCCAAGGAAGGCGAAATGCCACGTACGCCCCTCCCAAGGGTTGTCCTATTCCGAGGTGGCGCAGACCCTAAACAGTAACAGGGACAGTATCC
>JBFFNE010000007.1:0-62315 GCA_041563315.1 Thiohalomonadaceae bacterium
CCCCACCTTTCCAGATCCGGTTGTAGTCGGACTTGCCATGTAAATGGCGCACACCTTTTTTACCCGCTGCCACATTACCGATAAACAGTGACAGGGCGCGCGGTAGCTCCTTTCCCTGATACTGCGCTAACAGAGCTCGCATCGCCTCCCAGCCGGTATCCTCGTTGCCATGTAGCAGTACCGAAACAAACAGCGGCTCGGGGTGACGCCCCGGCAGATGGATCAAGGTCGGCCCGTCCAGCATTTCATGCAGCCGCTCAGCCGGCAGCGCCAACAGGCCATCAGGAATGGTGTTCAATTCGCTAAGCATCGCTCTTCGAGTTTCCTCACATCAGGTTTGGTTACAGATCCCACTGGTGTACCGGCAGCCCGCTGTCCTGCCGCTCCAGATAGGCCGCCGTCAGTGCGCTCGCGTCTGCTCCGTGCTTATCCCGCCAGGCCAGCTGCCAGGCTGCACCCGTCTGGCCACTCAACAGACGCTGTTCAATGAGCGACAGGTAATACTCCCCAGCCTCACGCTCGCAGCCGAGCCGCTGCAGCCCTTCTCTGGCCTGCGGGATGAGTTGCGCCAATAAATCACTAAGGCGCACATGACGCCCATCCAGCCAGGTGACATTCGCATTGAGGCCGTAACGGGCAGCCGCGTAAAAATTGTCCCGCGCCTGGGCAAAATCGAGCTGCTGCTCCGGAATTTCCGACTGCTCGGCGAGGGCGTGCGTCAGACCGAAAAAGAGTGCAGCATTGGCGATGGTGTCCAGCACGCTCGGACCGGCCGGTAATACCCGGTGCTCGATACGTAGGTGCGCAGTACCGTCCGCATCGAAACCCACCAGCGGCCGGTTCCAGCGCCAGATGGTGCCATTGTGCAGGCGCAGGTGACTGAAATTCTCCGCGGGTTCATCCAGCGCAGACGGCAGCAGCACCGGAAAGTGCTCCGCATTCTCCTGAAACACCTCCATCAGGCTGTGGCGAGCGTATCCACTACCAAAGGAGACACGCCGCAGTGGACCTGAGGCGGCACCGGCGATACCACCGGTGGCCACGGCCTGTTCAAATAATGGAATACGCGTCTCCTGCCACAGGCGCTTGCCGAACAACAACGGTGAGTTGGCGCTTATGGCTACCATCGGCGCCGAGAGAATCTGCATTGCGTTGTAGTAGCGCACCGCTTTATCCTGCGCCACCTGAAGATGGATCTGGAACGATGTGGTGGCCGCCTCCAGCATCACATCACCATGCAATGCCTGCAAGTGCTGCTCGCCAACAATATCGAGCTCAAGCGGCTGGCCTTGACGCAAGCGCAAGACCTGCTCATTGAGCGCGCGATAACGGGTCAGATGCGACATATGCTCCAATGTCAGCATGCGCGGAGTGACTGTCGGCAGAATGCCGATCATCGCCAGATCGACACGGAGTTGCTGGGCCACCTGGCGGCAGCGTCCCCAATTGGCGGAGAGTTCCGCATGCATCCGCGCCAGGGCATCGCCGGCCAGCGGCAAAGGGGTACTGTTGAGCTCGATATTGAACTGTGAAAGTTCCGGGCTGTAGAGTGCGTTATTACCAAGCAGCGCAAGATAGCGTTCATTGATTGGCGCTGGCTGACCGGCACGGTCCACCAGCCACGCCTCCAGCTCGAATCCCCCTATCCCATGGTGCCAGGACAGGCGCTGCTTCTCGAAGTAACACCGCAGTAACGCCGTCTCTTCGGCCAGACGCTGCGCAAAGTGGACAAAATCCTGTTTGTGAAAGCGCCCGCCACTGATCTCCTGTCCCATAAGGCCCTCCTTGAGGGCACCCTGCCTCAATAGGCTTGCAGCAATTGGTCCAGTTGCCGCAGCCGTTCGGGCGTTCCGATATCGAACCAACGCCCCCGATAATGTTCACCACCGACCAGCCCCAGGGCCATCGCCCGGCGTAACAACGGTGCCAGCGCAAAGGCCCCAGCCTCGCAGCCGGCAAACAGTTGCGGGTGGTAGACGCCGATACCGGAAAAGGTCAGCCGCGCTCCTTTCTTATCATGGACCTTTCCGTGCTCCAGGACAAAGTCTCCCTGAGGATGCTGCGGCGGATTGTCCACCAGTACCAGATGCGCATGCGCCACGTCCCGCCGCAACAGCCGCTCATAGGGATAGTCACACCAGACATCGCCATTGATCACCAGAAAAGGCCCCTCCCCCAGCAACGGCAGTGCCCTGAAGATCCCTCCGCCGGTCTCCAGCGCCTGCCCCTCTGCCGAGTAAGCGATACGCACCCCATAACGGCGGCCGTCACCCAGGACCTGTTCAATCTGCTCGCCGAGATGTGCGTGGTTGATGACGATGTCATGGAAACCCGCATCAGCCAGTGCCTCCAGATGGTATTCGATCAACCGTTTGCCTCCAGCCTTGAGCAGGGGTTTGGGGGTGGTGTCAGTCAGGGGACGCATCCGCTCCCCCCTGCCGGCAGCCAGGATCATTGCTTTCATACTTTACTCCACACTCAGTCGCTATTGGCCCTACTGCTCGCCACCCGTTGTACCAGGCCCGAACGCTGACGGGCCGTGCCCATTATTCCGAAAACAGCACCCGCATCACAACCGCCGGCATCCATATTGTCTCCAGCACCGGCAAAGCGCACTGTCCACCTTGAAATCACACCTGCCGCCCTCCATCTGCATGGATAGCTATGCACGCACATACCCGAAGCGGCAGCAAGCGACACTTTCCCGGGATTTTCAGGAGCAAACCATGAACAACGCCACCAGCAACAATGATATGGATCTGGGCAGCGGCATCGCCGCGTTCGAGGGCAAGCATTTCGCTACCGCAATGCAACTGCTCTCCCCGCTGGCCGAAGAGGGCAATGTCGAGGCGCAATACCGTGTCGCCATCATGTACCAGAATGGCCTGCTCGGCAGCCAGAACCTCCCCCAAGCGCTCAAATTCATGCGTGCCGCGGCCGATCAGGGTCACGCCCTGGCGCAACACGGCATGGGCTTTATGTATCTCGAAGGCGAGGGCGTAGAGAAGAATGCCATGGAAGCAAAGAAGTGGTTTGAACTGGCGGCAGCCCAGGGGCTGGTCGGCTCACTAACCACCCTCGGCATGATGTACCAGGAGGGTAACGGCGTGGAAAAGGACGAAGAGAAAGCCAAGGAGTACTACCAGCAGGCCGGATTCGACATGTAGTACGAATCGCGACCGGGACGGTCGCCTGCGCACCATTAAGTCTTGTTATCCGCCCAGATGCGGCAATACCCGCTCCTCCAGCAACCGCTTGAAAGGCCCCAGTTCAGGGTAATGGCCGCAGACCTCCGCCACATACCCCAGGGTTCGAGGGATGTCATCAAGGTAACCCGGCTTGCCGTCGCGGTGGTTGAGGCGGGAAAAGATGCCGGTGGCCTTGAGGTGGCGCTGCACTCCCATTAGGTCGAACCAGCGCAGGAAACGTTCCTCCTGTGGGCCGTGCAGGATACCGTGGTCGATGGCAATATCATGATATCCCAGCGCCCACTGCTCAACCCGCTCCCGCGGCCAGTTGATATAGCAGTCACGCAACAGGGAGACCAGATCGTAAGTCACCGGTCCATGTACCGCATCCTGAAAATCGAGAATCCCGGGGTTGTGGGCGCTGACCATCAGGTTGCGTGAATGGTAATCGCGGTGCACGCTCACTTGCGGCTGGTCGAGGGCATTATCTACCAGCAGGGAGAAGACCTCATCCAGCACCACCTGTTCGTTTTGTCCCGGTGTCAGACCGAGATGCGTGCCCAAATACCAGTCTCGAAAGAGTTCCATCTCGCGACGCAGCAACGATTCATCGTAACGCGGCAATCTGTCGGCACCAGGACCTCGGGTCTGCAATACCGCCAGCGCTCCCATGGCATCCCCGTAGAGCATCTCTACCGTATCTGCGTTCAGCACCGACAGGTATTGTTGTGACCCCAGATCGCTCAATAGAAGGAATCCCTGTTCCAGATCCTCCGCCAGGATTTCAGGCACATTGAGACCGATAGCGTGCAACTGTTTCCCGATACGGACAAAAGGACGACTGTCCTCCTTGTCAGGCGGCGCATCCATCACGATTCGACTCTCGCCGTCAAAACCAACACGAAAATAACGGCGAAAACTGGCATCGGATGAGGCCGGGGCAATCTCATAAGCTGGCAAGCCCAGCGTTTTGGTCAACCAGTGGTTGAGCTGCTCAAGGCGAAGTGGCACGAATAGATCCCTGCACTGGAGAAAACGGGAAGGATATCCCGGGAGGGCGATTAACTACAAATGGAGCGGAATAAAGTCAATAAAGCCGGAAGCCGAAGAAGAATATCCTTGCAAGATACTTCCATCCGCTTCCGGCTCGAAGTTTAGAAACGCAAGCCGAACTTGCCGCTGACAGTCTGGGCACCACCGGTGTCATCGACCTCGAAATCGAAGTTCATCAGACCAAGATTCATATTAACACCCACATAATATTTGTTCTGGGTGAACTCCTCATCCTGAAGCTGGCCGAATAGCCCAGGCACATTGGCTGCACTGGTCACCCAGTTCTGACCGACGCCACCGTAGGGAGTGAACATCACAAAGCCCTTGGAAATAGTCAGCTCTACACCCGTGGTGGAGAAGTCAAGCTGGTCAACACCACTCATCTTGCTATAGGTCCCGCGAACCGCCACGGCGGGAAGCGCCACCCCACCCTCGACGATGGCATAACGCACCTCCATGCCAGTCAGGCTGATATTGCTGTCGGGTACGGCCGAATACATCAGGCCCACATCCAGATTAAACGGCAGCCCTTTGTGCGCATGCAACTTCGGGATAACCAGGCTACCTGCACCACAATTGCCACAGGCAGCATTGAAAGCATCCTTGTACTGCAATGAGGTGGAACTGACCTCGACCCCAATATCGAAACCGAGAATACCGAGCGGCTCACCGGGGGAGACCGCCTTATAGCTCAATGAAGAGCCCAGATCCTCGGAAAGCTTCCTGAAATTATCCTGGGCCAGCTGATTAATGCTGTCGAGGTCATTTGCTGCCTGGGCACCTCCGGCCAGTGCCAGCAGCACCCCCATCGCTATTGCTTTTTTCATCATTATCTCTCCACCATCGCCTGAAATTTGATTAACCAGCGGCATTATGCCAGAAAATCCTGCTATACAAACGGGATAGTCATCTCATTTTGTTTGTAGTACACCAATGGATAGAGGAAATGCAAGAAGAAAACATGCCCACAGCAATATTGTTTGAAGGTAGAGTCAATCTGTGCGATTTTAACGGGTTTTCGAGCCTAGGCCGGTTGTGAATCGAGTGGACCGTATACTACACGCCTCCCTTACCCCCTCTTTGCTGCTCATGGCCACCCTGGCCGGGGTGGCTTACGGGGCCGGGAACAACGACGCCCCCCCCACTCGGCAGGGCGAAGTGGTTTACTCCCCTTGGGCGCTGTGTCCGCCGATCATTCCCTCTATCCCTGCCGAGCTGGCTCCCGGCCAGCAACCCCGTGGAGTGACCCAGGTGATCGCCGACGAGGCCCTTGCCGAGGACCCGTTCCGCACTCTGCTACGCGGCAACGTCGTTATCCAGCGCGACGAGATCATTCTGCAGGGCCTGGAAGCGGAGTATGAACGCGATCAGGATAGTCTGATACTGCGAAACGAAGTGGTCTATCACACCGATGCGGTGACGATTCGGGGCGACAGCGCTCAGGTCTTTCTCGGCACCAATAGCGGTGAAATCATTAATGCCCGCTTTCTCTTCCCGGAGATCCACGCCTTCGGCGCAGCGGGGCGCATCAGCTTTCAGGGTGTAGAGCACGTCAGCCTGGAAAAGGTCCGCTACACCACCTGCCCACCGGAAAAGGAGGACTGGCTACTGCGTGCTCGCAACCTGAATCTGGATCAGGAGAGCAATACTGGCGAAGCCTGGCATGCGGTACTCTCGTTCAAAGGCGTCCCTTTCCTCTACTCGCCTTACCTGAATTTCCCCTTGCAAGGACGCAAGAGCGGCCTTCTGCCACCCACCTTCGGCACATCGGAGAAAAACGGCACCGACATCCGTCTTCCCATTTACTGGAATATTGCCCCCAATCAGGACGCCACTGTTACCCCTCGCAACCTCAGCGCACGCGGCCGCATGCTGCAAACCGAATACCGCTTTCTTGGTGAAAACAGCAGCGGTCAGCTCAACGGTGACTTTCTCAGTAATGACAAAATCTACGGTGATAACCGCTCCTACTATTTCACCCGATTTCGCACCAGCCCGTGGGTAGGCTGGAATAGCGAGCTGCTTTATCAGGAAGTCTCGGATGAGTCCTATTTCGACGACCTGGGCGGCACTCAGGAGAGTACCAGCCAAACCCACCTGGAGCGCCACTTCAATCTGAGTTACAGCGATCCCTACTGGCGCTTCATCGGCAGGGCACAGGGTTACCAGGCATTGACCGGTACCGAACCTTACCGGCGTTTACCCCAGCTCAGCCTTTCCGGTCAGAGTCTACGACGCATCAACCGCCCCCAGTTGGCACTGGAGACCGAGGCGGTCCGCTTTCAGCACGACGTCCTGGCGCCCACCGGCAACCGTTTTGACATCAAGCCGTCGCTCAGCCTCCCACTGGAAGGCGCCGCCTGGTACTTCACCCCGAAAATTGCATGGCGCCACACCCAGTACCAGTTACAAGCCAATCCCGGTGGTGAGCACCTGATCCGCTCACTGCCGCTCGGTAGCCTCGACGGCGGCCTGTTTTTCGAACGCGAGCTAAGTCTGGCCAATACACCCTACCGGCAGACACTGGAGCCACGCCTCTATTACCTCCATGTCCCGTATCGGGATCAGAGCGCACTGCCGCTGTTTGACACCACGCTCAGCGACTTCAGCTTCAGCCAGATGTTCCGCGACAACCGTTTTAACGGTGTTGACCGTCAGGGTGATGCCCGGCAACTCACCATCGCATTGACCAGCCGCTTTATCGAAAGTGCCGGTGAGAACGAACACTTCAGTGCCGCCATTGGCCAGATCCACTATTTCCAGGACCGTGAGGTGACGCTGTTCCCCACCGATAGCGCTGAGGCCACACGCAGTTCAGACCTGATTGGCGAGTTGAGCGCCAGTCCAATCCGGAGTCTCAACCTCAGCGTCACCGAGCAATGGAATCCCCACGAGGAGCATGCCGAACGGCTTGGGGCACGGCTGCGCTACTCGCCGGACGAGAGGCGGGTACTGGGCCTGAGCTACCGTTACCATCGCGCCACCTTGCAGCGCCAAGCCGATGCCGTCCTGCTTTGGCCACTGGCCCGCCAGTGGCGCTTTACCGGCCGGTGGCAGTACGACCTGGAAAACGAAAAATCTCTGGATGCTATTGGCGGCCTCGAATATGAAAGCTGCTGCTGGATTGCCCGCCTCATTTCCCGAGTCAGTCGCACCACCATCGATGAGGAACTTAACCACAGCGTCATTGTCAATCTTGAACTCAAAGGCCTGGCCACCGTCGGCAAGCGTCTCGAAGACACCCTCGGACGTGGTATCCTAGGCACCAATTAAACACCTATCGGCCAAAGACACTCCCATGCGACAGACTTTCTTGCTTTCCCTGCTGTTACTGTTATCCACCTCTCTTTCCGCGGCGGTTCAGGAGCTCAATGGCATTGCTGCCGTGGTTGATGACGACGTCATCACCTGGAGTGAGCTGAACCAGCGGGTAGAGAGCATCACCAAGCAGCTGGCACAAAGAAACACGCCCCTTCCGCCACACAGTATTCTCGAACGCCAGGTCCTCGAGCGGCTCATTATCGAACAGATACAGCTCAAACGCTCTGAGCAGGCCGGCATCCAGGTCGACGACGAGAGCCTCAATCAGGTCATTGCAAATATCGCAAGGGAGAACAGGATGAGCCTGGATGAATTTCGCAATACGCTGGCCCGGGATGGCATCAGCTTCGCCTTCTTCCGCGAGCAGATCCGTAACGAGATTACCATCACTCGCCTTCGCACCAGCCAGGTCGACAACCGGGTCACCGTCACCCCACAGGAGGTCGACACCTTCCTCGATACACAGAAAGATCAACTGCAACGCAACAGTGAATTTCGCCTCTTTCATATCCTGATCGCCGTGCCCGGTAACGCTTCACCGGAAGAGATTCAAACGGCCCGCACCAAGGGCGAGCAAGTCCTCGCCGAACTGAAGCAGGGCGCCGATTTCCAGCAGATGGCGGTATCCTACTCCAAAGGACAACAGGCGCTGGAAGGCGGCGATCTCGGTTGGCGTCGTGCCGCCCAATTACCGACCCTGTTCGCCGAAGTGGTGCTAGACATGCAACCTGGGCAGATCAGCGACCTTATCCGCAGCACCAGCGGATTCCATATCCTCAAGCTGACGCAAAAGCGCGGCCAGGAGCGACATATTATCCGCCAGGTCAACGCCCGCCACATCCTGCTCAAGAGCAACCCGCTGGTTTCCGATGCGGAGGCCCGTAATCGGCTAAGTCGGCTGCGCGAACGTATCCTCGGCGGCGCGGATTTCGCCGATCTGGCTCGAGCCCACTCTGACGATCCCGGCTCCGCCGTCAAGGGTGGCGAGTTGGGTTGGGCCGATCCCGGCATCTACGTGAAAGAGTTCCAGGACGCGCTGAAGAACACGTCTGTTGGCGATATCAGTCAGCCATTCAAGAGCCAGTTCGGCTGGCACATCATGCAGGTGCAGGGCTGGCGCGATTACGACAACACGGAAGAGGCGCTGCGCAACCAGGCATTCCAGGCGCTGCGTCAACGTCGCATCGAAGAAGAGACACAGGACTGGCTGCGCCGCCTGCGCGACGAGGCGTATGTCGAATACCGTCTTGGGGAGTAACCCCCCCGGCCGGATCATGCGGCTTGCCCTCACCCCTGGTGAGCCGGCGGGAATCGGACCAGACCTCGCAATCCAGCTGGCACAGCAACCACAATCGGTCCAACTGATCGCCATCGCCGACCCGCAACTACTTAAAGAACGGGCCGCACAACTGGGATTGCCGCTGCAGCTGCAGGCGTTTTCCGCCACTGAGCCCGCGCGCCTCCCGAAAACCGGCGAGCTGTTCTATGTACCGGTTTCCCTCACGCGCCCCGCCTTGCCCGGCAAGCTCGACCCACATAATGCAGCGTATGTCCTGCAGACCCTGCGCCGTGCAGTCGAGGGCTGCAAGCAGGCTAAGTTCGACGCCCTGGTCACAGGTCCGGTGCACAAGGGAGTGATAAATGAGGCCGGCATCCCCTTTAGCGGCCACACCGAATTCCTGGCCGAACTCACCGGCACCCCGCGAGTGGTCATGATGCTCGCCACCACCGGGCTACGTGTGGCGCTGGCCACCACCCATTTGCCACTGGCCGAAGTCAGCCGCAACATCACTACCCAGCAGCTGGAAGCGATCATCCGCATCCTGCACCGCGAACTGCAACAGCGCTTCGCCCTGGCCACCCCCCGCATCATGGTCTGCGGCCTCAATCCGCACGCTGGCGAAGGGGGCCACCTTGGGCGCGAGGAGATTGAGGTCATCGCCCCGTTGCTAGAGCGCCTGCGCGGGGAGGGAATGCAGCTTTTCGGGCCGCTGCCGGCCGACACCCTGTTCACCCCGCGCTACCTCGACGAGGCCGACGCGGTCCTCGCCATGTACCACGACCAGGGGCTCCCGGTGCTCAAGCACATAGGCTTTGGCCGCGCGGTCAATGTCACCCTCGGCCTGCCGCTGATCCGCACCTCAGTCGATCACGGCACGGCACTGGAACTGGCCGGCACCGGCCGGGCCGATACCGGCAGCCTGGAATACGCGATTCAGGTCGCTATAGAAATGGTTCAAGGGCGGTGAGCGAACGGAGGTGCCTCGGGTAAATCGCGACCGGGATGATCGTTCCCACAGCATGCGGAGCCCCGACTTTGAACCTTGAACAGAAAATTGGAGCTAGTAGGCCCGGTTAAACGATAGCGCATCCGGCCTACGAGCTGAACGTAGGAGCGGCTTCCAGCCGCGAACGAACGGAAGCGCATCAGACAAGTCACGGCAGAATGACACTCCTAAACCTTGAACCTTGAACCCAGTGGAGCAACATTGAAACACCAACCCCGCAAACGCTTCGGCCAGAATTTTCTCCATGACCCGGGAGTGATCCGTGGTATCGTCGCCGCCATCCATCCAAAGCCGGGTGAGCGAATGGCAGAGATCGGTCCCGGACTCGGTGCGTTGACCGCTCCACTACTCGAGGCCCTCAGCGAGCTCGATGTGGTCGAACTCGATCGCGACCTCATCCCGCACCTGGAACAGCAGTTTGCCAACACCGGGCAACTGCGCATCCACAATACCGACGCACTCAAGTTCGATTTCTGCTCCCTGGTGGGGTCAGAAGAGAAGTTGCGGGTAGTGGGCAACCTGCCCTACAACATCTCCACGCCGCTGATCTTCCACCTGCTTGAGCAGTCGCACTGCATCCACGACATGCACTTCATGCTGCAAAAAGAAGTGGTCGACCGACTCGCAGCAGAGCCAGGCAACGGCGACTACGGCCGCCTCAGCGTGATGGTGCAGTACCACTGTTGTGTCGAGCGACTGTTCACCGTCCCCCCCGGCGCATTCAACCCACCGCCGAAGGTTCACTCAGCCATTGTTCGCCTCACCCCCTACCGTGAAAAACCGGTCACCGTCAGGAGCGAAGTGGGCCTCAGGCGCCTAGTCGCCCAGGCATTCGGCCAGCGTCGCAAGACCCTGCGCAATAACCTCAAGCCGCTACTCGACAGTGCCGCTATCGAGGCACAGGGCATCGACCCCGGCCGTCGTCCCGAGACACTCAGCCTGCGAGAGTTCGCCGCACTGGCCGACGCTGTCAATGAGCGTGAGAGCGTGAGAGCGTGAGGATGATGCCCCCTGCAATCCTGTACAGGGAAAATGCCACTCCAGCGCAGTCATCACCAGCTGAACCAGTGGCCTGTAGGTTGGACTCTTGAACCTTAAACCTTGAACTTTAAACCCGTATGGATGACGTACTGACCTGCAACGACATCTCCCTGGAGGCACTCTCTGCACTGCTCGCCCGCTTCGGCCTTACCCTGGAGCGGGTCGGCGATAATGCACCCATCGAGGGCAGTTGGTTTGGCGAACCAGAAGCGGGCATTGTTGGGTGGCGCGTCATCGTTCGTCGAGATACCCCAGTGCACTCGGCACTGCACGAAAGCTGCCACCTCATCTGCATGGACGAAAGCCGTCGCCGCACTCTGCACACCAATGCGGGAGGCGACTACGATGAGGAGAATGCAGTCAACTACATGGAAATCACGCTCGCGGCCTACCTGCCAGAGGTCGGCCGTGAACGCATCATGGCCGACATGGATGCCTGGGGCTATACCTTCCGTCTTGGCTCAGCGCGGTCCTGGTTCGAGCAGGATGCCGATGATGCCAGGCTGTGGCTGATCGCTCATGGCCTGCTCAATGCTCAGGGAGTGCCGATGTGGACATTACGCCACTGAGCCCATCCCCCCAATAACAGGGACGGTTGAAGAAGTTTCAGCGGGCATCTAAGCTGAACGAATAAATCGCGCCACCGAGAGACTTCAACGAAACTCGCCTATGAGTGTTGAGGGCCCCATTAAGATGACCAACAACGGCTGAGCGAACATCTCATGAAAAGCGTGGCCAGGATCTTTGCTCTTACCACCCGCAAACACAACGTGATGCACGGCATTAATCACCGGCGCCTTCCTTCGCCAGCCACTCCAAAGTCCCTCCCCGGGTAGCAGAACATGGGAAAAATATACATCTTCGATCAACCGGAGGTCCTCTACGAGCAATGCGCCCAGCGCATCCTCCAGCTGGCTCGCGAGGTGTTGGATACCCAGGAACGATTTCATCTTGCCCTCGCCGGTGGCAGTACTCCGCGGGAACTCTACCGTCTGCTCAGCTCGATGTCTGACGCTGCAGAGCAGGAGTGGCGGCGGATTGAGTTCTACTTTGGTGATGAACGAAACGTCGCACCCGATCATCCTGACAGTAACTACCGCATGGCCAGGGAGACCTTGTTTACGCCTCTCGGTATCGCTGACAGTGCGGTGCACCGTATCCATGGCGAACTCGATCCCTCCGCCGCAGTCGAGCACTACCTCAAGACACTGGAAAAGCTGCCGCAGTACAACCGGTTGCCCCGATTTGATTTGGTACTCCTCGGCATGGGCGCCGACGGCCATATCGCCTCACTCTTTCCCGGTAGTGCGTTATTGCAGGAACAGGAACAACCATTTGGTGCAAACTATGTGGAAAAACTCAACAGCTGGCGGCTGAGTCTCACTCTTCCCGCCATTAACAACGCCCACCACCTGCTGCTGCTAGTCAGCGGCGACAAAAAGGCCGATGTCATCCGCCATGTGCTGCACGGCGGCAGCGGGGCCATGCCGTTGCCGGTTGAACTGCTGGAGCGGGAGCATCTCGAGTGGTTCCTTGATCGGGAGGCAGGGCATCTTCTCCACGATGAAGACAAAGGCTGACCCACCATATGAGTCACACTCCTGCTGCTCCGCTGATCCTCGCCGCTGATGTTGGCGGCACCAAGACCCTGCTGACACTGCGCCACCCGGACGGCACCGAGGTCGCCGAACAGCGCTACGCCAGCCAGGCCTTCGACTCCCTCGAGATAATGGTCCAGCGTTTTCTGGAGGAGAGCGAACAACCACGCCCGCACAGCGCCTGTTTCGCCGTAGCTGGTCCGGTCACCCGCGACAGCACGGGGCAACAGGCACAACTGACCAATTTACCTTGGCGGATAGACTCCCGAGAGCTCGCCGCCACACTGGGAATCGCGCGCGTCGCCCTGCTCAATGACTTCCAGGCCATCGGTTACAGTCTAGCCACACTGCCCGAAAGCGATCTCGCGCCGCTGCACATCACCCCACCCCAACACCCGGGACCGCAACTGGTGATCGGCGCCGGTACCGGACTCGGCGTCTGCCTGGTAATACCCGATGGAGACGATGTCACCAGCCACCCATCCGAGGGCGGTCACATGAGCTTCGCCCCGCAAGACCCGCTGCAACGGGAATTGTTCGATTTCGCGCATAATGGCTCGGATCGCGTCTCCTGGGAGCGCCTGATCTCCGGCTCGGGATTGATCACAATTTACCGTTTCCTGGTAAGCCGAAAGCAACAGGGGGAGGACGCCTTACTGACCGCCCCCGACCCTGCCGCCGTCATTGGCGAACAGGCTGTACATGGGGGTCATCCACTGGCCACCGAGGCGGTGGCCCTGTTTGCGCGTCTATACGGAGCCTTCGCCGGTGATATGGCGCTCGCCAGCCTTCCCACCGGGGGGGTCTTTATAGCCGGCGGCATCGCCCCCAAATTACTCCCATGCCTACAGCACGGCGATTTCATGCAAGCCTTTTTCGACAAGGGCAGAATGGCGGGGTTGATGCAGCGCTTTCCTGTCCAGGTGATCACCAACCCACATTGTGGTTTACTCGGCGCGGCCCGCTACGCCACCCGACTGTAAACCATGGAGAGACCGATGAGTTCCACCCCTTCCCAGATCAATATCGACGTCGAAACCCAATACATCGAGGAGCAGTCCCTCCCCGAGGAGAACCGCTTCGTCTTCGCCTATACCATCACCATCCGCAACAACAGCGACCAACCGGCAAAGCTCTTGCATCGGCACTGGGTGATCACCGACGGTAACGGCAAGACCCAGGAGGTGCGCGGCGAGGGCGTCGTTGGCGAACAGCCCCACATTGGCCCCGGAGACTATTTTCGCTACACCAGCGGCACCGTGCTCGACACCCCGGTCGGTACCATGGAGGGCAGTTATCAGATGGTCGCTGATGACGGCGAAGAGTTCGACGCCATCATCCCGGTGTTTACACTCTCCATGCCTCATACGCTTCATTAATGAAGCACTGACAAGTGATTACATTAAAGAATAGATACTAGCCCTGGCCACCGGTTACTCATCACTTGCCACTCTTCCAGGCCAAAGCTGTTACCATAATCTGTACTTACAGAAGGTACGGAATGTGACATGGCCACTTACGCCATTGGTGATATTCAGGGCTGCTATGATGAGCTGCAGCGACTGCTGGAGAAGATTGATTTCGATCCTGCCGGCGATCGGCTCTGGCTAACCGGCGATCTGGTCAATCGCGGGCCTCGCTCACTGGAGGTACTGCGGCTGGTCAAGGGACTCGGGGATCGGAGCATCACGGTCCTCGGCAACCACGACCTGCACCTGCTGGCACTGTGGCAGCACCGCCACCACCACTTTAAAAGTAACGACACCTTAGCCGATATTTTTCACGCCGCCGACGGCGAAGAGCTGCTCGAATGGCTGCGTTTCCAGCCATTGATACACCATGATCCTGAGCTCGGCTTCGCCATGGTCCATGCGGGTCTACCACCACAGTGGGACCTGAATCAGGCGCTCTCCTGTGCCGCTGAGGTCGAAATGACTCTTCGAGGGGGAAAATTTTCCGAGTTTCTCGCCCATATGTACGGCAACAAACCGGTACGCTGGTCACCGCAGCTCAGTGGCTGGGATAGGCTGCGGTTTATCGTTAACTGTTTTACCCGGCTGCGCTTCTGCACTGCTGACGGTGAGCTCGAATTCAGTCACAAAGGCAACCCGGACGGGGAGGAGTCAGGTAAGTATCTGCCCTGGTTCCGTGTGCCACAGCGAAACAGCCGCAACACGCCCATCATCTTCGGCCACTGGTCCACCCTTGGTTTGTACCAGGCAGATAACGTGCATGCTATCGATACCGGCTGCCTGTGGGGAGGCACGCTCAGCGCACTACAACTGGAAAACGGCCACGTGACCAGCCTTCCCTGTGCCGGTTACAACGCACCAGGTACCGCGTAATCACCGCCGCAATCGGCCTGCCGCCTTTCCGCCCACTCCCCTATAAAAAACCACTTGTCTTTCCTCTCACTCCGCCCTATATTTCGAATTATGTCGAATTATCGAAAAGATATCGAACAACACGCAGTGATGTTCAAGGCACTGGCTAATCCCCACCGCCTGGCGCTGTTTCACCGCCTGACCACCTGCTGCGCACCCGGTACTGCCTGCAACCCCAGTGAGGCCTTGCGCCACAACGTGGGTGAACTGGGGGAGGGGCTGGATATCGCTCCCTCCACCTTGTCGCACCACCTCAAAGAACTGAACCGTGCGGGACTGATCCAGATGCAGCGCCGCGGCAAGCACATTGAGTGCTGGGTGGAGCTGGAAACACTGGAGGCACTCGCCTCATTCATTTTCGGCAAGTCACGAGAAAGACCTATTTAACTGCGCCACCGGGTTGCAGGGATTCTTCGGCGAACTCTGCAGCTTTGTGCACAATCATCAACAAAGGAGCAGTCAATGAGCAAACAACACGAACACGACAATCATCGCCAAACCGTACGCAGCGCCTACGCCAAGGTGGCCCAGGCAGAGAACAGCGGTGGCGGTTGCGGTATAGAGTCCAGCTGCTGTGGTGTCTCCGACGATGCTGCGATTAACACCCTGATCTCGACCCGCCTCGGCTACAGTGCGGACGAACTGGCCGCTGTTCCCAGTGGCGCTGACATGGGCCTGGGCTGCGGCAACCCTAAAGCGATCGCTGCGCTCAAGTCGGGCGAAGTGGTCGTGGATCTCGGCGCCGGTGGCGGCTTCGACTGCTTTCTCGCCGCCCGCGAGGTCGGCACCACAGGGCACGTCATCGGTATCGACATGACCCCTGACATGCTGAGCAAGGCGCGCAACAACGCCGCCAAAGGGAAATTCACTAATGTCGAATTCCGTCTCGGCGAGATCGAGCACCTTCCCGTGGCCGACGACACGGTCGATGTAATCATCTCCAACTGTGTCATCAACCTCTCACCAGATAAACCGCAGGTGTTCCGCGAAGCCTTCCGCGTACTCAAAGCCGGTGGGCGCCTCGCCATCTCCGATGTGGTTGCCAGCACCGAACTGCCGGAAGAGATGCGCAACGACGAGGCGCTCATCGCCGGCTGCATGGGCAACGCCTCGCTCATCGAGCATCTGCAGGCGATGATCACCGAAGCCGGCTTCACGCAGGTGCGCATCGCGCCAAAAGACGAATCGCGCGAGTTCATCCGTGACTGGGCTCCCGGTAGCGGCGTCGAAGACTACGTCGTCTCCGCCACCATCGAGGCGGTCAAGCCCGGCGGCACCTGTTGCGGAAGTTGCTGCTAACTGACCAATTGGCCACGGAACCCACTGAATAACACGGAAGAGAATCGATCAAAATCTCATTGTTATCAGGGGCCGTGGCGTCATGTGGGATGGCCTGGAGTGTTTTCAGTCCTCCATTTGCTCTTCAGACATCCAGCTCCAGATGCCCGACATTTACCTCTGGAGTGAAATCGAGCGGCATCTCGTTGCCCCTGTTTTTTCAATTCCGTGTTTTTCCGTGAATTCCGTGGCCATTAACTTTTTTCACATTGGCGCAGTAACGCGCCGCTGTTACACTCCCCCGCCATGCTGAACTTCTCTGATCTTTCCCTGCGCCGCGGTGCCCGCCTGCTGTTCGAGCACGTCACCTTTACCATCCATGCCGGGCAGAAGGTCGGCCTGACCGGAGCCAACGGCTGCGGTAAATCGAGTCTGTTCGCCCTGCTGCGTGGCGAACTGCACGCGGACAGCGGCGATGTCTCGCTGCCGCCCGGCCTGGTCATCGCCCATGTGGCGCAGGAGACTCCGGCGGTCAATGCGGCTTCTATAGACTATGTCTTGGACGGCGATACCGAGCTGCGCTTGCTGCAGCAGCAGTTGCTAGAGGCCGAGCAGGCCAACGACGGCCATCGCCAGGGTGAACTGCACGCCCGTCTCGATGCCATCGGCGGCTACACCGCCCGCGCCCGCGCCGCCCGCCTGATGCACGGTTTGGGCTTTCGCAACGAACAGGAGGAGCAACCGGTCACCGCCTTCTCCGGCGGTTGGCGCATGCGTCTCAACCTGGCCCAGGCCTTGATGTGCCGCTCTGATCTGTTGCTGCTCGACGAGCCGACCAACCACCTGGATCTCGATGCGGTAATGTGGCTGCAGGAGTGGCTCAAACAGTATCGCGGCACCCTGCTGCTGATCTCCCACGACCGGGATTTTCTCGACGACATCACCGACCACATCGCCCACGTCGAGCAACAGGCCATCACCCTCTACACCGGTAACTACAGCGATTTCGAGCGCATGCGTGCCGAACGCCTGGCCAACCAGCAGTCGGCCTACGAAAAGCAGCAGCGCGAGATCCGCCACATCCAGTCCTTCGTCGATCGCTTCCGCGCCCAGGCCACCAAGGCACGCCAGGCACAGAGCCGGATCAAGGCCCTGGAGCGGATGGAGCGTATCTCTGCGGCGCATGTCGATTCACCTTTCCACTTCAGTTTCCGCCAGCCCCACAAACTGCCAACGCCGCTGCTCGGTCTTGATCGGGTCGCCGCCGGCTACGGTGATACGCCAATCATCGAGGGGGTAAAACTGATACTTCAGCCGGGCGATCGCATCGGCCTGCTCGGCCACAACGGCGCCGGCAAGTCGACGCTGATCAAGCTCATCGCCGGTGAGCTTGCACCGCTTGCCGGAGAACTGACCCCGGCACAGGATCTACGCATCGGCTACTTCGCCCAACACCAGCTTGAGGTGCTCGATCCGCAGGCCAGCCCGGTGCAGCACCTTCAGCGCCTCGACCCCAAGGCAAGCGAACAGGAGCTGCGTGACTACATCGGCGGCTTCGGTTTCAATAACGATATGGCGCTCAGCCAAGTCGCTCCTTTCTCCGGCGGGGAAAAAGCGCGCCTGGTGCTGGCAATGCTGGTCTACCAGCGCCCCAACCTGCTGCTGCTTGACGAGCCAACCAACCACCTGGATCTCGAAATGCGCCACGCCCTTGCCATGGCGCTACAGGAGTACGAAGGCGCATTGGTCGTGGTCTCCCACGACCGCCACCTGCTGCGCAGCGTCACCGACAACCTGCTGCTGGTTGACAGCGGCCGGGTGAGTGAATTCGACGGTGATCTGGAGGACTACCGCCGCTGGCTGGGCGAGCAGCAACGCGACGAGTCAGAAAAGGAAAGCGGTGGCGGCGAAAACAGTGCCGCCGTACGCAAGGAGCGCAAGCGGCTCGAGGCGGAACAGCGCCAGCGCATGCAACCGCTGCGCAAAGAGCTGCAGTCACTGGAAAAAAAACTCGACACCCTGCAGGCACGGAAAGAGCAACTGGAACAGCAACTGGCCGATCCAGAGCTCTATGCCGAGGCAAAGAAGGACGAACTCAAGGTCTTGCTGCAGGAGAAAGGACAACTCGATCTGTCGCTAGCGGAGTCCGAAGAGCGCTGGCTTGAGCTCAGCGAGATGCTGGAGCAAGCCACTACTGGCTAAACCAGGCTGGCGCGTACTTGAAGCAACGCGATTTACCGGCAGGAGGTACTGAGGTGAAAACAATCCACATCGAGCAACAGGCAGAAAAGGGCCAACTGGAGAGCCTTGGTGTCTATAACTGGCCCATCTGGGAGAAGGAGCCCTCCGAGTTTCCCTGGACCTACGATGCCACCGAAACCTGCTACCTGCTTGAAGGTGAGGTGGCAGTGACCCCGGATGACGGCGAAACGGTACATTTCGGCGCCGGCGACTTGGTGACCTTTCCCGCCGGGATGCGCTGTCGCTGGACGATCTCAAAAGCAGTTCGCAAGCATTATCGCTTCGACTGATCCTGCGTACCCCATCCGTCTGCGGTTTCGGCCATCTTCCTGACACACGCTGGCCATCACGCTCCTATTCCCACCGGCAAGGCGTGATACAATTCTCATCCCGAATTTCCTGTATAGAATGCCCACCATGGAATCACGCCTCGAAGACCTGGAGATCCGCATCGCCTATCAGGATGCGGCGCTGGAAGAGCTCACCCGCACCACCCTGGCGCAGCAAAAACGCATCGAGGAGTTGAGCACACAGATCGACTATCTCATGTCACTGCTCAAGGAGCTGACCCCCTCGGCCGTTGCGTCACGCGCGGAAGAGACCCCTCCGCCGCACTACTAAGCGGTTAGACTGAGTCGGCCCAACAATGAAATTCTACGCCACAGCCGCCCGCGGCATGCCCCCATTGATCGCCGCCGAGCTGCATCGCCTCGGCGCGCAGAAGGTTGTTCCGGCCAATGCCGGGGTCGCCTTCGAGGGGGATCTGGAGACCGCCTACCGGGCCTGCCTCTGGTCACGCACGGCCAGCCGGATCCTGTTGCCACTGACCACGGTCAACGCCTCTACGCCAGAGGCGTTGTATGAAGAGGTCAAGGCGATCCGCTGGGAAAAACACCTGCACTCCAGCGGCACCTTTGCGGTGGAACTGAAGGCCGCCGATGCCGATATCCGTCACAGCAAATACGCCGCACTGACGGTGAAGGACGCGGTGGTCGATCGATTTCGCCAGCTGTTCGACGAGCGCCCCTCGGTCGATATCACCACGCCGGACATTCGCCTCTACGTCCACATCCGCCGCGACCGTGCACGCATCAGCCTGGACCTCTCCGGCAGCAGCCTGCACAAGCGAGGCTACCGCGCTGAAGGGGTCATCGCCCCGCTAAAAGAGAACCTGGGCGCCGCGATCCTGCTCGAGGCCGGCTGGCCCGCGATCGCCCATAACGGCGGCGCCCTGCTCGATCCCATGTGCGGCTCAGGCACCTTCCTCATCGAGGGAGCCATGATCGCCGCCGATATCGCGCCCGGGCTCTATCGCCCCTATTTCGGCTTTCTCGGCTGGCGCCGCCACGATGAGGTCCTGTGGCAAAAGTTGCTTGCCGAAGCAGAGCAACGCCGTCACGAGGGTCTCGACAACCTGCCGCCGATCATCGGTTATGACCGCGAGCCCCAGGCCGTTGACGCTGCCATAACCAACATCGACCGGGCCGGTCTTGCTGACCACATCACGGTCGAACGACAGGATCTGGAACAGCAACTTCCCGAGCCTCCCGCCGATCACGGTCTTCTGGTGGTCAACCCGCCCTACGGCGAGCGCCTCGGTGAGGTCAATGCACTGCAGTCACTCTACGCCCGACTGGGCGAGCTGTTACGCCGCCTGCCCGAGTGGCAGATGGCGCTGTTTACCGGCAACCCGGAGCTGGCCGCCCGCACCGGTCTGAAGAGCCGCAAACCGGTCACCTTCTTCAACGGCCCCATCGAATGCCGCCTGTTCCGCTACGACCCCGTCCCGGCGCAGGAGCGAAAAGAACAAACCGGCGCAGCCATCGACACCACTCTTGCCGCCAGCCAGGGCGCGCAGATGGTTGCCAACCGCTTGCGCAAGAACCTCAAGAACCTCGGCAAATGGGCTCGCCGCGAAGGCATCGATTGCTACCGCATCTACGATGCGGACCTGCCCGAGTACGCCCTCGCCATCGACCTCTATCACGGCGACAAACGCTGGGTGCTTGTGCAGGAGTACCAGGCGCCCAAAACGGTCGATCCGGACAAGGCCCTGCAGCGATTGCAGGAAGCCCTGTCGGTACTGCCTGAGGTATTCGACGTACCGGCCGAGCAGATCTTCTTCAAGGTGCGACAGCGCCAGAAAGGCAGCGCCCAGTATGAAAAGCTGGCCGACAGTAAACACTTCCGTGAGGTGCGCGAGGGCAACTGCCGCCTGCTGGTCAACTTCACCGACTACCTGGACACCGGCCTGTTCCTGGATCACCGCATCACGCGCGAGATAATCGAGCAGGAGGCAAAAGGGAAGCGCTTCCTCAACCTGTTCGCCTATACCGGCGCCGCCACCGTGCATGCCGCCGTTGGAGGCGCCCGCACCACCACCACGGTCGATATGTCCAACACCTACCTGGAGTGGGCCCGGCGCAACATGACGCTGAATGGTTTTTCCGGCAAGGCGCACGAGTTTATCCAGGCCGACTGCACCACCTGGCTGGAACAGGAATCGCGACGCCGCGACAAGCCTCGACGCTTCGACCTCATCTTCCTCGATCCACCGACCTTCTCCACCTCCAAGCGCATGGAAGCGACATTCGATGTGCAGCGCGACCATGTCGGGATGCTGCACAACGCCATGCGGCTGCTCGACGAGGGCGGGCTACTGGTCTTCTCCAACAATTTCCGCCGCTTCAAACTCGATGAAGAGGCCCTCGCCGACTACCGTATCGAAGAGATCTCCACCCGCACCCTGCCCAGGGACTTTGCCCGAAATCCCCACATCCACCGCTGCTGGCTACTCCAACCAAAAACCTAACTCATTGAATTAACCAAGTAATATTCTTTCCGTAAAAGTACTTGACTATTTTTGTATGTTTTATACAATATCCCCACTGTTTTGCTCGGATTAACACCGGGCAGCACGCGGCACCGCCGCCCAGAAGGACCACCGATTTATTTACGTATTGAAATGAGGAAAGCACTATGCAACTGGATATCGACGGCAAAACTATTCTGCTGAGCGAAGCTGGCTGGCTGGAAGATCTGAGCGAGTGGAGCGAAAAAGTCGCTGAAGGCATCGCCAAGAACGAGAATGTCACGCTCACCGACGAGCACTGGGACATCATCAACACCGCCCGTACCTACTTTGACGAATACGGCACCGTCGCAGAGCCACGAGTCTTCTCCAAGCTGATGAAGGAAAAGTACGGCGCTGACCGTAGTTCACAGCAGTACATCTACTCGCTGTTCCCCTACGGCCTGATCAAGTCCGCCAACAAAATCGCCGGACTGCCGCGGCCGAAGGGTTGTAGCTAAGTTACACACCTCCCTCCCAGGAGTGCGAGGGCAGGGGCCGAAAGGTCTCTGCCCTTTTTTATTTGGTCGTGATCACGATGAGTTTGAGCTTCTGCGGGTCTCGCCCGGGCACAGCCGGGTTCTGAGCATGCCATGCAGGTTGGTTTAGCAAACCTACGCCCCACAACACTTCTTGAATTTTTTCCCACTCCCGCACGGACATGGATCATTGCGCCCGGCCTTTACCTGCCCCACAGGGGGCGAGATCTCGCCATCCACATAGAACCACTGCCCCTCCTCCCGGACAAAGCGGCTTCGCTCATGAAGCTCCCCACCCTCATAGAAGGCAATGAACTCCACCATACCGGCTTCATCACCCCTCCTGCCCTGCTCCGTGGCGACAATGCGCAGACGCTGCCAAGGCGTCGCGTCACCGTTCAAATCAAGGCTGGCCGGGCGGGTGGAGGAGTGCCAGGTGGCGGCAAGATAATCGGCATTTTTCAGCACGTAGGCACTGTAGCGCGATCGCATCAGCGCCTCAGCGGTTGCTGTCGTGCCAACGGCCTGGTGCAACGGCCCACAACACGCTTCATAGGGCTTTCCGCTGCCGCAGGGGCAGGCCTGTAGTTGGCTCATCGGTTCATTCCCCGACCGCTTGTGTCGGCAGGTAGCGCTGTTCAAAGGTGACGCCATCAACTGCGGCGCTGTAATGAAAGCCCTGAATAAGGTCGCAACCGTGGCCCTGCAGCATACGCAGCTGCCCCTCCCGCTCTACCCCCTCGCCGACTACCTTGAGGCCGAGGCTGTGGCCGAGCAGGATCACTGCCGCCACCAGGGAGGCGCCCTGCTGGTTGGTGTCGATATCGCGGATGAAGGCGCGGTCGATCTTGAGCGTATCGACGGGGAAGCGGCGCAGGTAGCTGAGTGAGGAGTAACCCGTGCCGAAATCGTCCACCGCCAGACAGATCCCCATTTTTCGCAGGGCGTTCATGGTGCGGATATTCTCCACTGCCTCGTCGACCAGCATGCTTTCAGTGAGTTCAAAGGTCAGCTGTCCGGGGCGGATATCGTATTCCTGAATGACGGCACGGGTGGACTCGAGAAAGTCCTTACTGCGGAACTGCATCGCCGAGACGTTGACGGCAACCGAGACTGCCTCGTAACCCAGCGCGGTCCAGCGCTGAAGTTCACGACAGACACGACGCAGTACAAACTCGCCGATCTGCACGATCAGCCCCGACTCCTCGGCCAGTGGGATAAAGTCGCTTGGCGAGACCCAGCCCATTGTCGGGCTGTGCCAGCGCAGCAGCGCCTCGGCTGAGACCAGAGTTTCATTGCGCGCATCGAAAAGGGGCTGAAAGTGTACGCTCAGCTCTTCTTCCTGGATCGCCTTGCGCAACGTCACCTCCAGTGCCAGATGCTCCAGCGAGTGGGCGTTCATCGTCGCCGAGTAGAGCTGATAGCTGTTGCGCCCTGCCTCCTTGGCACGGTACATGGCACTGTCGGCATTCTGTATCAGGCTATCGAGGCTCACGCCATCTTCCGGGTAGATACTTATGCCGAGACTACAGGTGATCACCAGTTCCTGCTCGTTGACCAGAATCGGCAGGCTCATCGCCTCGAGGGTGCGCCGTGCCACCTGCACCACCTGCTCGATATCCTCTATATCACTAAGCAGAATGACGAATTCATCGCCGCCCATGCGTGCAACCGTGTCGTCCTCTTTCACCGAGCACTGCAACCGCGACGCCACTTCCTGCAGCAACTGATCGCCGATTGCATGACCGAGACTGTCGTTGATGCGCTTGAAACGATCCAGATCGATGAACACCACCGCCAGTCGCCCCTGGCTACGGTGGGCGTGGGCAATGGCGACGCTGAGGCGATCCTGCAGCAATCGGCGGTTGGGCAGGTGGGTCAGTGGGTCGTAATAGGCCAGATTGCGGATCCGGGCCTCAGTGTCCTTGAGCTCGGAGATGTCGCTAAACAGCGCCGCATAGTGGCTGAGTTCGCCCGCCTCATCCCGTATCGCGGCAATGGTGAGCAGTTGGGGATAAACCTCGCCATTCTTACGCCGGTTCCACACCTCCCCTTGCCAGTTACCCTCCTCACGGATACGCCGCCACATCTCACTATAAAATGCCTTGTCGTGACGGCCGGAGCGAAGCACGGCGGGTGTCTTGCCGATGACCTCCTGCGCGCGGTAGCCGGTGAGGCGGGTGAAAGAGGGATTGACCGAGAGGATGAGCCCTTGTGCATCGGTCACGACGATCCCCTCGAGCGAGCTTTCGATCACCTTTTCCGCCAGATGCAGACTGCGCTGCGAATGCTGCAGCGCCTGATCCCGCTCGGCCAGCGCCTGACGCAGCTCCTGCACATAGACATTCTCCACCCCGAACAGGATTTCCGTTAGGCTGATTAGACCACGCACATCCCCTTGCCCATCGACCACGCCGATATGGCGAATGCCGTTCTGCACCAGCACATTTCTGGCCCGATAAAGGCTGGCGTCAGTGGCAATCGTTATCAGCGGACGCGTGGCCAGGCCGCCAACACGACAGTCGGTGAGTCGGCGGGCAATGAGCTGTACGATATCGCGTCCGGTAATAATGCCGTACTCACCGGTGCCATAGCGTATCAATGCCGCATCGGTGTGCACCTGAGACATCTGCCTGGCCACTTCTCCCAGCCCCACCTCCTCACCGAAAACCAGCTGGTTATCTTTCATCACCGAGTCGACTTTACGCAGGCGCAAATAGTGTTCGATGCCCTGATTCAACACCACATCGGTCTGACTCACCACACCAAGGGTTCCACCCTCATCATCCACCACCAGAAAATGACGCACCCCTTCTTCCAGGAAGCGACTGGCGACCTCCTGCAGCGTGGTCTCGCCAGTGATATTTTTGAGCGGCCGGCTCATTAATCTCTCGACCGGTTGGTTTAGCGCATCAGAAGAGGAAAAATCGATTGTAAGGGCGTCGCGCTCGGTCCAGATGCCAAGCGGCTCTTTGCCATCGCTAATGATGACAGCGCTACAGCGCGCCTCACTCATGAGTTTGGCCACCTCGAACAGCGGCATGGTTGGCGGGCATTCGAGCAGATGCTTGCGAAGAATCTGCTTTACGGTAATTTCCTGAGAAGCCAGGGAGAGAGCAATCTCGTCGTCACTTATAATTTCCATACAGGAAAAAACCTCTGTGCTTGAGGCCATGCGCCATCAGCAGAACACCCCGGAACATCCTGTATATCAATCAGATGACTGTAGGTGAAATGCTGCGCATTGCCGTTTCTGTACCGTTAAGCAAGGCTGGCGGTACAGCGTGGATCACAATTCGCCTCTACTTAAAAACCTGCGTTATCCCATACACCACCATTGGCGCAGCTCACCACCGGGATTAACGCAGCAGCAGGGCCAGACCACTGCCCACCAGCAGCACCCCGATCGCCCGCTGGAAACCGCGCGGGCTAATGGTGGTGTGAACATGGCCGCCAAGATACATTCCCAGCACCATGATGGGCAGGGCCAGCGCCACCAGCAGCATGGTATCAATGTCATAGAAACCGGAAATAAAGTAGCCGACAATCCGGCTACTACCATCAATGAGAAAAATCGTCGCCACCGTTGCCCGGAATGGCGTCTTGTCCAGATGGCGCAGGCGCAAGTAAATCACATAAAAGGGGCCGCCCGTGCCGAACAAGGTACCGATGAGTCCGCCGAGTCCGCCGGCAGGCACCGCCCACAGACGCGATCCACGAAAACCCGGCCCGGTGCTGAGCAGCGTATAGAAAGCATAGAGCACGATAAAGCCCCCGAGGGCGGTACGCAGCAACTCCGCATCCAGCGTCTTGAACAGATAGAGCGCGGCAATCACCCCGGCAAGGGTAAAGGGGAGCAGCGGCCAGACCTCTCCCCAGCAGATCGCCTGGCGGTGCTTGACCCCATGGCTGGTGGAAGCGATGTAATCGAGCAACCCTACCATCGGTACCACCACGGAGAGTGGCAACATCAGCGCCAGCAAGGGGATCGCGATCAAGCCGGAGCCGAAACCGGCAATGCCGCGCACAAAAAAGGCGACACTGATGATCAGCGAGGCAAGCAGCCATTTAGTAACCGTGAGGGATTCGAGCATGGAAATGAGTGCCGGTTAAAAACGGGCGGAGTATAACGGGTTTCCCCGCGACTGTCCCAGCTGCACCGGCTTTCCGCTCGAGAATTATTCCGAAGATCGCAACGGTTTCAAGCTGCCGGAAGGCCTGAAACCAAAGCCTGCCGGAGAGAGCTGATTAGCGGAACAGTCGCCGCTCCATGCGCAACAACAGGTCACGCCACGGGGTCAATGCGGTCAGCGCACCGAACAAAACTCCGAGCGCGTCTGCCGCCATGTCGGCATATTCGAAATAGCGTCCATTCATATCCTGCAGGAACTCAAGCGATATACCCATCAGTATCAGGAACCCCGCATGTAACAACAACCAAGTGCGCCACTGAAACAGCTGAACAAACCAGGCCATTAACACCATATAGGCGAGCAGGTGGCCCAGCTTGTCACCATAGATCAGGGCCGTACGGATGGGTGTCGAGGTGAGGGACAGGTAAACCACCGCGATGACACCCACCCAGCCGAGCAGAAACCAGAACAGGGAAAAACGGAAGGGACGCATATCTAGAGATAGATCCAGAGCAACACCACGCCCAGCGCCAGGCGATAGACAACAAAGGGGAACATACCGATGCGTTCCAACGCCTTGAGGAATAATGTGATGCACAAATAGGCACTAATGGCGGACAACCCAACTCCCAACAACAGGGAATTCCAGTCCACAGGTAACGGCGACTCGATAAGCTCAAGGGTATTCAGGCCACCGGCAAGCACGATCACCGGGATCGAAAGCAGGAATGAAAAGCGCGCCGCCGCCGCCCGGTTGAGCCCCATAATCAACCCGGCGGTCATGGTAATACCGGAACGCGAAGTGCCGGGGATCAGCGCCACCGCCTGCGCCAGGCCGATAACCACCACATCGCGCCAGCCGATGCTGTGCTCATCACGCTTTCGCTTGCCCTGAACATCCGCCCACCACAGCAGCAGGCCAAAGACGATGGTCGCCACAGCGATCACCAGCGGCGAGCGCATGGCAGGAGTCTCAATGATGTCCTTGAACAGCAGTCCAGCCAGACCTACCGGGATCGTGCCAATGCCCACCGCCCAGGCCAGATTACTGTCGCCCACACGACGGCGTTGTTGTACCGAAAAAAACCAATCACGCAACATCACCACCAACTGAGTGCGGAAATACCACACCACCGCAATGAGTGTGCCCACATGCACCGCGACATCGAAGGCCAGCCCCTGATCCGCCCAGCCACTCAGAGCAGGAAACAGGATCAAATGGGCCGAACTTGAGATCGGCAAAAATTCGGTCAACCCCTGCAACAGGGACAATAAAATAATCTGAATCAGTTCCATTATTGATCCCAATTAAAATCCGTTCACCACAAAGGCGCAAAGCACGCAAAGAAAAAACCTTCACCCACCATGTGAGAGAAGGAGCACCGGCGTTTACAGCGCATTACCCCTTTGCGCTCTTCGCGCCTTTGCGGTTAATTATCTTTTTACCGCTTCTCCGCAACGATATGCGCGTAACGCCCCTCTTTCATGATGCTGCTGTGCAGCACAGAGAAACCACACATATTCAGCATGTAGAAAAGATCCTCGCGACTGAAGCGATTGTGCTCGATAAAGTGGATAAACAGATCCTCCAGCTCATCGACCGGCGTCGCCTTGTCAAAAACCCGCGCCTCCTCGGTCTGGGCCCGGATATAGACCTCCAGCGGCGCCCGCACCCAGTCGAGGATATACAACCGCCCACCGGGCTTGAGGCAGCGGGCGACCTCCTGCAGCGTGCGCAACGGCTGGTTCATTTCGTGCAATACCACCGAAGCCATCGCCGCATCCACCGAACCATCCTCCAACGGCAGGTGCGGATCATGCAGATCCTCGGCAATGATTTCACCGCCCGCCGGCATGGCTTCCGCCGCCTCCAGCATGTAGGGGGCACACTCCACACCGATCGCACGAATCCCCGGCGTGCGCTTGGCCAACGCCTGGACAAACATCCCCGGACCCGCGCCGAGGTCCAGCACCACCGGCTTCTCCCCGTACACTGGCTCGACCCAACGCGCCCACTCCGCCCAGAAACCGTCGTTAAAACGATCGGCAAAGCTCCGCTTCATCAGCTCGGCAAAACGGGTACCGTCGCGATGGTGTTTAGCGAGCATCGCCTGGGTCTGCTGCAGCCGTTCGGACATATCTACATGCTCCCGGTCAATATCATGCAAAGGGCCGCCATAATAGCGCTTATAGCCTGCACACTGCAGCCCCAGAGCATCACAAAGGTAAAATTATTTTGAAAAACTCGAGGTCATCCCCGCGGACGCGGGGAACACGAACTGCCCCAAGCTTTACACAATTGCTTCGGGCGAACCACACCCCTGATAGCACTTGCCGTTCACAAAACATTCACCATTATGTAACACCTCTTTCACCTTGCATAACTACTCTTTACATGGATATTAAAAGAAAAGAGAGGAAAACAACGATGAAAGAGATTCTACAAAGCTACACCAAGCCGATCCCACACCCCGACCACGGTTACAGCCGTCTGCTCGAGGAGGTGGCCTACCTGGAGGCCAGGCTCATCGCCATAGGTCAGACGGGGGATTGCGCCTATGAAAAAGCACTTGCCCGCAGCTACACCGAGCTTTTGCGCGCCCGGCGCCGCCAACTGGCGTCATTCGGCGACTAAAGCCGGCCTCGCTCATCACGCAGCGTAAATCCCTGTAGCGGTCTGTCCCATCCCCGGGCCAGCGCCATCACCTTGAACAGCTCCCCCATCTCACCCGGCATCGTCAAACGTTTGACCTCTGCCGCCAAGGCGAGTTGATGCTTTACATCTCCCTGGGTGTCGGTCAACAGTGCCGTCAGGCCGTTGGCGATAAGGAAGTTGGCCTGACTGGTATAACCACGCACCGCAAGGCCTGCCGCCAGTGCGGCCTCGGCCACGGCGGTGAAGTCCACGTGCGCGGTAATGTCCTGTAACCCGACCAGGGTCAGGGCATCGTCGTGTGCGCGGTGGCGATAGTGGCACATCAGGGTGCCACGGCTGCGCTGTGCATGATAGAACTCGCTGTGCGGGAAGCCATAATCGATAAGCAGCACCACGCCCTGCTCCAAAAAATCAGCAAGGCTGTGCACCCAGTCTTCGGCGCGCAGATTGAGCTCCGACTCGTAGCCTTCTGCCATGGCGTTCTCCGCCATGAGGTGCTCAATTCGTTGCTGCAGCGCCTCATCCGGGGCCCACTCCTCCAACGTAAACACCTCGCCTCGCCACGCGACACACAGCTCTCGGGGCTCGCCATTGACCACACGAAAGCGGTGTACCGGCATCGCATCGAGCACCTCATTGGCCAGCACCACGCCACGGAAACCCTGTCCGGGGAGGCTGTCGAGCCAGACCACACGTTCGGCCAGTTGTGGCACCTTTTGCCGAATCGTCTCGTGCTGCCGTGCACGCAGCTCAGCGCTTAGCTCCAGAATATAGTAGTGGACGGGCAGGCACTGGAGTTGTTCCAGCTCAGCGAGGATATCGGCAGCCATGACCCCGGTGCCGGCACCGAATTCCAGGATATCGCCACTGTCGAGCGCGTCGAGTATTTCGCTGCATTGGTGTGCCAGGCAGCGGGAGAAGAGGCTGGAGAGCTCTGGCGCTGTGACAAAGTCCCCCAACTCGCCGAACTTGCGGCTGCCGGCGCTGTAGTAGCCCAGCCCTGGGGTATAGAGGGCCAGTTCCATAAAGCGGTCAAAACCGAGACATCCGCCAGCAGTAGCCATCTCCGCGCGGATCAGGCTTGCCAGACGTTCGCTGTGCTCCAATGCCTCGGTCGACGGCTCAGGCAGACCATTTGCCACACTGTGCCGCCCCTTGAATCCTGTATCTTTACCCTCAGAAAACATCCATTCCATCCAGTTAAGTTAGAATAAACACCCATGTTGCCACCCCGCCCCACTTCGGAGAAGTCAGTGAGCGAAAACCATACCCTCGACGGCAAGGTCGTCCTTATTACCGGCGCGGCCCACCGCATCGGTGCCACCATCGCCCGTACGCTACACGCTGCCGGTGCCAATATCGTTCTGCACTATCGGAGCTCCAGGGCAGGGGCCGAGGCACTGCAGCAGGAATTGAACGCGCAGCGCGCAGGTTCGGTCGCGCTGGTGCAGGGTGACCTCCATGACACACTCGCCCTTCCCGCGCTGGTTGAACAGGCCTATACCGCCTGGGGCCGGCTGGATGTGCTGGTCAACAACGCCTCCACCTTTTACCCGACACCGGTAGGTACCGTCACCGAGGTGCAGTGGGATGACCTCATGGGCTCCAACCTCAAGGCGCCGTTCTTTCTTGCCCAGGCCGCCGCTGCGCACTTGAAGACCGAGCGTGGCAGCATCGTCAACATCGTCGACATCCACGCCGACCGACCGCTCAAGGAGCACCCGGTCTACTCCATGGCCAAGGCCGGGCTGGTGATGATGACCAAGTCACTCGCCTGCGAGCTGGGCCCGGAGGTGCGGGTCAATGCCATCGCCCCCGGCGCCATTCTCTGGCCGGAGAACGACATGGAGGACTCGCTTAAGGCGCGTATCATCGAGCGGACCTTCCTCAAGCGCCAGGGGAGTCCGCAGGATATCGCCCGTGCCGCTCTGTTCCTGATCCGCGATGCCCACTATACCAGCGGGCAGGTGCTCAATGTCGACGGCGGGCGCTCGCTTAATAGTTAGCAGTGGGGTGAAAAATGCAGTTCACGCGAGTAAGTGCAACCTTTGAAGTCTTCTCAGGGTGCCCTTATAGCGGTTTTTGCCAAAACAATGCCTGCCCGGCCGCCTCCTCCAGACTGTAGGGGGCAAAGCCGAACTTACGGTAGGCCCCCTGGGCAACCGTGTTATTGGACAGCACCTCCAGCGTCAGTTTGCAGCAGCCCTGCTCGCGTGCCCGCAGCTCAACCACCTCGAGCATACGCTGAGACAAACCGCTGCCGCGCAAATCCGGTGTGACGATCACATCGTGAATATTCATCAGCGGACGGGCGGCAAAGGTGGAGAAGCCCTCGAAACAGTTCACCAGTCCGGCGGGAATATCGTCGATAAAGGCAATGATGCCGAGATAGTCGCTGCGCCGGGCAAGCTGCGGCAGTAGGTCATCGACCACCGGCTGCGGCAACGGCTGACGGCCACCCATGGGATCGGTGGCATAGGCGTGCATCAGCGCCAGCAGTGCCTCTCCGTCCTGTTCAAGATTGATGTTGCGGATCACCTCTA
The DNA here is from genome assembly GCA_041563315.1 of Thiohalomonadaceae bacterium. Lineage (GTDB taxonomy): Bacteria > Pseudomonadota > Gammaproteobacteria > Thiohalomonadales > Thiohalomonadaceae > JBFEYJ01. Next base: position 31,055 of record JBFFNE010000007.1, read on the forward strand.
CCATGAGAACGGCACAGGCCAGAGCGGCTGATTGTCTTTGTTAAAGGCTGCCCACAATTCGGCGTACGTTATTTTAAGTACGGGATGGTCGAGTTCGGGCGCAATCTCGGCCAGGGGCCAGAGGACGAAGGCGTTTTTGGTGATCTCGTCGCGCGGCAGTTCGAGCTTGCCCTCGTGCAGCACCAGATCGTCATAGAGCAGCATATCGATGTCGAGGGTACGGGAGGAGAAGCGTGGCCCTTCGCGAGTACGGCCGTGGGCGTTTTCTATCTCGTGCAGCTCCTGGGCGACCTTGCTAACGGGCTCTTCGGTGTTGAAGGCTACCACCAGATTATAGAAATTGTCACCGTCGAAACCGACCGAGGCACTCTCGTAGACCGTCGAGAGGGTCAACTCGCCGTAGCGGGCCTGCAGGTCAGCCACCCCGCCGCGGATGTTCTCATCCCGATTGATGTTGCTACCAATGCTGACGTAAACCCTCGCCATCAGGGCCTCTCTCCCCTCTCAATGAGAATCCCGACGCCAGAGGCATGGCGTACCGCCCCTTTCTTGTTCAGGCGCAGGCGTACCCAGGGGACATTAAATTCAGTGAGAATGATCTCGGCGACACGTTCGGCCAGTGTCTCGACCAGCTGGAATTCACTCTCGCCGACAAACTGGATCAGCCGTTTGGCCACCGCCTTATAATCGAGCGTGTCTTCAATGGTATCTGAATCGGCCGCCTTGCGGATGTCGGTTGCCATCTCCAGGTCAAAACTGACGGTCTGGGTGATGCGCCGCTCCCAGTCGTAGATACCAATCACGGTATCGATCTTGAGGTCACTCAGATAAATGATATCCATGGTCTCTCCCATCGCAATGGGCTGCAACTATACGGTTCCCGTTGATTCATGTCACGCTCGAAGGCAACGCGGCAACACCGTATAATCCCCCCCACACAACGGATAATAACGGACAATCATGAACGCTCTGGACATTACACTTATCGCTATCGCCTACCTGCTGGGCTCAATTTCCACCGCCATCATCGTCTGCAAAATGATGGGGCTGCCTGACCCGCGCACCATCGGTTCAAACAATCCAGGCGCCACCAATGTGTTGCGTATCGGCGGCAAGAAGGCGGCAGCCATTACCCTGTTTGGCGACTTTCTCAAAGGCCTTCTGCCGGTATTACTCGGTCTGGCGCTGAAACTGGAGACGCCGGTAATGGCACTGGTCGGCATGGCAGCCTTCCTCGGCCACCTCTACCCGGTCTTTTTTCGTTTTCAAGGAGGCAAGGGAGTGGCCACCGCACTGGGGGTCATTCTTGGCCTCTCCTGGCCGGTGGCACTGGCGGCGCTGCTGACTTGGCTGCTGATGGCCAAGGTGTTCAAGATCTCCTCCTTGTCGGCGCTGACCGCGGCAGTCCTGACCCCGCTCTACTGCTGGCTGCTAACGCCGCAGATCGAGTACATCATATTGTTCTCGGTGATGAGCCTGTTGCTCATCTGGCGCCATCGCAGCAACATCCGCAATCTGATATCCGGCGCAGAAGACAAGATCAACGACCAGTAATTCACCGCAAAAGGCACAGACACCGCCAAGGATGGTGGTGCTAGACATTGTCCCCGGAACATAGTGTCGCGGATACGACGGAACTGCTGCCGCTAGTACCTGGTTTCGTCATTCCGGGGCAGTTCGGAATCCTGCACGGAGAGTCTACCCCGGCCTGCCAGGGGCACGTGATAACTGTTTTAACCGACAATAAGGGATAGCGATCGCCGCCCTATGGAACTGTAATAATTCACGGCAAAGTCGCCAAGACACCTTCGCGCCCTCTGCGCCTTTGCGGTGCGATGTTTTTTAGATTGCCGGCAGGGTCTCCAACGGCCAGCGCGGGGTGGCGCTGAAGGCCAGCGCCTCGTGCTGACCGGCCTTGAAGCGCAGGTAACCGGCATAGGCAATCATCGCGCCGTTGTCGGTACAGAATTCCGGTCGGGGGTAGAACACCTCAGCGCGCAACTCTTGTCCCATTTTCGACAGCCGTTCGCGCAAACCCTGGTTAGCACTCACTCCCCCGGCAACCACCAGCCTCTTGAGACCGGTCTGCTTCAGCGCCCGCTTGCACTTGATCGCCAGGGTATCGACCACCGCATCCTGGAAGGCGCGGGCGATGTCGGCTCGATCCACATCGCTCTGTTCACTCTGCTGCCAGGTCGTCAAGGTGAAGGTCTTGAGCCCGGAAAAGCTGAAATCGAGCCCCGGGCGATCCGTCATCGGTCGCGGAAAATGGAAGCGCTCACTATCACCCTGCTCAGCCAATCGCGCCAGAACCGGTCCTCCAGGATAACCCAGACCGAGCATTTTGGCCGTCTTGTCGAAAGCCTCACCTGCGGCATCGTCCAGTGACTCCCCCAGGATCGTGTAGCGGCCGACCCCATCCACCTGCACCAGCATCGTATGACCACCCGAGACCAGCAGGGCGACGAAGGGAAACGCCGGTGGGTTCTCCTCGAGCATGGGTGCCAACAAGTGCCCTTCCATATGATGCACCGCCACTGCCGGGACACCCCATGCCCAGGCCATGCTTCGCGCCACCGAGGCACCGACCAGCAGGGCACCCACCAGCCCGGGGCCCGCGGTATACGCCACCCCGCCAATATCGCGCTTGCTCACACCGGCACGCACCAGCGCCTCGTCGATGAGGGGCAATAACTTGCGCACATGGTCGCGCGATGCCAATTCAGGCACCACACCACCGAATTCGGCGTGCATTGCCACCTGGCTATAGAGGGTGTGACCGAGTAAGCCGCGTTCGCCGTGATAAAGGGCGACGCCGGTCTCGTCACAGGAGGTTTCGATGCCGAGGACTATCATGGCGCGCATTTTCACCGCAAGGTGAGGGAGGTGCAAGCGGTAGGAGTGGCTTCCAGCCGCGATTGGGAGGCACTTAAGCTAAATCGCGGCAAGGATGCCGCTCCTGCCCCTCTTTTTTACTACCAATCCTTTGCATTTTCCTCCTCAAATAATTAGAATTGCCTGTTCCCTGTCCCCGGTTGGGCCAGATTGAACCAATTTGAACTGTATCTAACGAGGTGATTAGGCATATGCCAGCCGTACGTGTAAAAGAGAACGAACCCTTCGACGTTGCCCTGCGTCGCTTCAAACGCAGCTGTGAAAAGGCCGGCGTCCTGTCTGAAGTCCGCCGTCGTCAGGCTTATGAGAAGCCCACGGCCGTTCGTAAGCGCAAGCACGCTGCTGCCGTCAAGCGTCAGCAGAAAAAGACTTCCCGTGAGCTGAATCGCTCCAAGCGTCTTTACTAATCTGCTGCTCCTGACGGAAACAAGACCCAAATGGCTGATTCGCTGAAAGACCAGATCACCGCCGACATGAAGGAGGCGATGCGTGCCAAGGACAAAGACACCCTTGGGACCATCCGCCTGATTCAGGCCGCGATCAAGCAGATCGAGGTCGACGAACGCGTCGAGCTCGACGACAGCCGGGTCTTGGCAGTACTGGACAAGATGGTCAAGCAACGCCGTGACTCTATCAGCCAGTACCGCGATGCCGGACGTGAAGAGCTTGCCGCCAGGGAAGAGGCCGAAATCAGTATCATCCAGAAGTACCTGCCCGCCGCCCTGAGCGAATCCGAGATCGATGCCCTCATCGAGGAGGCGATCAGCAACAGCGGCGCCCAGTCAATGCAGGATATGGGCAAGATCATGGGCCAGCTCAAACCCAAGCTGCAGGGCCGTGCGGACATGGGTGCAGTCAGCGCCCGTATCAAGGCCCGTCTTTCTGCCTGAGCCTTGGCTGGTGACGTCAAGCGCGTTACCTGCAAAGCTGTAATCTAAGGATGGCCGGCAGAATCCCCCAACATTTTATCGATGACCTAGTCAGCCGGGTCGATATCGTTGAGGTGATCGACGCCCGCGTGCCGCTGAAAAAAGCCGGTCGCGAGTACCACGCTTGCTGTCCGTTCCATAGCGAAAAGACCCCTTCATTTACCGTCAGCCCCACCAAACAGTTTTACCACTGCTTCGGCTGTGGTGCACACGGCACCGCGCTGGGTTTCCTGATGGAGTATGAACACCTGGAGTTCGTCGAGGCGGTCGAGGAGCTGGCCAAAATGCAGGGGCTGGAGGTGCCGCGCGAAGGGGGGTACAACGATGCAGCGCCGCGCAAGGAGCCAGACGGAAGCAAGCAACTCTATCCCTTGCTGGTCCAAGCTGAACAGTTTTTCCTCCGGCAGTTGCGCAGCCACCCCGATGCAGCACGCGCCATCGAATATCTCAAGGGGCGCGGTCTTTCCGGCGAGATCGCCCGTGATTTCGGCATCGGTTTTGCCCCTCCCGGCTGGGACAATCTGTTCAGTGCACTGGGGCGGGAACATGTAAAGGAACTGATCCTCGCCGGGATGGTGGTGGAGAAAGAGGGTGGCAAACGCTACGACCGCTTCCGCGACCGCATCATGTTCCCGATCCGCGATCGTCGCGGCCGTGTCATTGCTTTTGGTGGCCGGGTCCTGGGTGATGAAAAGCCCAAGTACCTCAACTCGCCAGAAACTCCGGTTTTTCACAAGGGACGTGAGTTGTATGGGCTCTATGAGGCACGCCAGGCGCTGCGTGAACTGCCCCGGCTATTGGTTGTCGAAGGTTACATGGATGTGGTCGCCCTGGCCCAGTTTGGCATTCGCTATGCGGTCGCCACACTGGGCACATCGGTCACCCCGGAGCATCTTGACCTGCTATTTCGCCAGACCGATGAGGTGGTGTTTTGCTTCGATGGCGACCGCGCCGGTCGCGACGCCGCTTGGCGCGGCCTGGAAAATGCACTAACGCTGATGCGCGATGGACGGACGCTACGCTTCATGTTCATGCCCGAGGGCGAGGATCCGGATACGCTGATCCGACAACTCGGGCAGCACGGCTTTGAACAACTCATCAACCGCGCCCAGACCCTGGACGAGTTTTTGGTCGAGCACTTCAAGCAGCAGGCCGATTTCACACGCCTCGACGGCCAAGCCCGTCTGGTGGAGTTGAGCCGCCCGCTGATTGGGAAGCTGCCGGCCGGAATCTACCGGCACAAGCTGCTGGAACGGCTAGCCCCATTGGCGAATATGCCCCCGGAGCAGCTGCAAGAGATGTTAAGTGGGAATACCCGGCCAACAACGATGCAGGGACAACCCAGGGCGCGTAAACCGCGCGGCGACCGGCAGCAGCCGTCCCAGGTAAGAAATGCCATCACCCTGTTGCTGCAACATCCACAGCTGGCGCCGCTGCTGCCCGATCCGGCCCAACTGGCCGGCCTGCAGCAACCCGGCGTGGCCCTGTTGATTGAAATGCTTGATCTTCTGCACCGCCACCCCAACCTTTCAACCTCCGCACTGCTGGAGCACTGGCGTGGACGAGACGAAGAGCGTCACCTGTTCGCTCTGGCACAACGCGAGCTACTGCTCGATGCCGAACAGGATGACCTGCAAAACGAGTTTTTGGGAGCGATAGACGGCCTGGGGCAACAGTTGCTGAAGCAACGCTACCGGGAGCTCTCGAGTAAGCCGCTCAGTGAATTAACTGGGCCGGAAAAGGTCGAATACCATGCATTGCTGATGAAATTACGATAGTAACTCGTTTTTTTCACACTTTTCCTGGCAAAAATACGATCACCGACTATAGTCTATAATGTTAATTTTTTATGACACCCCTCGGGGCACAACTCACTGCGAGATACCGACGAATGATGCAGCACGAACAACAGTCTCAGCTTAAGCTCCTGATTGCCCGCGGCAAAGAGCAGGGCTACCTGACCTACGCCGAAGTGAACGATCACCTGCCTAGCGATATCGTTGACCCGGAGCAGATCGAAGACATCATCAGTATGATTAATGACATGGGCATCACCGTCCATGAAGTTGCACCTGACGCCGACACACTGCTCATCACCGGTGACGCCGTCACTACTGACGAAGATGCCGCCGAAGAAGCCGCCGCTGCACTGGCCTCGGTCGACAGTGAATTCGGCCGCACCACTGACCCAGTTCGCATGTATATGCGTGAAATGGGCGCCGTCGAACTGCTAACCCGCGAGGGTGAGATCAAGATTGCCAAGCGCATCGAAGACGGCATGAACCAGATGCTGAAAGCACTGGCCAGCCATCCGGAAACCATTGCCGAGCTCCTGCGCGAGTTCAATCAGGTTGAGGCCGGTGAGTCACGCCTGGCCGAAGTCATCACCGGCTTTGTTGATGCTGATGAGCCGGTCGCCGCTCCCACCCCCGCGCCCACCGCGGCGGCTGCCGAGGAGGAGAGTGACGATGATAACGACGGCGACTCCACTTCCGACGACGCTGCTGAAGATGATAATCAGCTCGACATCGAAGAGGTGCGTGAACGCATCGCGGCGATGGAGAAACTCCACACCAAAACCGTCAACGCCATCAGCAAGCACGGAAAAAGCCACAAGACCAGCCAAAAGCTTCAAGACGCGCTGACCTCAGCTTTCCTTGAATTCCGCCTTGCGCCAAAGCTGGTCGATCGGATGGTCAACAACCTGCGCACCCTTGTCGATCGCATTCGTACCCATGAGCGCCAAATCATGAGCCTGTGTGTCGCCGAAGCTAAAATGCCGCGTAAGGAGTTCATATCCAGCTTCCCGGAGAATGAAACCAACATTACCTGGCTCGACGACCACGTCAAAGGTGGGAAAGGCTACGCCAAGGCACTCAAAGAGCAAGCGGACGAAATCAAGCGCATCCAGTCCCGACTGGCGGCCCTGGAAAAGGATCGTGGCATGTCCATCGCCGAGATCAAGGACATCAATCGCCGCATGTCCATTGGTGAGGCCAAGGCCCGTCGCGCCAAGAAGGAGATGGTTGAGGCCAACCTACGTCTGGTGATCTCTATCGCCAAGAAGTACACCAACCGTGGCCTGCAGTTCCTGGATCTTATTCAGGAGGGCAATATCGGCTTGATGAAAGCGGTCGACAAGTTCGAATATCGCCGTGGCTACAAATTCTCCACCTATGCCACTTGGTGGATCCGTCAGGCCATCACCCGCTCTATCGCGGACCAGGCCCGCACCATCCGTATTCCGGTACACATGATTGAGACCATCAACAAGCTCAACCGCATCTCCCGCCAGATGCTGCAGGAGATGGGTCGTGAGGCCACCCCGGAAGAGCTGGCCGAGCGCATGGAAATGCCGGAGGACAAAGTTCGCAAGGTGCTGAAGATCGCCAAGGAGCCAATCTCCATGGAGACGCCCATCGGTGACGATGAAGATTCACACCTGGGTGATTTCATTGAGGATGGCAATGTGCTCTCTCCGGTGGATATGGCCACCGTTGAAGGCCTGCGCGAAGCAACCCAAGGCGTACTCGAAGGGCTTACCGCCCGCGAATCCAAGGTGCTGCGTATGCGCTTCGGTATCGACATGAATACCGACCACACTCTCGAAGAGGTCGGCAAGCAGTTCGACGTTACCCGCGAGCGTATCCGCCAAATCGAGGCCAAAGCATTGCGTAAACTGCGCCATCCCAGTCGTTCAGAAACCCTGCGTAGCTTCCTCGATTCCGAGGGAACTAATTAGTTAGCAGCCCTGCAACGAAAGCAAATATAACGGCACCTCACGGTGCCGTTTTTTATTCCCTCTTCAAAACCCTTCTCTGATGAGAGACTAGGGAGTATTTTTTTCGTATAATCGCCGCTTCGGGCCTATAGCTCAGTTGGTTAGAGCAGGGGACTCATAATCCCTTGGTCCCAGGTTCGAGTCCTGGTGGGCCCACCAAATAAGTCGTGAATGGGATTGCCTCGCAATTGCACTTGCCATGACGACCCGAGTCTCCCGGGTCAAGAGTATGGTTCCCGCCTAACGGAGCAGCATTAGGCCAGGCCGCTTTTTTCTTGCCGCCCTCTGTTACTCTGTATAAATCGTTTCCTCATCTTCTACGATCTGCCTCTTTCTTTTACTGCTAGTAAAAGAATAATATGACGAGTTGCAGATCCACCGTGCGTGTTGCTTTTTACTCCTTGAGCGGCATTACAGTGCCCGGGAACAATGAGCTATTCCGCCTTGTCCTACGTCTTTGAGCCACTATGAAACGATATATTTTCCTCCTCATCTCCCTGCTTTTGTTGAGTGCCTGCGGCGAATCGGCAAACGGCAACAACCCCCGACCCGAGAGGCGCCCTCCCCTGGTGGAGATCGCGACGGTGGAATACCAGCAGGAGGGACAGACGATCACCCGTACCGGCACGCTGCAGGCCGATCGACAGGTCAAGTTGATTACCGAAGAGGAGGGTCGCATCGCTGCGCTGCCGGTACATGAGGGAGATCGTATCAGCAAGGGAGATCGGCTACTCCAGCTCAACGACACCCAGCTCAAGGCAGAGCTTAAAAAAGCCCGTGCCCAACGTGCGCAGGCGGCCCTGGATGTGCGCCGTCTGGAACGACTGCAAAGCAGCCGGGTGGTCTCCGAGGACGAACTGGCGCGCGCGCGCACTGCCCTCGACGTGGCTCAGGCCGAAGAAGACTTGCTTCGCATCCGCATCGACAACACTCGCATCAACGCCCCCTTCAGCGGAGTCATCAGTGCCCGCTTAGCAGAACCAGGTGATGCGGTTGCACGGTTTACCCACGTTCTTACCCTCACCGACGACAAGACCCTGCTAGCGGCACTGCCTCTCTCGGAACTCGTCCTGCCCTCACTGGCGTTAAACGATCCGGTCACCCTCACCCTGGATGCTTTGGGAGACATTCGCCTGCAGGGTCGAATTCTGCGTATTCACCCCACGGTGGATCCCGTCACTCGCCAGGGGGTGGTGGAGGTGATTCTCAATGAGCCGCCACAGGAGGCACGCCCTGGACAGTTGGCTCGGGTTGAACTAACCCTGCGCGCACAACCACGCCTGACCGTTCCCTTCCCAGCTCTGCGCCGTGACACTCAGGGCGAATATGTCTTTGTCTACGACAGCGACAGCGTTCACCAGACTCGTGTAGTCAGTGGCTTGCATCTGGGTGAACACATCGAAATCGTTAACGGCCTGAACCAGGGGCAACACATCGTGGTTAACGGCTTTCTCGGTTTGAATGATGGCGTCAAAGTGAGTCTGGCCGACAAAAAACCGGCAGAACAGGAGTCTGCAGTGCAATGACGGCCAAGCTTTCAGCCATCCATGGCGGCGGGGTCGCCGCATGGTCGATCCGCCACCCGATCGGTGTCAGCATGATCGCGGCAGCCGTCGTCGTGCTGGGTCTGTTCGCTTTGGGGCGCCTGTCAGTAGACCTGCTGCCGCACCTGATCTATCCAGAGATCCGCGTACGCATCCTGGACCCGGGCGTTCCGGCGAGCGTTATGGAGGATCGTGTTACCCGTCAACTGGAAGAGCAACTTGCGATCACGGAAGGAGCCATCTCGATCCAGTCGCGCAGCAATGAGGGCGCCAGCAGTGTTGACCTGACCTTCGAGTACGGCAGCGACATTGATCTGGCGCTGCGCGATGCCAGCACTCGTCTGGACCGGGCCAAGCGTTTCCTGCCCGATACTATCGAGCCGCCGGTGATCTACAAGCGCGATCCCTCGCAAATCCCGGTGGCCGAGTTCGTCATCAGCTCTGCCAGCCTGGATACAGTAAAACTGCGTGACTGGGTCGACTACGACTTCTCCAAACAGTTCCTCAACCTACCAGGGGTGGCAGCGGTAGAGGTTGGCGGTGGTACCGTTCGAGAAATCCTCGTCGAACCGAATCAGCAACGTCTGGCCGCAGTCGGTGTCAGCATCACCGCGCTTATCGACAGCCTGAAAAAGAACAATGTGGAGCTTCCTGCCGGGCGTCTAACCATGGCCAGACAGGAACTGAGCAGCCGAACCTCTGCGCGTTATTTGTCTATGACAGAGCTGCGTCAGCTTCCCATCGCACTCCCTGACGGCTCTACCCAGCCGCTTGAGCAGCTAGCGCGGATCCATGATAGCCACAGTGATGAACGTATTAAAGTACGCCTTAACGGCACACCTGGCATCAAGGTATCGATACAAAAGCAGCCCAAAGCCAATACCGTGGCTGTTGTCGATGCGGTCAACCAGCGCATGGACGAACTCAAGCGCCAACAGTTGATCCCGGCCGACATGCGCATAGCCCAAGTCTCGGATCAGGCGGTTTATATACGCAACGCCCTCAATAATGCCGGACTGGCCGCCCTCAGCGGTACGCTGTTGGCCATGCTTGTGGTCTATCTCTTTCTCGGCGACCTGCGCCGCACCCTGATCATCGGCAGCGCCATTCCGTTAGCGGTGATGGTCACCTTCTCGCTGATGGGGGCCGGTGGTCTCACCTTCAATATCATGACTCTGGGTGGACTGGCACTCGGGGTCGGCATGCTGGTGGATAACACTATCGTCATGCTGGAAAACATCCAGCGCCATCAGCAGGCCGGTGAAAAGGGATTGGAGGCCGGAACGACGGCTGCCAGCGAGATCAACAGCGCCATTGTTGCCGCCACCAGTACCAACCTGGCGGCAGTATTGCCTTTTCTGTTTATCGGCGGTCTCACCGGCCTGCTCTTTCGGGAGCTGATCTTTACTATCTCCGCGGCAATCGTCGCCTCGATGATCGTTGCCCTTACCCTGGTACCAACTCTTGCGGTAAGGGTGAAGGGCCAGTCAGTCAACCTCGTCAGCCGTACGCTCAACACTATCGTTCACCAGATGCAGGATGGCTACAGCCGTTTACTGGGCGAGCTACTGCAAAAGCGGGTTCTGCAGCTGACGATTGTTTCCGGATTCATCGGCGCTCTGGCGCTGAGTGTGATTATTTTCAGCAATGCCAAACAGGCTTTTCTGCCACAACTCGACACCGGCGAGATCAGCATCAGTATCAGCGCCGACCCAGGCATCGCGCTTGAACAGATGAACAGGGAAGTACGGACCATTGAACAGCTGTTGCAACAACAGCCAGAGGTACGCTCGGTATTCACCTTAGTGGGTGGTTTTATCTTTGGCCGTACGGAACGTGAAAGCAGTAACCGCACTACCATTACCGTACAGCTGGCGCCGCGTGAACAGCGTGACGACAGCAGCGAACAATGGATACGCCGCATGCAGCAGCAGATTAGCGCGCTGCAATTGACCGGCTTCAAGATTAATCTGCGTAGTCGCGGCATACGTGGCATTCGTCTCAGCAGTGGCGATGACGATATCAGCCTGAGACTTCAGGGACCCGATGTATCGGTGTTACATCAGTTGGGCGAACAACTGGTAAACCACTTGGAAGGAACAAGCGGCCTGCGCAATCTGCAACACTCAGCTGAGGAGGTGCGCCAGGAGCTGAGCATACGCCTTAAGCGCGAACGGCTTGCACAACTGGGATTGGATGCCGAAACAGTGGGACGCACCCTGCGATTTGCCCTGGATGGTGAGGTGGCAAGCGACTTTCTCGCCGATGACCGTTCCTATGACATACGTGTGCGCTTGCCACGTAATGAGGCCAACTCACCGCAGGCGCTGCAACAACTTGTGTTGCGAAACGCGGTCAATGGCCAGGCGCTGCGGCTTAGTGAAATCACAGAACTGGAGCTAATAGCCGCACCGGCCGAAATCCGCCGTGATCGTCAATTACGTATTGTTGAGGTAAGCGCCTCTCTCGCTGATGGCGCCACCTATGGTGAGCTGCAGACGATATTGGCTGAACGACTGGCTGATTTTGACCTTCCTGCCGGTTACACACTGTACGATGGCGGTGAATTCGAGTCGCTACAGAAGGGCCAACGCATGAGCCAACTGCTGCTGGCCCTGGCGCTTTTCCTGGTCTTTGTGGTGATGGCTGTGCAGTACGAATCACTACGCAATCCAGTCGTCATAATGCTTGGCGTGCCATTCTCAGTGATTGGTGTCGGTATCGGCCTGATGGTTAGCGGCCTACCCCTATCCATGCCGGTGTGGTTGGGGATGATCATGCTGGCGGGGATTGTCGTCAACAATGCCATTATTCTCATTGAATACATGGACATCGCCCGCAAGAGCGGATTGCACACCGATGAAGCCATTATCGAGGCGGCCCGGCTGCGTCTTCGGCCGATTCTGATGACCACTTTGACTACCGTTGTGGGCATGGCACCGCTAGCCCTAGGATGGGGCGAGGGGGCGGAGATGCTCCAGCCCCTTGCAGTGAGCCTCATCTCCGGCTTGAGCATGTCCCTGCTGGTGACCCTGGTGTTGATCCCGCTGATCTACCGTGCGACCCATCGGGCCGCATGATCATCGGGACCCGCCAGTGAGACCGGGCAGAAAAAGAAGAACAGACAGGATGGTTTTCAGCCGCATCGCTCCTCGGGTATCAAAGTGATTCCGGGGTAAGACCATCGCCACGATCCCGGTGACCGGATCAACAGCAGGGGAGGAAAGCTTACTTTTCCTCGTCCACCGAGTGATCCTCGCTGCGCCGCACCTCCTCCGCCTCGTAACGATCGAGTGCAGCCTCCATCTCCTCATCCGTAGAAAGGTTCTCCTCTCCTTCCACAGCCTCCTCACGCTCACGTTTCATACGCAGGAAGTAGCGCGAGGCGATAAGTCCTACCTCGAACAGCATCCACATGGGAATCGCCAGCAGGGTTTGGGAGATCATATCCGGCGGCGTCAACAACATACCGACAACAAACGCACCGACAATAATAAAGGGGCGTTTACCTGCCAGCTTCTCAGGGGTGGTGGCACCCGTCCACACAAGTAGAATCGTCGCGATCGGCACCTCAAACGCCACACCGAAAGCAAAGAAAATTTTCAGCACAAAATCGAGATATTCACTGATATCGGTCATCACCGTCACCCCCTCCGGGGCGACAGCAATAAAGAAGCTGAACATCAACGGGAAAACCACGTAATAGGCAAACGCCATCCCGGCATAGAACAGCGCGGTACTGCTGATCAACAGAGGCAGGATCATTTTACGCTCATGGACATACAGCCCCGGCGCCACGAAGGCCCACATTTGATAAAGAATGAAAGGCATCGCGGCAAAAATAGAGAGCACCAGCGCCAGCTTCATCGGCGTAAAGAAAGTCCCCGCCGGCTTGGTGGAGATCATGCTTGCCCCTTCAGGCAGGTGCTGCATCAGGGGAGTGGCGACAATATGGTAAAGATCGTTGGCGAAATAGAAAACACCGAGGAAGATAAGCAGGACGGCCAGCACCACGCGCAACAGTCGATCACGCATCTCGATCAGATGCGACATCAAGGGCAACTCGGCACTCACCTGCTCGTCGGTTTGCTTAGGATTTTCCGCCATCGTCCTGCTTTGTCTTGTCATTGGCGGGCTTATCGATCGGCTTTGATTTGTCTTCAGCAGGTTCTTCGATAGCATTTGCCTTGTCGGCGGCGGCCTTCTCAGCCTTTACCAGATAACCGGATTTGTCGACTTCGCCGAGGGCATCACGGGTCTCCTCCAGAATTTCGTGCACCCCAGTACTCTTGGCCTGCTCCTCCATGATCTTCTTAAGCTCTTCGGCACGCAGTTCCTGATCGATGTCGGCTTTCACCGACAGCACAAAACCGCGCATTCGTCCGACCCATAGGCCGACCGTACGCGCAACCGCAGGCAGTCGTTCAGGGCCGATCACGATCAGCGCCACGACACCGATAATGGCCAGTTCCCAGAATCCGATATCGAACATGCTTAGTGATTAACCATCCGAGATTACAACGGCAACAGGAGCACGCTTCACGCCTTATCCTTCTCTTTGGTCACTTCACCTTCGATGACCTCACCTTCTTCAGACTCCTTCTTTTCCAGGTTGGCCTGCGCCTCCTTCTCACCTTCTCCTTCCTTGACTGCACTCTTGAAACCCTTGATCGCGCCACCGAGGTCGCCGCCAATGTTTTTCAATTTCTTGGTGCCAAACAGCAGAATCACGATTGCCAGAACGATGACCAGTTGCCAGATGCTGATGCCCATAAGAATTTACTCCGCTTTGCTTAAAATCCCGGCAGACTGCTGCCGCCGAGGAGGTGGATATGCAGGTGGAAGACCTCCTGGCCGCCCCCCTTGCCAGTATTGATAATGGTACGAAAACCGCTCTCAAGTCCCTGTGCCTTTGCCAGCTGCGGCAACAGGCGCATCATGTGTGCCGTGAGCGAATCATGCTCTGAAGACAATCCTTCCAGGCTAGTGATATGCAACCGGGGGATCAGCAACAGATGCACCGGAGCCTTGGGATGGATGTCACGAAAGACCACCACCTGGTCATCTTCATAAACCTTGTCCGCCGGAATATCACCCGCGGCGATCTTGCAGAAAATGCAGTCTGTCATGGTTTGCCTCGACTTGCTTTCTCTTCCAGACCGGAGAGGCCGAAGCGTCGCTCCAGCTCATCCAGCACTTGTTGCGGTTCGAGGTTCTGCTGTTTGAGCAGTACCAGGGTGTGGAACCAGAGATCGGCAACTTCATAGATGATCTTATCTGCCTCACCGTCCTTGGCCGCCATCACCGTTTCGGTAGCCTCCTCACCGATTTTCTTCAAAATCGCATCAAGGCCCTTGTGATAGAGCTTTGCCACATAGGAGCTATCAGGATCGGCGCCTTTACGCTCCTCCAGTACGACTGACAATTTTTCCAGGGTGTCACTCATGGCATCATCACTTTGTATAAATTTGACCCGGATCCTTCAACACAGGTTCAACGGCATCCCACGTCTCGCCCTTAAGCTCATTGTAGAAGCAACTATGGCGACCGGTGTGGCAGGCGATATCTCCCATCTGCTCGATGGTGATCAAGACCACGTCTTTATCGCAGTCAGTACGAATACTCTTCACTTTTTGCACATGGCCGGACTCCTCGCCCTTATGCCACAGTCTGTTACGTGAACGGGAGAAATAGACCGCCTCGCCTTTCTCTGCTGTCAGTGCCAGCGACTCGCGGCTCATCCAGGCGAACATCAGCACCTGTCTGGTGCCCTCCTCCTGGGCGATCACCGGTACCAGCCCATCCTCGGTCCACTTAATCTCATCCAGCCAATTCATGTATTAAACCCTAACATCTAACGCAAAGGCGCAGAGGACGCAAAGTTTGCTAATGAAAATAGTGCGGCGCCCGGGTCATCTTTTATACTCCAGCAGGCTCCCTCATCACACCTACTACACGACCTTGCAAAGAGTCCGGCGAACCCAGGATCCATTAATTGATCCCTTTGCGCCCTTTGCGTCTTTGCGTTGAAATCTTTTACAACCGTACCTCGATCCCATGTTCGGCCATACACTTTTTGGCCTCTTCGATGGTGTATTCACCAAAGTGGAAGATACTGGCAGCGAGTACGGCTTCGGCATGGCCCTCAGTCACCCCTTCAGCGAGGTGTTCGAGGTTGCCGACACCGCCGGAGGCGATCACCGGAACGTGCACCGCATCGGCTACAGCACGGGTTAATGCGATATCAAAACCGTTTTTGGTGCCGTCGCAATCCATGCTGGTGAGCAGGATCTCACCAGCACCAAAGTCGACCATCTTTTTCGCCCACTCCACGGCATCGATACCGGTGGCCTTGCGACCACCATGGGTAAAGATCTCCCACCGATTCGGTTCGCCTTCAGCGCTCACCTTCTTGGCATCGATGGCAACCACGATACACTGCGATCCGAAACGCTCCGCCGCCTCCCTGACGAACTCGGGATTGAACACGGCGGCGGTATTAATTGCCACCTTGTCGGCGCCGGCGTTAAGCATACGGCGGATATCCTCGACCTTGCGAATGCCGCCGCCCACGGTCAGCGGAATGAACACCTGACCGGCCACCTGCTCCACCACATGAACCATGGTCTCGCGCTCATCAGAGGAAGCGGTGATGTCGAGGAAGGTGATCTCATCCGCGCCCTGCTCATCGTAACGCTTGGCGATCTCCACCGGATCACCCGCATCGCGGATCTCAAGAAACTTTACGCCCTTGACCACGCGGCCGTTATCGACATCCAGGCAGGGAATGATGCGTTTAGCTAATGCCACAGCTACAAGCCTCAAGTTACACGGAGTAGGAGCGGCATCCATGCCGCGATTTGCCTACGTGGCCCCACATGTTGCGGCAGGATGCCGCTCCTACATCGAGGGAAAATCCGTTGTTCATTCAGGACACAACTCGTCGGCCAGCTTTTGCCCTTCGGCAAAATCCAGCGTGCCTTCATAAATTGCCCGACCGGTGATCGCGCCGGCGATTCCCTCATCGGCCGCGGCACACAAGGCTCGCACGTCGTCGAGATTGGTAATGCCGCCGGAGGCGATGATCGGAATATTCACTGCCTGGGCCAGTTTTACCGTTGCCTCAACATTGACGCCGGTCATCATGCCGTCGCGGCCGATATCGGTATAGATAATGGAGGAAACACCGTCTTCCTCGAAATGCCGCGCCATATCGATAACATCGTGCCTTGAGAGCTTGGACCAGCCGTCGATCGCCACCTTTCCGTCCTTGGCATCCAGGCCAACGATGATGTGACCGGGAAACTCCAGGCACAGGTCATTGACGAAGTGCGGTGCACTGACCGCCTTGGTGCCGATAATGACATACTGCACGCCCGCATTGAGATACGTCTGCACGGTCTCCTCATCCCGGATTCCGCCGCCGATCTGGATCGGCAGGTCAGGGAATGCCTCGGCAATGGCATGCACCACATCGCCGTTGACCGGCTTGCCCTCAAAAGCACCATTCAGGTCCACCAGGTGCAGGCGTCGTGCCCCTGCCTCTACCCAGCGGGCTGCCATGGCAACCGGATCGTCGGAGAAGATCGTCGCATCTTCCATTCTCCCCTGACGCAGACGTACACATTTGCCGTCTTTCAGGTCAATGGCGGGGATCAACAACATCGTTCACTTCCTCTTGCGTCATGCCGTACAACGGCTGCTCATCGGTTCAGGCTCCTGGGTCACTTATCCAGGCGCATCCATGATGCCTGGTGATGTTCGCCACCTAAACCTGACATGGTGGCGATGAAGTCTTTCACGTTACATGTTGCCATCCCACTGCAGGAAATTATCATACAACTGCAAACCAACATGCTGGCTCTTTTCCGGGTGGAACTGCGCTGCGAAGATGTTTTCGTGCGCCAGGGCCGCGGCAAATGTCACACCATGGCGCGTGCTTGCCGCCAGGTAGGCATTATCTCTTGGCGTTACATAGTAGCTGTGGACAAAATAAAAGCGCGCATCCTGGGGAATGTTCTTCCACAGCGGATGCACCATCTCCTGATGGACCTGGTTCCAGCCCATATGCGGCACCTTAAGCGCGGCCCCCGTGTCAGGACTGATCAGCGAATCACCAAAAAAGGAGACCTGGCCTGGCAGAATGCCCAAACAGGGAGTGCCGTCGTTCTCCTCACTGAAGTCCATCAAGGCCTGCATCCCGACACAGACGCCGAGAAACGGCTTGCTTTTGACCACCTCACGCACGACCTGATCCAAGCCGAGGCGACGGATCTCGGCCATGCAGTCGCGGATCGCACCAACACCCGGCAGCACCACACGGTCAGCCGCGAGGATCTGCTCTGCGTCGGAAGTTACAATAATGCTGTCTGCCCTGCCGGTATGTTCCAGGGCCTTGGCTACGGAATGGAGGTTCCCCATGCCATAGTCAATAACTGCCACACTGCTCATGGATGCGGTCTCTTCTATAACGGATTCGTGCTTGCGTTGAGAGCCTTGTGATTACAAATGGCCCTTGGTCGACGGCATCACTCCTGCCATACGCTCATCGTGCTCCAGTGCGAACCGCAATGCACGGCCGAAGGCCTTGAATATCGTCTCAGCGATGTGGTGGGCATTACGACCACGCAGGTTGTCGATGTGCAGTGTGACATGGGCATGATTGACAAAGCCCTGGAAAAATTCCAGCAGCAAATCCACATCGAACTCCCCTATGCGTGCGCGGGGATAGTCCACATGATATTCCAGTCCGGGACGTCCAGAGAAATCGATGACCACGCGTGACAAGGACTCATCCAGTGGGACATAGGCATGACCATAGCGGCGAATCCCCTTCTTGTCGGCCGCAGCCTGGGCGAAGGCCTGGCCGAGAGTGATGCCGACATCTTCTACCGTATGATGCGCATCGATATGCAGGTCACCCTTGGCCTGAACGTCCAGGTCGATTAGGCCGTGGCGGGCCACTTGGTCGAGCATGTGTTCCAGAAAGGGTACGCCGGTATCAAAGCTGCCACTGCCGCTCCCATCCAGGTTAACACTGACCTCAATGCGGGTTTCCAGGGTATCGCGCTTTACCGTGGCCTTGCGTTCAGCCATGGACAATCCTCATGTTGACTCAACTGCCGGGTTGAAAGACCCATAGCATACTCCTAACCGCATGGCGTTTAAATAAAAGACGAGGACCTAAGCCAAAAAAAGCACCCGTAGATTGCACCTGTTCCGAAAATGTAAGAGGATTTGCCCCTATCCATGCATTCAGAGGGCGGGTTCGTTGATTCAGGCTGCACTTAACAATATCGTCAATTTGGACCAGATAAAGGTTGCCTGCAAGGACTGCAATCTGTTCCAGCTTTGCCTACCGGTAGGCATCGATGCCCGCGAACTGGAAGAGCTGGATAGCATCATCAAGCGCCGCCGTCCGCTCAAGCGCGGGGAGCACCTGTTCCAGGTTGGCTCACCTTTCCAATCGATCTACGCTGTCCGCTCCGGCTCGATAAAGACCTACACCCCGACCGAGGATGGCCATGAACAAGTCACTGGCTTCCACCTGCCGGGGGAACTGTTGGGCCTCGACGCAATTAACCTCGAACATCATCCCTGCGCCGCCAAGGTACTGGAAACCACCAGTCTGTGTGAAATCCCCTTCAATCGTCTTGAGGAGCTGAGCTCCCACCTTCCCAGCCTGCAGCATCAGCTGCTCAAAATTATGAGCAAGGAAATCCTCCACGATCAATCGCTGTTGATGCTGCTGGGCAAAAAAAGCGCTGAAGAGCGCCTTGCGGCACTGCTTCTGAGCCTATCCACCCGCTACCAGCAGCGCGGCTTTTCCCCCACCGATTTTTACCTGAGCATGTCGCGTAATGATATCGGTAACTACCTCGGTTTGGCTGTTGAAACCGTCAGTCGTCTGTTCAGCCGTTTTCAGGAAGAGGGGGTGCTGGATGTTCAGCGCAAACACGTCCGCATCACCGATTTGGCGCAGCTGCGCAACATAGCCAACACCAAGTGAGTGGAAGGCATGCACCTGCATACAGTGTGCGCTTTCCCTCCGCCACAACATTAGTTAATACGCAGGGCCTAAAAATGTGGCAAATGGCCTATTAATTGACAATTATCAATGTTCTGGTATCGTCTTTTCGTCTACCATTCATCGGACTGTAAGGGGTAACGTGGGGGTTATCCCGATGCAGACGACAACCCTAAGCAAAGAAAATACTTCAGTAATTTTATAGGGTTAACGAGCACAACCAAGGTCACCTCTGTGAATCCAGGCTGCCCGCACGCATCTATAATGTTCAGTGTTTTTGCCGCTTCGCTCCAATAACCCCGCTTTTAACAACAGAATAATCTTGGGAAGGGAGTGTACGTAAACAACGTGCACATCAGCAGGTAACCAACAGAAACTGTGAGGGGAGACGACGAATCCAAAAGATACGCATCACTGCAACCAGTAAACCAGGGGTTGGGTACCTCTGTCCGGCTACCTGCACAAGATTTTGGTGGTAGCCCTTTGGCATCCGTGTTTTACATAACAATTTTGTGACAACAAAAGGAGACTACTCGTGGAAACGACACAAGTAGAGAAATATAACTTCGACGTCGTCCGGTGGTTTACCATCATGGCGGTCGTCTATCTGGTTGTAGGCACCCTCGTGGGTGTTTACGTTGCTTCCGAGCTGGCTTGGCCTTGGCTCAACTTCGACACAGCTGAACTCTCCTTCGGGCGACTGCGTCCGCTGCACACGAATGCAGTCATCTTCGCCTTCGGCGGCTGTACCCTGATGGCTACCGCCTACTACTCCGTTCAGCGCACCTGTGGTGTTCGCCTGTGGAGCGACAAGATGGCGTGGTTCACCTTCTGGGGCTGGAATACCATCATCGTCGCCGCCGTCATTACCCTGCCGCTGGGCCTGACCGGTGGTAAGGAGTACGCCGAGCTGGAGTGGCCGCTTGACATCCTTATCGCTTTCGTCTGGCTCGCTTACTCGATCAACTTCATAATGACCATTGCCAAGCGCAAGACCAGTCACATCTATGTGTCCAACTGGTTCTTCATGGGCATGATGGTGATGATCACCTACCTGCATGTGGTCAACTCACTGGCCCTTCCGGTCAGCATGTGGAAATCCTACTCCGTGTTCTCTGGGGTCCAGGATGCCATGATTCAATGGTGGTGGGGACACAATGCGGTAGGTTTCTACCTGACCGCCGGCTTCCTCGGTATCATGTACTATTTCGTACCGAAGCAGGCCAACCGCCCGATCTTCTCCTACCGTCTGTCGGTTATCCACTTCTGGGCGCTGATGTTCGGTTACGTGTGGCTCGGTGCTCACCATCTCCAGTACACTGCTCTGCCTGACTGGACCGGTTCCCTCGGTGCCGCCGTCTCCCTGGCCATGATCATCCCCTCCTGGGGTGGTGCCATCAACGGGATGATGACCCTCTCCGGTGCCTGGGACAAGCTACGCGATGACTACATCCTGCGCTTCCTCATCATGTCTCTGGCCTTCTACGCCATGTCCACCTTCGAGGGTCCGGTCATGTCAGCCAAGACGGTTAACGCACTGTCTCATTACACTGACTGGACCGTAGGTCACGTACACTCCGGTGCACTGGGCTGGGTTGCCATGGTGGCTGCCGGTGCGCTGTATCACATGGTCGAGAAACTGTGGGATACCAAGATGTACTCTGCCAAGTTGGTTAACCTCCACTTCTGGCTGGCCACCATCGGCGCCGTGGTTTATATCACCGCCATGTGGGTATCGGGCATCATGCAGGGTCTGATGTGGCGTGCCTATGACGACTACGGCACCCTGGCTTACACCTTTGCCGAGTCCGTGGCTGAAATGCACCCCTACTACGCCATGCGCGCCATCGGCGGCATGATCTACTGGCTGGGTGGCGCAATCATGCTCTACAACGTAGTCATGACCGTCCGTCAGGCTGTTGGCCAGCGTAGCTCCGCTGCCGCTACAGCTAACGCCTAAGCCGGATAAGGAGGATTAAAAACAATGGCTGATCAAATCCATTCAACAAAATTTCAGGACAAGACAGAACGTAACGTCTTCCTGATGGTATTCATGCTGATGATCGTGGTTGCTATTCCCGGTGCAGTGGAAATCATTCCGCTGTTCTACCTGGATGAAACCATGGAGCACAACCAGCACCCTGAAATCGTCTGGCAGCGCAGTGAAGGCCAGACCCTGACCGACTGGCAGGCCGGCGAAGGCGTACGTCCCTACACCGCGCTGGAACTGGCCGGTCGTGACGTCTATGTCCGTGAAGGCTGCTACACCTGTCACTCCCAGATGATTCGTCCTTTCCGTGACGAAAAAGAGCGCTATGGCCACTACAGCCTTGCAACCGAGTCCATGTACGACCACCCCTTCCAGTGGGGCTCCAAGCGTACTGGTCCGGACCTGGCTCGTGTTGGCGGCAAGTACTCTGACGACTGGCACATCAGACACCTCCGTGCACCACGTTCCGTAGTGCCCGAGTCCGTCATGCCCAACTACCCCTGGCTGGATAACGCCACTGTCGACGGCGCGCACATTACCCGTGCAATGGCCGCGATGAAGACGCTTGGCGTTCCCTACAGCCAGGAAGACATCGCCAGTGGTGCTGCCAGCGTGAAAGGCAAGACCGAGATGGATGCTGTCGTTGCCTACCTGCAAGTACTGGGCACCATGGTGAAGTTCGAGGACAAGGATTATCGCAAATAATGGATAGTCTGAAGGAATACTTCCAGACAGATTGGACAGCGATGACGCTGTCCGACTGGATTGGCACCATCGTCTCAGTAGGTATCTTCCTTCTGATGGTATGGGCCTATGTATTCGTCTTCCATCCGAAGAACAAAGAGAAACTCGAGTCCCACCGTCATCTACCACTTGATGACGATGAGACAACCGACACGGAGAATAGAAAATGAGTGAGAAAAGCAATCCGTACAGTGCTCCGGATACCGGGCACGTTTGGGATGAAAATCTGCGTGAACTGACCAACCAGCCACCCAAGTGGTGGATGCTGGGCTTCTACGCAAGCATCCTTCTGGTCGTTGTGTATTGGCTCTATTACCCTAGCGTTCCACTGGTTAACTCCCACTTCAAGGGTGTCGCCGGCTGGACTGCTATTAATGAGTACAAGGAAGATATGGCCGCTATCCAGCAAACGCGTGCCAAGTACGAAGACCAGCTGCCGGGCAAGTCCGCTGCAGCCATCCTGGCTGACGATGAACTGTCCAACTATGTGGTTCGTTCAGCAAAGGTACTGTTCGGTGACAACTGCGCCGCCTGTCATGGTGCTGGCGGTCAGGGCAACCCGAACTACCCGATTCTGGCTGATGACGATTGGCTCTACGGTGGCAACATCGAGACCATCGAGCAGACCATCACCAACGGCCGTACGGGTATGATGCCGGCCCATGCCAACCAGCTATCTGAGCAGGAAGTCGATGATCTGGCCAACGCCATCATCTCCGGCAACCCAGCCAGCTCACCACTGTATATGTCCAAGGGCTGCTTTGCCTGCCACGGTGCCGACGGCAAGGGCAATCAGATGCTCGGCTCAGTTAATCTGACCGATGGTATCTGGCGCTTTCCCGCTCAGGACCAGCTGGCCAGTGTGAAGTACACCATCATGCACGGGGTGAACGATCCGCAGGATCCGAATACCCGTGATGCGGTGATGCCGAAATTCGGTGGAGGTAAGCTGAGTGATACGGAAATCAAAAAACTGGCCATTTACGTGCACAAGCTCGGCGGTGGTCAGTAAGCGATAACACTCTGGTACGTTATTAACCTGTGTGGCCGCATGAAGTCATGCGGCCCTCAATACAAAGAGGGGTTGAATGATGGATGCAGTAGCTATTGGTTCTATTCTGGCCTTAATTGGCTCCATTATCGTATTAGTTGTTGTTGGTATTCGGGTTCTCCGGCTTATCAAGAACACCCACTCTGAAGATCGGTGACTCTTTAGGGAAACACAGAAAACGACCAGCGAAGGGGGATAACATATCCCCCTTTTTTATTGGATTATGCTAATATCAGGGCGTTTCGCGCGGACACCAGCAAGTGGGCTGCTGAAAGGGCTCCTTCCCCCTTTCACCAACCTATTTACCACTCATTTCAGTGCGATCCTTCCGTTACACGGCGGGGAGCGCAGGAGGCATACGTGAGCGAATCAGTAGACGCCAAACATAAAGACACCGAAGAGCTCTACGAAGAAGCCGGCCACTGGCATGTGAATGTCGATGCAGGCACTGTTTTCGCAAAACGCATGCCCGGCAAGTACCGCACCATTAAATGGCTCACCATGAGTGTCTGGCTAGTGTTTTTCCTCGGTCCCTATCTACGCTGGGGCGATCGCCAGGCTGTTTTGCTGGACATTCCCAACCGCAAGTTTCAAATTTTCGACATCACTATCCTGGCCCAGGATGTGTGGATGCTGTCACTGACCTTGCTGTTCTTTGCCATTCTTCTTGCCGTAGTCACCTCGATCGCCGGACGCGTATTCTGTGGCTATTTCTGTTTTCAGACGGTATGGACAGACATTTTTACCTTCATAGAAGAACAGATTGAGGGAAACCCGTCACAACGGCGTAAACTCAAGCAGGCGCCGCTTGATCTGAGGAAGCTTCGACTTCACAGCACCAAGTATTTCTTCTGGCTGCTCATTTCAATGCTCACCGGTATCAGCTTTGCCGCCTGGTTTACTGACGCCTATGCGCTCTGGCTAGGCTATCTGACACTTTCCGCTCCGGTAACCGCATGGGCGGTGCTCGGTCTATTCACTGTCGGCACCTTCATTCTGGCCGGTTTCATGCGTGAACAGGTCTGCTTCTGGCTCTGCCCCTATGCGCGAATCCAGGGAGTCATGTATGACCGGGAAACGATCCTTCCTGCGTACGACTACAATCGCGGCGAACCAAGAGGAAAACTGAAGCGGGGTCAAGTTGAAGAGGGTAAAGGAGACTGTATCGAATGCCAGCAGTGTGTGGCCGTCTGTCCCACCGGTATCGACATCCGTGCCGGTCAGCAGGAAGGCTGTATTACTTGCGCATTGTGCCTCGATGCTTGTGATGCAGTAATGGACAAAATTGGCAGACCGCGCGGTCTTATCCGTTACGCCTCGCTCGATGAGCTGGAGGGTAAGCCGACCGTACCGCTGTTCAAACGCCCGCGTGTGCTCGTCTATATCACCATTCTCGTGCTGGCCCTCGGCGGTATTTTCTATGGCTTGACCCACCTCGGTTCACTGGAACTCAAGGTCATTCACGAACGCTCCCCCCTCTTTGTCCAACTTAGCGACGGTTCAATACAGAACAAGTATGACCTGAAAATCCTTAATAAGCTCGACAAGGAGGTTGCCATAGCGGTTACCGCTGAAGGGCCGGAGGGCCTGCAACTTGTCGGCGTAGATGAGCCACTGCAGATCAAATCGGGAAAACTTCTCTCACATACGATCTTTATTCGGGTACCCACCAGCTCTCTGGAGCAATCCCGCACTCCGATCAGCATACAGGTACGTAATACAGAGAACCCGGAGGATATTGTCACATACCAAAGTGCTTTTTTCAGTCCACGTCGATAGTATATACGGTATGAGTTTGGATGATTATGCTAACAATTGGCATCTGAGGTGAACCAGTGAGTAGTTTAATAAATATTTCCCAAGACAATAAAAGCGCCATGCGTAATCCATGGGTATTAGGCTGGCTTGGACTGCTTGTTTCAGTAGTGGTTATTAACGTCGCATTTATCGTGACGGCGTTCAATACCGCACCTGGACTGGTTGAAGAGGGTTACTACGAAAAAGGGCGTGACCACGAAAAGAACTTCCAGAAAAAGATTGATGCACGCCAACGCCTTAAATGGGATATGCGTCTTCAGACCCCCGAAACGATCATCCTTGGAAAACCGGTCAATTACACACTCAATATTGTTGACCGTGCCGGCGTCCCCCTGCGTGCTGCAAACGTAACACTTCACGCCTACCGCCCTTCGGATTCCGCCGCCGACATGCAGGGGCCCATGGAAAACACCTCAGCCGGGGTCTACCAGTCGAGACTTGCACTGCCCCTGAAAGGTGTTTGGGATCTAAAGGTCAAGGTAAACAGCGGTGAAGATGAGCTTGAGCTGGAACAGCGGATCACCGTATCGGCTCCATAAACCACCGATCACATGAACAGCGTCCTTAAACCCTCGGAAGAGGGGTGCTTTCATTGCGGACTGCCTCTTCCCCCGGAAGATACGTTCCATGAAGAGATACAGGGAGAGCAGCGGCAATTTTGCTGTTTTGGCTGCCAGTCCGTCTGTACCGCCATCTATGAGGCAGGGCTGGAAGGCTTTTATCAGCGGACGCCCGACGGCACGCTGCTGGCCCCCCCCCCGCCCCCCCCCAGGGATCTGGGACTCTATGACCTGGATGAAGTGCAGGGGGAGTTTGTCCATGAACTGGGCAATGAGCGTGAAATCCACCTACTCGTCGAGGGCATCCACTGTGCCGCCTGCGTCTGGCTTATTGAGCGTACCCTTGGCACGCTCGATGGCATGCTTAGCGCGCAAGTCAACCTCGCTGGAAAACGATTATTACTGCGATGGGATACCAAACGGCTCACACTTTCCCGCATCATCGAACGCCTGGCCGACATCGGCTACGCTGCCGTACCTTTCGACCCGGAGTCCGCCGAAGGAACGATAAATAAACAAAACCGCTCTCTGCTGTTCCGCATGGCTTTCGCCGGTTTTGCAATGATGAACCTGCTGTGGGTTTCGATTGCACTATACTCCGGTGCCGCCACGGCCGATGATGGCCAGTTCCTCGGCCTGTTTCAGTGGATTGGCTTTGCCTTGGCAACGCCTACCCTATTTTACTCCGGTTGGCCATTTTTCCGCGGTGCCTGGGCTGGTCTGCGTCACGGGCACCCGACAATGGACCTGCCCATTGCGATAGGCGCCAGTGCCACCTATCTCTATTCAGCCTATATCATGCTAAGTCACACGCCGCTGGGAGAGGTCTACTTCGACACAGTGGTCAATTTTATTTTCGTTATTCTCATTGGCCGGTATCTTGAGGCCATGTTCAAGCGACAGGCCGTCGCCTCGACACAACGCCTACTTGATCTGCAGCCGCGGGTGGCCACCGTGCTGCGTAATGACGAAGAGCAGATCGTACCGATTCGTTCGGTTAAATCCGGTGACACCGTACTGGTAAAGGCCGGAAACAAAATCCCTGTCGATGGCATTGTACTTGAGGGGCAAAGCGCGGTGGACGAATCCATGCTCACCGGCGAATCCAAACCGGTAACCAAGTTCAATGGCGATGTGGTTTCGGCGGGCACCGTGAACGTCAACAGCGCACTCACCTTAAGGGTAGAGGGTACTCTGCGCGACACCGCCCTCGGGCGTATCATCCACCTCGTTGAGGAGGCGCAAGGCTCCAAAGCTCCGATTCAGTGCACCGCAGACCGCATCGTGCCCTGGTTTGTCGCGGCGACCCTACTCCTAGCAACGCTCACCTTTGTCTACTGGCTCTCTGCAGATTTCGAGCTTGCGCTGATGGCCGCCACCTCGGTACTCATCATCACTTGTCCTTGTGCATTCGGCATGGCAACCCCTATGTCGATCGCGGTTGCCTCAGGGCTGGGAGCCCGTCACGGCATCCTGGTGAAAAATGGAACCGTGCTGGAAACGCTCTCCCATGTCACCCATTTTGTTTTCGACAAGACCGGAACACTCACCGAAGGGCGAATGCAAGTCAGGGAGATCATTACCGCCGAGGGGATAGATCAGAACGCTCTCCTCGAGCTGGCAGCGGTGGTCGAACGCTATTCCGAGCACAGTATCGCCCGGGCAATCGTCGATGCTGCGGAGAAGTACCAGCTCAATCTGCAAAGGAAAAACCCGGATGCCTTCCGTGGCGAACCGGGGCACGGAGTCATGGCGAGCGTTGGTGATCAAAGCGTGGTCCTCGGCACGGCAGACTGGTTGCAGCAACAGGGCATCACCATACCAGGTACTTTCGAGCCCGCCATCAAACGGCTTGAAGAGCAGGCGTTCAGCTGCATCCAGGTCGGCATCGACCAGCAATATGCGGGACTCATTGCCATTGCTGACAAGCTCCGCCCCGATGCGAAAAGACTCGTCAGCGAGTTGCGTAACGCCGGGATTCGTCTGACACTGCTCAGCGGTGATCGACGCCGGGTTGCCGTAGCGGTGGCCAAAGAGCTGGGTAATATAGAGGTCATCGCCGAAGTCTTGCCCCAGGACAAGGATCGCATCGTCGCAGAGCTGCAGCATCAAGGCGAATGCGTTGCCATGGTAGGGGACGGTGTAAACGATGCACCGGCACTGATACGCGCCGACGTCGGCATTGCAATCGGTTCCGGCACCGATGTCTCGGTCGAGAGTGCCGATATCGTGTTGATTAGTGACGAACTCGATAAGGTCCGTCTAGCCAGTGCATTGTCCCGCCGGACATTGCGCACCATCCGCCAGAATATTGGCCTCTCGCTCACCTACAATGTGATCATGGTGCCTCTGGCAATGATGGCCTACATCACCCCGCTATTTGCCGCGATCGCGATGCCCATCAGCTCACTGCTGGTGATTGGCAATGCGGCAAGGATACGTACACTTTTTAAAGGTATCAAAAGCTAGAATTCGAGACAGGTCGTTACCGGTGAACTCGATACTGTCTTCTGTACTTGTATGAACGAAACTCGTTACACTCTGTCCTATCAGTTAATAGCAAACAACGATACAGCGGAAAACCTATGGAAGTCATCTACTCCCTCATCCCCAGCATGATACTCCTCGGACTGGTGTTCATCGGTGTCCTGATTTGGGCGGTAAAAAAAGGGCAATATGATGACCTTGAGGGTGACGGTCAGCGTATTCTGATGGACGACGACGATCCCAACCTGCCCAGCCAAGAATCATCCCGGTACCAGGTACAGGTTGGAAAGAACTTTCCTGATTTCGATGACGACTGATGTTTACCGTGAAGGCTAATAGATAACTCAGTCTGGGAATGATAAAGTCGCCGTGCAGGACTGGGGGGATTACTTTCTTAACTCAGGCTTCTTTCAAATTTGATGTAGCGGTCAGTAACACCCAATCGTAAACCCATTACTGGCCCCTGACTTTACCTCACCATGGGAGGAGCGGCATCTTGTGCGCCACCTCCTGGCGGCTCCGATGCGCTCATCATTGGCCACCGATGTCCCGCAGCGGTCGAACCAGGCTTTCAAACCCGACAGGGGAGACATACTGCAGAACTTCTTTACCCTCCGGGTCTAAGGCAATGTCCACGCCCTTTTCCGGATAGAGCCAGTGTTCGATCTCTCCCTCTTTCTCCTGGATACGCTGGGCTGGTTCGCCAAAACGTTGCTCGATTATCGCCTCATCAAGATTGATGCGCGGAATGTAGGTTATCGCCGCGACCGGAGTGTTGCGCAGGGTTGTCATATCATCGTCGGACAGCGTCACCTTACGCGTTCCACTGCCCATAGTGGCGATACGCACACCGCGCTCATACATCGTATCAACCTCTTCCGGCCTTAGTGCCATGACCATAACCATGCGTGCACGCAAGCCGCTCAAGTCCACATTATCGAAATACGCCTCAACCACCCGTTGGTCATCTTCCCGTGCAAACAGGCTGACCTCAGACGGCTCACGAAGCAAACGCTCTACCTCACCAAGCGATGTGGCACCCAACTCGATGCCAAAAACACGTATCGAGCCGCCATCAACCCGTTCGATCTGCCACGGCAAGTTATCCGGTTCGTCCACAGACCGCCCTGGGAGGAACAGCGCCAGCGCCAGAGCAATCAGCGTAAATGCCAGTACCGCAAGAAAAGTATGTCGCTCCATCAGCCTCACTCTCTATTCACTCATGCCGTACCGCAGCAACAGCAGACCTGTTCGAAAACCCATCCATAGACAAAAAGCCCGGCTGCTACCGGCCCTGAAGAGCACCTCTTCGTTCTCAGACCTCCACCGCCTGGGGATGGTCATTGGGATATTTCCTTACCAGCCACTCCGGGACCACGCCGGTCTTGGCTTTATGCAGGGCATCGGACTCCATCACGATAAGCACCAGCACAAATAGCAGCGTCGGCAGGCTAGCCACCCCGCCGAGGGCATAATGGCCGGGCTTTAACTGTGAGGCATCGCCACCGACCGAGAGCAATATACCGCCAACCACCAGCGCCAACAGCACCAACATCCCAAGAAACATCTTGCTGCGATGGGCACAAAGCTGCCAGTGGCAAGCAACATACCAGCTATCTGACTTAATGGCATTCCGGGCACGGATCATCAAATAACTCATAACGACAAGGGAAATCGCTGGTGTAACCAGCATGAGCATAGGATAGCTCTTGGCCATACCGAGCAACCCGACAAAGATAAGAATATGATTGGTAATCAGATTAATCAGGAAAATCTCATGCGGAAGCTTGGCCCTGTGGGTCAATAACTCATTCACTTCGTAATGCATTACCGTAATATCCTAAATTGGCTTGCGTGATCGGCTCAAAAGTATACCACGGCCGGCAGCCAATCTAACTTCCCATAACGATTTTGGGGTAACATGAACCTCACCAATTGTCGCCTAGCCACGCAGAGGAGTCCCATGAATAGAATAACAATACCCGCGGTTTTTGCTGCCACAATGCTTAGCGGATGCGCAGGGGACATCGTAGTACCCCAGCAAAATGGAAAATTTAGCGTTACCTCACAGCCTGACGGAGCCATCGTATACGTCATGGGTAAAGAGTTGGGGAAAACACCGCTGGAGGTTAAGGCAAGCCAGGTATTTCCCATCAGCTACGCAAAAGAACTGGAAAGCCACTACGGACGGATTGTGTTGAACTACCCAGGCTGCGAACCGTACGAGAATACTGTCAATGGCACAATCCTGGCTAACGGCCTCAAAGCCAAACTCGATTGTGTCACATCATCCCCCTCACCAACCGCGCTAATCACGCCACTAGAGCGACTTCGTCAACTTGAGGCGCTCCTCACTGAGGGCTTGATCAGCGAAGAGGAATACCAGACCAAGCGCCAGAGCATCCTTCTGGAGCTGTAACGAACCAATGCAACGGTGGACGCGTCGTGACCCGGCGATGCCCACAGTTCACGCTTCAGCGTAATACCCATAGAAGTGAAGTTACTGGAAATATTGGCCCAATATAAAAAAAGCCCGGCATTGCACCGGGCTTTTTCTTGACTGGTCCAATGGCTTAGTGGATAAGCCATCGGCACTAGCCTGTACTATCATTCCTCTCTATAACGGAGAGGACGCAGTCGCTACGCTGTTCAGAAGCCAGCAAACATCATCAGCATCGTATAGTCTTTGCTATCGTTATCAGTGCTGTTGCTGACGTTAAACAGTTCCAGTTTGGCATTTTGTGCCATCATGTACTGCAGACCAATGGTGGTGTCGTTGACTTCGTTGGTGCCATCATCATCGGCAGCATAGGCCAGGTAGACACTGGTATTAGACGCCACGCCCACCTTGCCCAGAAGGCCATAGGCGGTATGGTCATCGGTCAGGCTTGTGTTATAGACATCATGTTGGTTTGCGGCGGTAGCGGTGCCTTTCGGTGCCACACCATAGCTGAGGTAGAACTCGGCAGGCATATTACCCAGGGTACCCAGAGCCTGGAAGTCAACACCGCTGCTGGCAACATTGTACTCTTGCATCACTGCATCGGTGGCACCGACCTCGATGGTACCGTCCATTACGTTGGCACCGAAGCCCAGGTCCCAACCGCTGGCATTGACGAAGTAGTTAACACGCAGGTAGTGGCCCAGGCCGCCCAGGAGATTGGCGTTGACATTGCCCCAGGTCGGAGCCCAGTGAGAGTAGTTCACCATCAGGTTGCCGGTGTGATAGACCATAGCCAAACCGGTCGCAGCACCGGAGGCCGTACCCAGACGTTGGCCAGCAGAGTAGCCCTTGCGGTTTTCGATGGGACGCTGGGAACGCTGCAGACCGGTATTCATCAGCTCCATGCCGTAACCCACACTCAGGCCGTCAGTGCCGAAGAGCACAGCAGAAAAGTTATCGGTGACGTTGAAGTGGGCCTTGAAGGAGAGGAA
>JBFFNE010000008.1:0-61600 GCA_041563315.1 Thiohalomonadaceae bacterium
CAGGTGCTGCGTCCTGTTGTTCGCTTTAACGCCGATTGCTGCAGCAGCGATGGCGTTTTCGTGCAGCCTAAAAGGATAAGTGGGGTCAGGTCAGACTTTCTGTCTAACTAACATCAAAAGTTTCATCTGACCCCACTTATTCTGCTGACTTTTTTATTCAACGCATCCTCAAGGACGTGAACCCCATCAAGGACATTAATCACCTGTAATTTTTCATCCATGGGATTAATTGGGCTTTGCACTTTATTGCCCTTATGTGCCACCAAACCTCTCATGCTGCCGAACTCATCCACAACCGCCAACCAACCAAGCTCAAGATCTTCTTCAACAATTCCTAATGGATAAAATAAATTCTTAATGTTTCGTTCTTTAATCCCATTATTATCATCAACTGTTCGCCTATAATACTGATGAGCAAGCTCAGTTACTGTAACAACAACATCCCCATTGTTCTTTTGCAACTGAGTCTTACTTAGTGGCTTATAATCAGCTACAGCGCTTTCAAGTTCCTTTGACCCAGAATAATGACTAGCTACAAGACTAATTATTATGTTGCTAGATTTCCTGTCATACACCCACTCCTTCAACGCCTCACCACAAACATTTTTTGCCATTTCTTCTAGATAGTATTCAATCTCAGCATGCACCAGCAAACGAAATGCTTTTAAATTGTCTTGGCAAAACACCTCTGTTACATCCACGGTCTTATCAGCTGCAACTGCTTCTTCATATGTATTATGTGAACAAAACTTCGATTCTAACTCTGCCACCCTATCAATCAATTTGACGAATTCACCTGAATATCCCGACGCAGCTTCCCTGTCAATTAACACCTGCTGGACGTGAGACTCACTCATAAAGCCACCCTCACGATATGTCAGGTATTTCTACTTTTAGCCCAGTCGACTTAAGTCTCTCACCCCATTGACTCAATCTTGCTGAAGTAGAAGCAACGCTTTTCGTTGTACTCTCAATAGATTTCACAAACATGGAATCTGTTTCACAGATTGACTTAAACTCAACCTCAATTTCATTTATCTTCGTTTCAGCAGCTTCTCTAGTAACTGGATCACTGAAGTAATACATCATCACATCAAAAATGGCTCGATTAAATCTATTTACATATTTCTCACCATCCCACTTCCTATATGCATTATCTGAAAAAACACCTTTAACAAGCTTATGAGCTTCTTCAAACTCACCTACCAGCCTCACAACCTCATTCTCTTTTTCGCTCCAGTCAGCATTGAGTCGTTCACATGTTTTATCCATAAAGTCTTTTAGGTTTCCACTATATGAATCGATAAACATATTAAATCCAATATATCGAATCATTAACTCAACATCTCTCATCCTGAAGTCTGGTTTTTTCCTACCAAGAATCTCTTTTATCGCTTCGCTTTTTGTTGATGCCTCATCGATATAATTCACAAAACCACCGGGATGCAGTGCCTGCCTTAACTCTTGCGGACTCAGTGACTTACTACCTGTATTTAGCCTTAAAAAAACCTCATACAAAAACTTTTCGCTCGGATAGTTTTTTATGATAACGGTTCGAATTGGTTGATTTTCGAAGGCAGAGACATCCTCATCCAATGACGAATCCTCTTTCATCATTGCATATGTTTTATTATTCAATTCTTTACTTATTTTTAGCCCTGTAAGCTTTAATTCTTCATAAATACCAGAATCAATATTCGCGAACTGCGCTAATGTTAAAAGTCGTTGCTTCCCGTCTAATACAATATATCTACCTCTTTTTTCCCTATCTGCTGCCAAAACAATCTGTGGAATAGGGAGCCCTAGAACAACCGACTCAACGAACTTACTTTTCTCTTTCTTAGTCCAAGCATCCCTCCTTTGAAACTGAGGATTAAGGAAAATATTTTCTTTTGCAATTTGAGACAGTACAGTCTCTGTTGTCCAGTCCGTCGAATAAACAACTGCCTGCGATATTGATTGTCTATCTAACTCTTCCCAGACATTATCATCAGAATCCTCGTAAGTACCTGGCTGTTCGATAAACATATCGACTTGTTCTTCATTTTCGTATTCGTTGTCCTGACTTGTAGTCATATAACACCATGCACTTTATTTAAATAATCGTATATTTAGTCTCTAAACACTATTTATACTTGTCGCCATTAAATCTCTATTAAGCAAAAAAACCGGACCCCACATCTCTGCGAAGCCCGGTCTCATTTAATCCTTCATCGACCTCCGCGTCCTTTGCTTTGAGGTCTTCTAATTCATTATTCCATCACCATTATCGTAAAGAGCAAGCGAGGGATTCGTAGACAAGGCGCAGTGCTTGTCGAAAAGCGGAGCGTACAAATTGTACGTGAGCATTTTCGACGAGTGCTGCAACGCCGTATACGGATTCCTCGCGCCGCTCTTTAGCCGCACTTGGAATCGCCACAATTCAAACAAGTCATACACCCATCCATCAATATCGCGGCCTTGGTATTACACTTGCCACACAACTGAGCCCCTTCCGGGAAGTCGCCCTTATCCTCGGTTTCGGCGGCCTTGCTCTTGCCTTCGTATTCAGCACGCTTGGCTTCAATGAGCGCCTTCTGGTGCTCGTCGAGGTCGTCGTTCTTGAGCATGCCGATCATGCGCAGGTGGCATTCGATGGCGTCGCCGATCTCGGCGACCAGGGAGGGCATGTACTTGCCGCCCTTCTTGAAGTAGCCGCCGCGCGGGTCGAACACGGAGCGCAGCTCTTCGACCAGGAAGGTGACATCGCCGCCCTTTCTGAATACCGCGGAGATGATGCGGGTCAGCGCGACGATCCACTGGAAGTGGTCCATGTTCTTGGAGTTGATGAAGACCTCGAACGGGCGGCGCAGCTCGTGCTTGGTGCCCGGGTTGAGGATCACGTCGTTGATGGTGACGTACAGCGCGTGCTCGGTGAGCGGGGTTTTGATCTTGTAGGTGGAGCCGAGCAGCATCTCCGGGCGCTCGAGCGCCTCGGTGAGGTGGACGACGTTGTCCTCGCCCTGGGTCGGGCACGGCTCGGCGACGGCCAGGGTCTTTTTCTCGTCCTCGCGGACGACGCCGTAGTTGACGATTTTGTTTGCGATCTTGATTGCCATTTTCTCTCTCTCCCTCATTCGGAATTTCCGTTCCGAACAGAAAATTTATCTCTCTAACCTAACCTCTGGTTCTGACCAAGCCAGTGGTTTCAGGGCAAGGCGCTCGCCGTTTCGAGCAGCGCAGCATACAACCAGTATGTGAGCACGCGCAGATGACGGCGACAACGCAGCCATGGAATCACTGGCGCCGTGTCAGAACTTGCCGTAATAGCCTTCTTTCAGGGCATCGTAGAGGTTCGCGGCGCTGTGCATCTCGCCGTCGTATTCGATCTCTTCGTTACCCTTGACCTCAACCACTTCACCGCTCTCCAGTTCGAAGCGGTAGGTGGTGTTCTCCAGATCGCTCTCCTTGACCAGCACGCCCTGGAACGCTTCGGGGTTGAAGCGGAAGGTGGTGCAGCCCTTGAGGTCCTGCTCGTAGGCGTAGAGGTAGATGTCCTTGAACTCCTCGTAAGGGTAGTCGGTGGGGACGTTGGCAGTCTTGGAGATGGAGGAGTCGATCCACTTCTGTGCCGCGGCCTGGATGTCGACGTGTTGCTTGGGGGTGACCTCCTCAGCGGTGATGAAGTACTCCGGTAGCTGCTCGTCGGCCTTGTCGGTGTACGGCATCGCCTTGGTGTTGACCAGCTCACGGTAGGCCAGCAGTTCGAAGGAGAAGACGTCGACCTTCTCTTTCGACTTCTTGCCCTCACGAATCACATTACGCGCGTAATGGTGGGCGAAGCTCGGCTCGATGCCATTACTGGCGTTGTTGGCCAGGCTGAGCGAGATGGTGCCGGTGGGGGCGATGGAGCTGTGGTGGGTGAAGCGAGCGCCCACTTCGGCCAGCTCGTTCACCAGCTTGGGGTCGACCTCGGCGATGCGCTGCATGTAGCGGCTGTACTTGGCGTGCAGCACCTTGCCTTTCACCTTGTCGCCGAGCTTGTAGCCATCGCGCTTCATCTCCGGGCGGTGGCGCAGCATCTCGCCGGTGACCTCGTACTCCTGTTCCATGATCGGGGCCGGGCCTTTCTCTTTGGCCAGCTCCAGCGCGGTGCGCCAGCCGACCAGGGCCAGCTCGCGGGTGACGCGCTCGGTGAACTCGAGGGATTCCTTGTCACCGTATTGCATGCGCATCATGGTGAGGGTGGAGCCAAGACCAAGGTAGCCCATGCCGTGGCGGCGCTTGTTTTTGATCTCTTCCTGCTGCTGCGGCAGCGGCAGGCCGTTGATCTCGACCACGTTGTCGAGCATGCGGGTGAAGATACCGACCGCCTTGTGGAAGGCATCCCAGTCGAAGCGGGCCTTGTCGGTGAACGGGTCGAGCACAAACTTGGTGAGGTTGACCGAGCCGAGTAGACAGGCGCCGTACTCGGGCAGGCCCTGTTCGCCACAGGGGTTGGTGGCGCGGACGTTCTCGCAGAACCAGTTATTGTTCATCTCATTATATTGATCGATGAGGATGAAGCCGGGCTCGGCGAAGTCGTAGGTGGAGGCCATGATCATGTCCCACAGGCGACGCGCCTTGATGGTTTTGTAGATCTTGCAGGCAACCAGGCCTTCGTCGTTGGTGATGTAGGCGTCTTTTATCGGCCACTCGCGCCAGATGACCTGGGAGGCGTCCTCGATGTCGATGCCGTCGAGCTCCAGCTCCTTGGGACCGATGGGAAAGGCCAGCGGCCAATCGGCGTTGGCGATGACCGCCTCCATGAACTCGCGGGTGATGAGCAGCGAGAGGTTGAACTGGCGCAGGCGCCCGTCCTCGCGCTTGGCCTTGATGAAGTCCATCACGTCCGGGTGGCCGACGTCGAAGGTGGCCATCTGCGCACCGCGGCGGCCGCCGGCGGAGGAGACGGTGAAACACATCTTGTCGAAGATATCCATGAAGGAGAGTGGGCCGGAGGTGTAGGCGCCGGCGCCGGCGACGAAGGCGCCCTTGGGACGCAGGGTGGAGAACTCGTAGCCGATACCGCAGCCGGCCTTGAGGGTCAGGCCTGCCTCGTGCACCTTGCCGAGGATGTCGTCCATGGAGTCACGCACGGTACCGGAGACGGTACAGTTAATGGTGGAAGTGGCGGGCTTATAGGCCCAGGCACCGGCGTTGGAGGTGATGCGGCCGGCGGGGATCGCCCCGTGGCGCAACGCCCACAGGAATTTGGCGTGCCACTCTTCGCGTTTGTCGTCGGTCTCTTCGACTTCGGCCAGGGCGCGGGCGACGCGCTCGTAGGTCTCGTCAATGGTGTTGTCGATCACTTCGCCGTTCTTGGTGGTCAGGCGATATTTTTTCTCCCAGATATCCATTGAGGCGGGCTGGAAGGGAATCTCGGTCACGGCGGTGGTAACAGCTTTAAGGTGGGCGCTGCTCTTGCTCACGTAGTATCTCCCTCGTTATTTGGTCTTAGGAATGGCAACCACTGTCCTGTGGCGCGAGTCAACTATTTTCTAACACTACATGTTGTGTTGTGGTGGATAGAGTAGGTACTAATAGCATCTCTGTCAACAGGAAGACGGCGACAACAATAAAATTGCAACATCTTGAAATTATTAGCAATTATTCCGCAACCCCTGATAATTCAGTGACATAGGAACGTTAACTTTGTAAAACCTCAAAACACTATATGTTGTGTCCCTAATATACCTGTTTTTTTGGGACTCAGGTCACAGGTGAGCACTTACAAACTCGATTTTTGGCGTGCAACAACACGCTCTTTTGAGGTAATAACCGCCCTCCCATTACGGGCTTGAACTGCCCCATCAGTGTACCTATATGTGGAGTATCGGCGCTGTGAGTCAGCGCATAGTCCAACTGAAAATGGAGGTGTGTTTATGAGTTTGGTACGTTACGAACCGTGGGGCATGTTGGGGCATATGCGAAAAGAGATGGACCGCATGATGGGCGAAGAGAACGCCGCCACCGCCAGCGACTGGGTGCCGGCGGTGGACATCCAGGAAAGCCGGGAGTGCTTCACCATCACCGCCGACCTGCCCGGGGTGAATGCCAAGGAGATCGAGGTGCACGCCGAAAACGGCATGCTCACTCTTCGCGGCGAGCGCGACAACCAGAAGAAGGAAGAGCGCGAAGGCTACAAGCGCATCGAGCGCTCCTACGGCAGCTTCTTCCGCCGCTTCACCCTGCCCGACACCGCCGACACCGACAAGATCAGCGCCAAAACCGACAATGGCGTGCTGACGGTGACCATTCCCAAGCATGAGAAGATGCAGCCGAGGAAGATTGCGGTCGAAGGGTGATGGGATTGGTTGAGTGATAGGTGGAGAGCCCCGCGAAAGCGGGGCTTTTTGTTTGTGTCGCTCCGCGACGTATTGATCGAATGCGGGGTTTTCGCCCCCCGCGAGGCGAGGCACTTTTATTTCGGCAAAAGTACCCAAAACCATCTCCCGAAGGCTTGCCGCTTTGCGGTGCCCTGTGCTTCTCGTCATTTCAGGCCGTTCAGGCAACTCGCGAGGCAAGAAACCGCCTCGCTCAAACATGCCTTCACTTCCCCTGAAATGACTGCGATGCTCGGCTACGCCACACGGGAAGAAAACCGCTCCGTTTAGCCATTGTTGTTTGAAATACGGAACTCAATGCCGGCACGGACAGAGTTCCCTTCTGCATCGCCAAGCATCGCAGTGGAGGGAGGAGTAGCCCGAAGGGTTGCGCACATGGATGCGCGCAACTTTGCAGCCAGGCCACGGAAGGACTGTCTGCACAGCCCTACCGGAGCGAGAAGCACAGGGCACCCATTAGGGCGA
The DNA here is from genome assembly GCA_041563315.1 of Thiohalomonadaceae bacterium. Lineage (GTDB taxonomy): Bacteria > Pseudomonadota > Gammaproteobacteria > Thiohalomonadales > Thiohalomonadaceae > JBFEYJ01. Next base: position 6,831 of record JBFFNE010000008.1, read on the forward strand.
TGCAGAGGGCAGCCTTCTCTTTGGTTACTTCGGCCGAAGGCTGGGCCGTAGGGCGAAGTCCAGGGATGGACTTCGTAAAAAGTGACCTGCGCGCGGGGCAGCCCCCCGCATCTAATCCAATCCGTCGCGATAGCGACTCCTCCCTCGCCCCGCGGGGGCGAGACCCCGTACTAGAACCACCCGTCGTGACAGCGACACAACAACTCACCCCACAAATATCAACACCTAATCAAAATCCCATGGAACTCTCCCCCTCCTTCCATGGTCTTTACCTCCGTAACACAACCATGCCTTGCCCGATAAATAACAGACCTGAAGGATGCTCGATGCGATACCTTGCCGCTGTACTGCTACTGATGTCACTGCCCTTGCACGCCGCTTTGCCAGCCTTTGACAGCCAGGGGGAGAACCTGCCTACGCTGGCACCGATGCTGGAGAAGACCGTACCGGGCGTGGTGAATGTGTTCACCCGCACCCGGGTGGCAGTGCGCCAAAGCCCCTTGCTTTCGGACCCGTTTTTCCGCCGCTTCTTTAATGTTCCGGAACAACCCCGTGAGCGGATGGCGCAGAGTCTGGGCTCAGGCGTAGTGGTGGATGCCAAAAAGGGCTACATCCTGACCAACCACCATGTGATCGATGGTGCTGACGAAATCTCGGTCAACCTATCCGACGGACGCACCCTGCAGGCGCAACTGGTCGGTTCCGATCCGGAAACCGATATCGCGGTACTGCATGTAGAGCATGGCAAGCTGACAGCGCTACCGATGAGCAATTCGGACAACACCCGCGTGGGCGATTTCGTCGTGGCCATCGGCAACCCCTTCGGTCTTGGGCAGACGGTTACCTCGGGTATCGTCAGTGCCATGGGGCGCTCCGGCCTGGGTATCGAGGGTTATGAGGACTTTATTCAGACCGACGCCTCCATCAATCCCGGCAACTCCGGTGGTGCGTTGGTCAATCTTCGCGGGGAGCTGGTAGGGGTGAATACCGCGATCCTCTCCAAAAGCGGTGGTAATGTTGGGATCGGCTTTGCCATTCCCATCAACATGGCAAGCGAGGTGATGAACCAGCTTATCGAACACGGTGAGGTTCGCCGTGGTGTGCTCGGTGCCCAGGCCCAGAACCTGACCCCGGAACTGGCTACAGCATTCAACATTGAGCATCAGCAGGGCGCTGTGGTCACTCAAGTGACCAAGGGTTCCCCCGCTGACAAAGCCGGACTGCAGACTGGAGATGTAATCACCGAACTCAACGGACGCGAGGTACAGGGTGCCAGCGATGTCCGCAACCAGGTCGGCCTACTGCGTATCGGTCAGCAAGTGGACATAAGGATCCTGCGTGATGGCAAGATCAAGCGCATCAAAGCCGTAGTTGAGGAGCCAGAACTCACGGCCGTGACCGGGGACAAGCTCCATCCGCGCCTGAACGGTGCGGTACTCGCCAACCTCGCCGAGGAGACGGTTAGCGGCCAGGTGCAGGGCGTGGTGGTGGCTGAAGTCGCTCCCGGCTCGGCGGCAATGGCCGCCGGATTGCGCAGGGGGGATGTGATTACTCAGGCCAACCGCAAGGCGGTGACGGACCTCGACAGCATGCGTACCGCGGTCAAGGACAGCAACGCCCTGCTACTGAATATCCAGCGCCGTGGCGGAGCACTGTTCCTGCTGTTGCAGTAACAACCAGACTCTTCAATCACCAAGGGCATCCCAAGGGCTGCCCTTTTGTTTGTCCCGGTAGAGGGAGTGCTTACCAGCTATAGCCGAGCAGCATACCGGCGTGTCCTCCACCACCTTCGAAATCACCGACATCCAGGTCAACATCGGCCTGGGTATAACGCAGGTCAAAACCCACATTAAAGGCGTTGAAGTTCCAGACAATGCCACCATTCATCCAGAAACCAAATCCATCGCCACTGTCGGAAAACCTCTGGCCACCTCCAACATTACCTTTTGCATCCAGGGTGACATAGGCCAACCCGCCTCCCAGGAAGGGTTGCATATTGGACGCCGAACTCCAGTATTTGCGCACACCAAGATTTATTTCAGAGGTTTCCACATCTTCTTCGTAATAGAGAACGCCGACTCCCGGGAAGAAGACATTACCGCGAAAATCACCCTCAGAAAAGTGCGCATCCGCGGCAAAATTTATTGGCCAAGCCTGTTGCCGAAAATCGAACCTGACGCCTATTTCGCCATGTTCATCAGCGGTCCAGTCATCTTCATCCAGAGCCTTGGCACCGAGAAAGGCGTTGAGATTGCCTGTCCACTCGGCAGCACTGGCCACACCGGGAAAGAGCAGACTGAGAGGAAGGAAAAGCAGGAAAACGCGGCGCAAACTCATAGCAAATCTCCTTACGAGAGAAAGCCTGCAGGCATCGGCAAGGAGCATACTCAACTGGACGGCACCGATGCCGCAGGATGATAGGGGTGTCCCTATAATAGCTAGCTGAGTGTGGATAAAAAGCAAGACGCCAGTTGCGCGCGGATTCCTGCATCGCTCCCAAGCGGAGTGGCAGCGTTAAAATTTCTGACGGCTGAATTATTGACTTCGCTCTTCTTCATCGATAAGCCAACCTTTCTCGGCACGGACAAAACGCACTCGCTCTTTTTTGTGCATCGTGTCACCGGCCTTGAAGTCGCCATAGGTCACGCCCAGTGCCGCCGCCTTCAAACCGGCGGTGAAGATATTGGTGCCCTCTTGCTGCAAGGCTGATGTGGCTTCCTGCAGACTGACCTTGAAGCGCAGATCGTACTCGACCTCGGCGATGTAGGTGTTGCGATCGCGCGGGATCCCATTGACCTTGGCGAAATTGACCACTTCGAAGATGGTGCTGCCGTATTCCTGCTGCAGCCTGGTGGTGACCTGCTCACGAATCTCCACTTCGGAGGGTTTGCTGCTGCATCCTGCCAGCAGTATCAGGGTAAGCAGGGCGATAAAACCGGGCAAAAATCTTTTCATGAGGGGGTGTCCTTGGGTAAATGTAGATATCGACAGTTTATCCAATTCTTTGCAAACGTGGGAAATGCCAGGCCGCGCATCCCCTCCTGTTTCTCACCGTAACTTCTCGCCCCCCTTATGCCAGTGCCGAGTAGGACAGGTTGCCCCATCCGGGGGGCCGAACCTCAACACCACGGCGCCGCTTGCCAAAAGCGCCATGCTCCACACTCCCTGGCTACCTGGCGCTTCTCTTTTCGCCTTTGCGGTAAGAACATTGTCGTGGGCGAGCAGTTACTCTCACCCTTTAGCTGACAATCACCTCACCTCAGTGCGGCAACAGCCATACTTTTGCGTGGGACAAGTTTTTTCTATGCATTACTTGAAAAAACTAATAATGCATGCATATTAGTACTTAAGCAGGTTCTAATGACTACCTGTACATGTACCAACCACAACGCCATCAGGAGGTGTTTTATGGCCAGTTTGATTAACGGTTTTCCGCACGACGGCGTAGTCACCATCAACCGTGTGATCCTCAAGCCTGAATACAGTGTTGATGATCTGCAGGAACGGGTGGCGATGTTGTGTGAAAACGTAAAGACCTACCACTCCACCACCGGTTTCGTTGGTGGCTTTGTATCGCTCAATAGTGGTGCGGTCTCCAACGAGGGGTCCACCGTCGGCCAGGCTGTCGAGAGCCCTCTGAAAGATAAGGAGGCACTGATTATCACCTTCTGGAAATCTTTCGCCGAGCACGAAGAGTCGCATAAATCAGAATCCTTCCAACCCCTGTTCAAGGAAGTGCTTGAGTTGTGCGAAAACGGTAACGAGGAGATCGCCTACGAGATGCTCTGGTCCGGTGCTGCCTACAACGAGGAAGAGGCCAAGGCCGCACAAGAGGCCAAGGAGATGTACGCCGCTTAGTGGCCTGAGTTAACTGCTCTCCCAACAAACCGTCGTCGTCCTTCAGGGCGGCGGCGGTTTTTTACTTTGCGTGCCTCCCTATCGCGACCGGGACGGTCGCTTCCACACATAAACCCGCTCTTCCCGTGGGAGCGACCGTACCGTCGCGATTTACTCTAATGCTTCACATGTTCGAGACCACTCCGGATATCTGGCCAATCTCGTTGACAGGATGCTACCATCGTCATCGCTTACCCCTATATCTAACAAAGAGAGCGAGGACGATGCTTAAAAATAGCGCGATTGAATACGGAGTTGTTTCCAAGACCCTGCACTGGCTGATGGCCGCGATCATCCTGGTCCTGATCTTCGTCGGCATCTACATGGCCGGCCTGCCCAAGGAGGCTGCCGCAGAGAAGCAGTACGCCTTCCAGTTCTATAACCTGCACAAATCCTTTGGCGTTGTCGCATTCGGGCTTATCTTGTTGCGCCTGGTGTGGGTCGCTATCAGCCCGGTACCCAAACTGCCTTCGGCCTTCGCTCCCAAGGAGCGCGCCGTGGTCAAAGCCCTGCAGGGTCTGCTCTATTTGCTGATGCTGGTGATGCCGATTAGCGGCATGGTGATGTCCAACGCCAGCGGCCGCCCGGTCAACTTCTTCGGTCTGGGTGAGTTGCCCGCTCTAATCGCTGAAAACGAGGCCCTTGCCGGCATCGCCCATGAAGTCCACGAAATCATGGGCTGGACCCTGCTGGTGCTGATCGTCCTGCACATGGCCGGTCCCCTCAAGCACCGCCTGAAAGACAAGGGCGGTGAAACCGACGTTCTTAAGCGGATGCTCTGAGGACCGCAGAGACCGAATGTCTGAAAAAGCGGTACCCTCTGGGGGTGCCGCTTTTTTTTTTGCGGTGCGCCAGGCGTGGCGATTGCTCCCGCAGTCCTCTTTTGCCGCGGTACCTCAGGCCGTCCATTCGCAGGCCGGACAAGCGCATGAGCTCAAGGAAATCGGCGAGGCGGACCACGACGGCGGCGGCCATATGATTGTGACGCGTGCCCAATTTGCCAAATGAACGTGGAGGTTTACCAGGGTCGTATCAACAAGATTTATGGCACCACGCTCAACATTCCGGTAGTCTACTACCCAACACTCGTGTCGGTAACCTTTGGCCGCCGTGTCAAAGATGCCGCCATGGATGGCCAGATGATTCGCGCCACCAAGCTCGAGGCACTGGCTAATAAGTAAAAACAGTCACAATAAAAACAATCAGTTGCGCCCCATTTCAGGGGCGCTTTTCTTTTCTGCGGCCTGCAGACGTTACCAGACCCCGGTGAAAAAAGGCCGAACCGGCACCTGCGCCTGTCAGCCTGTTTAATCCCTTCCCGCTTCGATGGCGATAACCTCAGCCTTCGTTCCCTCGACCGCAAAGCGGATATTCAATCCACACAGGCTAATACCGTACTCCCGATGCTTGTCGCTTTGTGCCTGATAGGCTGGACGAGGATCGAGGGCAATGGTCTCGCTAATCAGAGCCTGCAATCGGGGATAGCAGTCAGCCCATTGCTGACAGGACTGCCTGGCGACCTCGCTGAAGCGAACAGACAGACGCTCCTGCGGGGCCTCGTCGGCAAACCCCGCCAATGCCTCGGGAATACTATCGACGTAGGGGATGTAGGGTTTGATATCGAGCACCGGTGTCCCATCAAGCAGGTCTGCGCCCCTCAGGTGAAGAACGACCTTGCCTGCAGCCGTTTCAATCCGTGATAACTCGACCACGGAAAGCCCAAGGGGATTGGGACGATGGGTTGAGCGGCTGGCGAACACCCCGATACGCTGGTTACCGCCAAGACGCGGTGGACGCACCGTTGGCCTCCACTCCTCACGTTTCACGCCGTGAAACACAAAGGTGAGCCAGATATGGGAAAAGCCTTCCAGTCCCCTCACGGCTTCAGACCGGTTATAGGGTGGCAGTAACTCCAGGCTCGCTTCAGCGGCCTGGCTCAGGCCCGGCTGTCGCGGAATGCCGAACTTTTCCGAATAACAGGAATGAACGATGCCGATGGGCTCAAAATGGAAAGTTTGCATTACAAGAGATAGGGCGCTAAAGAGTGAATTTGTTCAGACGAACTCAATAATACGCTATTTCATGAAGATGACCGACCCCTCATGCACTTGGGTTCTCTGTGTCCTCTGCGACCTGCTTTATAAGCCTTTACGTATCAAGGGCAGTGTACTGTGCCCCCTGTTCAGGGACCTGGGGATGACGGCGGGACAGCTCGAGGGTAACCGGTACGGTCCATCAAAACGCCCTATGCCTAGCAAGGCGTCCTTAATAGAGAGCTTTTCCTGATGAGAGTGGGTTGGTGGAATGACCTTATGGGGGGTTCACTCCCCCCCCATAAGGCAGTACAACAATGAGGTTCAGGGACGCTTTGGAGTGGTGTATTCGACCTCTTTCTGGAAGGACTCCCAGATAGTCTCGTAGCCTACGTAGCCTTTTTCATTAGGCTCTTTTTGACGGGTTACAAGAAAACGAGCTTTGCCCTCAGGAACTTTAGGTCTGGCTTTAGGTTGTTCGCTCATAAATCACCTTTTGCTTCGAAGTCGTGATCGCCACTGCAAGGGTTCGCAGCTGAAAACGATAACGATGAAAATAGTTTATTACTGCACCTAAAATTGTAACAGAAATCGTTGGGTGACCAGCATCCCCGCACACCATGAACTTTTTATGGCGCGATAAGTAATTATTTTAGCTTCCTGCGGACCGGGGTACTCCTGGTGTTTTCCATCCGAGAATGCACCCGATAGGTGTTTAGTGAGCACCGCCCCCCTATTGAGGGCCCTCATTAACCGCCATAACACTATTTTTCTCGAACTGCTTCCAACTTTCAGTGCGATATTGTCGGCGCCGAGGGCTGGCATTGTGCTAAAAAACGACTGGCACATTCGTCCTGATTTTCCCGTTAATTTACATTAAAATCAGCTGTTCTTTTCCAACCTCATGCTGAGGACTTTACTGTATGCCGCAATATATCTTTGTTTATCTGGGAGGCGAATACCCTTCTGACCCCAAAGATGCTCAAAAGCACTTGGAAAAATACCAGCAATGGTTGAATTCACTGGGTGATGCTGTAGTAAGTCCAGCCGTGCCTTTCAAGGATACGCATACGGTGCAGGCTGACGGCTCGGCCTCCCAGGGGAGTGTCTCTGCCATGTCAGGACTGAGTATCATGAGGATGGGCTCCATGCAGGAGGCGATTGCCGCAGCACAGTCCTGTCCTTTCCTGGAAATCAATGGCGCTCTGGAAGTATCAGAGATGATCGAGATGTCAGGCAATTCTCCTGAGGGTGGCAGCAAAGCGATGAACTAACGGGTGATGGAGTTTATCTGTTATGACGACTGGGATCAGTTGCCTGCACACGCCGGCACCCTGTTTGCCAAGGTATCGGAAGACAGTATATTTTTTTCGCGCCCATGGTTCGATAACCTGCTCAGGCATGCTCCTGATAATTGTCAGAGTATTCTACTGCCATGTGTGGTTGAAGACGGTAAAGTGCTGGCAATGATGCCGCTTGTGATGCGTAGCAGCGAGCACTGGTATGCGCTCACCAACTTGTACTCCTCGCTCTATACGCTGTTGCTTGCAGAGCATAAGCAGCAGGAGACCATTGAATGCCTGGCCAGGGGTTTAAGCCAGTTGCCCTTTTCTTCGCTACGCCTGGAGCCGATTGCTGAAAATGACAGGAACCTGCAAGGCTTCCAGCAGGCCATGGAGTCTTTAGGTATTTCCTGTCATCGGACATTTCGGCACTACAACTGGATTCACCGCACTCGGGGGCAGACATTTGCTGACTACATGGAGGCTCGCCCTGCCAAAGTGCGCAATACCATTACACGAAAAGAGCGAAAGCTCGACCGTGAGTACGGCTACACTATTCGCCTTTATACTGGAGATTGTCTGCAACAGGCAATGGCAGACTATAACGCTGTCTACCAAAAGAGCTGGAAAGCCAATGAGCTCTATGGCGACTTTATTGAAGGCCTGGCTTGCAGTCTGGCAGTGCCAGGATGGTTGAGGCTCGCCATTCTCTATATTGAGCAAAAGCCTGTTGCTGCACAGTTCTGGTTTGTGGTACATGGCAAAGCCAGTATTTTCAAGCTGGCCTATGATGAGGACTGGAAGCGTTACTCCCCTGGTTCGATTCTAACCAGCTACCTGATGCGGCATGTTATCGACACCGACAGGGTCGAGGAAATTGACTTTCTGACAGGAAACGATGCTTACAAGCAAGACTGGATGTCAGGGCGCAGGCAGCGCTGGGCACTCTACTGCATCAACAAAACTAAACCCGAACACAGTGGTATACGGCTGTTGAAGCGGCTCCGCGGATTGATACGACACAGAATAACTCAGGCAACATCATAAAGGGCAAACAAAATGCAGCTGAAGATTGACGCAGAAAAATTCGATGAACACCAACAAATCTTCATTCGGGAAATTATTGAGCAAGTCAGATTCAAGCTCGCCGCGGCGGGCGTCAGCGGCGACCAGCTGAAAGAAATCACAGGTGAGATTGCGTTCAGCATTGCCAGTACGATTGACGACACAGCCAAAATTGAATTTGAGGACGTTGAGGTCAGACCCTACCTGACATTCCTAACGGATGACGACCAGCTCATTCATGGCGGTGAGAACTCATATACCCATGAATATGTCGCCAGCCTTATGGCTGAGGCCTTTGGCAAATAAACACTAAACAGTAGACAATTCAATGAAGCTCACACAGAAGCATCTGCTTAAAGGTAAACAGGAATTCGAAATCGTTGACGACTACGTCAAATTTCGCAGTAAAGCGCCATTTAAAGATGAAGTGGAAATGACTGTGATGCTGACAGTATTGAATCCTGACCCCGTCTTCACCAGCTCATCCCTGGATTTCACCAGCCGCGTGAATGGCGAAGCCCTGCTTTCGCTCTACCTGGGAAAACCCAATGTTCAAGCGTTCAATGCATTTGTCGCAGCTCTGAAAAACAGGGCGTTGGAAGAGTACCAGGCATTCGCCGGACTAAAGCCCGCAAAGCACTCTGCGGGACTGGGCGCGAATGTTTATGATGAGCCACCGGACTTTGGAGATTCTGGCCAGGACCAACCGACCAAGGTCAGAAAGGATCTTGATAGTGCCAGGATCGAAGAGGCTATTGAGATGCTTAAAAGTTACCTGAACAGTGAAGATACCGTGCCTTTAATAACTGCACTGGAAGAACTGAAATCAGATCCAGGCAGTCAAACACTCCAGGGACAAGTGATCCATGCCTTCAACGGGTTAGGTCCAACACAGGGCGCCGTATTAACCTACGCACCCTATGTTGGCATCCTTTTGTCAGACGATCCGTTCGGCAGTCCGTACTGACAACTAGCGGACTTGCTATATCGGCACGATCCGATCAGGATCAATATCGATATCCGGCCCATTAACGACTTTGGTGCCGGCTTCGAGCTCTTCTGGAGTAGCATCCCGAACCGTCAGGATTTTAAGCTTGAAGATCAGATCTCGACCGCAGAGCGGGTTGTTGCCATCGACGGTCAAGGTTTTGTCGTCCATGCGAGTTACGATAAACTCTCTTGGCTCACCTTTCTCGTTTTCCATCAAAATTTTTGTGCCTATTTCGCGGTACTCTTCCGGCACATTTTCGATGCTATCGGTAAAGACCAGATTTTCGTCCCGAGGCCCGTAAATCACACCGCCATCGATAGGCACTTCGATGACATCACCCTGTGAGCGACCCACAAGTTCGGTGGTAACCTGAGTTGCCAACACCTGGTCGGCGCCATGTACATAACTCAAGGGAAATTCTACCGTCGAGAGAACCTGTCCCGTTTTTTTGTCAACAACTTCGTAGTTAAGTTCGACAAATTTATTATCTTGTATCGTTTCACTCATAATATTCAGAAAATTGATGCTGCGAAGATCTTTACTTCGTCTTTTTCATAACCGATGACCATGCGTCCCAGCCATTCACCCTCTTTCTTGGTACTGCGTACCCGAAAAAGACAGCTTACATGCTCACCACGACGGATAAAGCCAAGAAAGTCATAATCGGGTGAAAGGTTACGCGACAGCTCACTCTTTGCAAACTGGTTGCCAAGCTCGACTTCATTCAGCCCGAGCAGGAGGTTATAGGAAAAGTTACGAATAAACTTTCCATAGTTACCTTTATTGGAATACTTGATCAAGTCATCCCACATGGGAAGGGCAATGTCCAGAAGCTCCTCATCTGTTTTTTCTATTATGTTCATTTAATACCCTCTGAAATCATCATCTGTCATTGCTAATTATTCACTATACCTGATTCGAGGTGAAGTAGTAGACACCAATCTCGAACAAAAAAAAAGACCAACAATAATGTTGATCTTTTTTGTACTCAGAGAGGCGTATGGCACGCCTCCCGAGTGTCATTGGCGATTACTCACTTTTCTCTTCCACAATGTGGTAGAGAGGAGCTTTCTCCATGGTGTACTCGCCAGTCTTCGGATCACGACGAGAAACTGTCAGTACGTGCCACTCGTCATCATTCAGTTTCATGGCATCACCACGGTAGTAGTAACCCGGCCAACGGGTTTCCTTGCGGAACAGGGTATGTTGCATGACGGACTCTGAGGCAAGGTGACGATGCTTCAGCTCCCATGCACGCAGCAGCTCGTGGACGTTCTCCGCGGCTACTTTCTCCAAATCCTCTTCCAGGACCTTCATCTTCTTCAGGCCGATGTGCAGCAGCTTCTCGTTGGTCATGTAGTTAACCGTTACCCCACCAGCGTACTCGTCCATCAGCTTCTGCAGGCGGTCCAGACCCTGACGCGGATTGATGTAGTTGGGGTTAACACTACCGGCAACGATTTCGTTGCGGTAAATCTTGTAGTGCTCCATCGGCTTGTAGATCTCCGCCTTGCGGCGCTCGATCTGCTCCTGGGAAACACGGATACCCTCGGCCTTGCCATCGTCGATGTATTTACACGCGGCCTTGGCAGCCAGACGGCCTTCGGTGAATGAACCGGAAGAGAAGGCGTGCGGCGTACCGCCGACCGCGTCACCGGCACCGAACAGACCCTCAACCGTGGTCATACGGTTGTAGCCCCAGAAGTACTCTTCAGGAGAGAGATCTTCAGGGCCTGAGCACCAGGCACCACAACCGGTCGCGTGCGAGCCCATCACGTAAGGCTCGGAGGTGGTCAGTTCCGGATTCTCATACTTCGGGTTAACATCGGTTGCCGCCCACAGAACGGCCTGTCCAACGGTCATACCCAGGAAGTTGTGCCAGCCAATCTCCTCAAGGTGAGGATCCTGGAAGGCCTCCATGGTCACCATGTGGATAGGACCGCGACCGGCATTCACCTCAGAGATAAATGCGTGGTTACGCAAACAGGTCGGAATGGGCTTGTGGGACAGGTGCTGACCTTCGGTATCCAGATATTCCTTACCGACCATTTCGGTCAGGGCCGGGAACCACTTTGACTCATACTCTTCACCATTACAGTTCTGAGTGTAGGTCTTGAGGTGCAGGAAGTAGGCACCCACCGGACCGTAACCGTCCTTGAATCGGGCCAGTACGATACGGTTCTCCATCTGGGTCATCTTCGCACCAGCCTGGATCATCAGACCATAGGCTGAGCCCGATGACCACGGCGCATACCAGACACGACCCGCACCTTCACCCACGGAGCGGGGCTTGAAGATGTTGGATGCACCACCGGCGCCAACGACCACAGTCTTGGATTTGAATACGTGGTAGTCACCCGTACGGACGTTAAAGCCGACAGCACCGGCAACGCGATTCTCTTTGGCATCATCCATCAGCAGATGGGTGACACAGATACGGTTGTAGACCTTGTCAGCCGACTTCTTCGCGGCCTCAGCCACGATCGGCTTGTAGGACTCACCGTGAATCATGATCTGCCAACGACCTTCACGCTGATAGGTGCCGGTCTTGGGGTTGCGCATTAGTGGCAAGCCCCACTCCTCGAACTGGTGAACAGCCGAATCAACGTGACGCGCCATATCAAACAGCAGGTCCTCACGAACCATACCCATCAGGTCCATACGAGCGTAACGGACGTGATCTTCGGGATTGTTTTCACCGAAACGGGTACCCATGTAACAGTTGATCGCGTACAGACCCTGTGCGACGGCACCGGAACGGTCGATGTTCGCCTTTTCGGCGATAACGATCTTCTTGTCTTGCCCCCAGTAACGCGCTTCCCACGCTGCACCGGTACCACCGAGGCCAGCACCGGCAACCAGGACATCAATATTGTCTTCTACGATAGTTTTGTAAGCCATTAGTAGTAAACCCCTGCTTTCATTTTCAGGCCATTGGATTCCAGCGTATGCAGGTCACCATCATCCAGACGGATGTATTTAGGCTCGTTAAAGAGCAATTGGCTGTCACGCATCTCTTTGCTGGGCGCAGGCACACTTTTCAGTTGAGGAATCTCCTGTCCCCAGGGCTTAGTCGTGATCGGGGCCAGCAGATTTAGGTCTGTTTCGCCATTACGGGACTTGATGCGCCAGGCAATAACCCCTTTTTCCTCATCACGGATGACCCGCACCGAGTGACCCAGCGGAGCAAAATCCGCATACCCACGCACATCAATCGCGTGGTGAGGGCAGGCTTTAACGCAGGAGTAGCACTCCCAGCACATATTGGGTTCGATGTTGTATGCACGGCGATAAGTCGTGTCGATGTGCATGATGTCTGACGGGCAGATATCAACACAGTGTCCACAGCCGTCGCAACGCGTCATATATACGAAAGTTGGCATGTTAGTCCTCTCTTAAATATTGATTCTTGTTGAAACGACTCAGTAGTGGCGCGGCGCTTCACGCTTGATGCCAAGTCCCATGTAAGGCGGCTTGGTGCCCATATACTCAGGGATGTCAGGAAACCTTGCCTGCAGGGCAGGATCCGTCAGTTCACCCAAATCGGGCAGATTCTCTTGTGAGCCGTCAGCCCTGGTGATCTTCTTCTGGTAGGCCGCGGCAGGCTTGAAGAACATGTGGGCGAACTTGGACCACAGCACAGTCACGAACAGGGTGGTGCTGGAGGCAAGAAGCAGGGCAAAGAATACCCATCCGGCAGTGCCGCCTTGAGTCGCGGACCACAGCAGTGCGAACGTCGCGGTCGCAAGCAGGGACACGATAAACAGGTCAGCGCGTGCCAACTTGTACCAGGACTTGCCCTCGGAAGAAACATCGACGCGGATGAAGAACCAGAACCAGTAGCCGCCAAAGGCCAGCATCGCTGCGCCCACGTGCCACAACATCGGCCAGATACCCGCTGATGCCTCCGTCGGATGCGCAAAGATCAGGGTTACCGTAGAGATAACGAAGATGATGAATCCGTACATGGTGAAAAGGTGAGAGAGCCGGCGTGTCGGGTTGGCAAACTCGGACGATGTTAGTACTTCACTGGTAACGGTTTGGATGGCAAGCCCCATCTTTTGACCACCGCTGACGGTTCGCCTTGCGTTCTTTTCTGCTTTTTTCGCATTTTCAAAAAAGTACTTGGCACTTTTCTTGTGAATCGTATCGAGGATCGTGCCGCCAACAACCATCAGAAACATCACGATGATGTATATCTGCATGGCCATCGGCGAAATGAATCCGGAAAGCTCACTAAAGGGATTTATGCTTATCATCGTCTCCTCTCCTGGGAAATTATTGTCACAGAGGATAATAAAGACCTGAACTCGTCTTCGCTAATCAGCAATCCTTGTGAGTTGATTAGTGAGGTTAATGGCAGGAACCTGCCAGGAGTGCCCGCCAAGTGGTGTCATTCAGCGCTGAGTCACCGCAGGCGTTCGCCCAGGCCCTCTTGACCGCCGTTTGGTCACCGGTACCATACCTCTTATTACTGACCCTATCTCCCGATAGACGTGGCGACCGCGTAAAGACAAAGCGAATGATTATTCGTGCAGATAACCCTATCTACTCATGCAAGGGAGTCCACATAGAACTGTCTTTTGCCTGCATTGAAGCGCTATAGCTTCGGATTTCTCGGCGGCGTGGAGGGTAAAAAACAGCAACATAGTCAAGGCAATCTCAATAATTACCGTCTATGGTTGATTAGAAAATTTCTATGACAGAATAGTGAAAAAGCAGGTTATTGACCTAGATCAATCTGGAAACAGATATGAAAAATTTGGTATATTAGTATATTACGATAGTATTGATGCCATATTACGGCCGGGGAACAAAGCGACCTATGGGTTGTTTTCTCCTCGGCTTTTCAGTTCCAGCAAGCCGAGAGCAGAGATCATATGAGCGTAAGCGAAACTGCCAAAGTCCTGACCGAGGGTAGAACCGAGGTCAAAAACACTACCTGTTACATGTGTGCCTGCCGCTGCGGTATCCGCGTGCACCTGCGTGACGGTGAAGTGCGTTACATCCAGGGGAACCCGGATCATCCCCTGAACAAGGGTGTCATCTGTGCCAAGGGTTCCTCGGGCATTATGAAACAGTACTCCCCTGCCCGCCTGACCAAACCCCTCAAGCGCAAGGAAGGTGCCCTGCGGGGTGACGCCCAGTTCGAGGAGATCAGCTGGGAAGAAGCCTTCAGCACCCTGGAAGAGCGCCTGGCTAACATCCGCGCTACCGACCCGAAGAAATTCGCTCTGTTCACCGGCCGCGACCAGATGCAGGCGCTGACCGGCCTGTTTGCCAAGAACTTCGGTACCCCCAACTACGCGGCCCACGGTGGATTCTGCTCGGTAAACATGGCTGCGGGCATGATCTACACCATCGGTGGCTCCTTCTGGGAGTTCGGCGGTCCGGATCTTGAGCGCTCCAAGCTATTTGTGATGATCGGCACTGCCGAGGACCACCACTCCAACCCGCTGAAAATCGAACTGGCCAAATTCAAGCGCAACGGTGGCCGCTTCATCTCTATCAACCCGGTGCGCACCGGTTACTCGGCTATCGCCGATGAGTGGATCCCGATCAAGCCCGGCACCGATGGCGCCCTGCTGCTGGCGATCACTCACGAGATCATCAAGACCGGCCTCTACGACCGTGAATTCCTGGTGCAGTACTCCAACTCCGCTGAACTGGTCAACCTCGACCCGAAGAGCAGCGAGTACGGCATGTTTGTCCGCGCCGAGGTACCGGAAGAGGAAGGCTGCTTCGACCCACAGAACAAGCTGTGGTGGGACCGCAACAGCAACAAGGCCGTGGTCTGCCGCACCAAGGGCGCTGATCCCCGCCTGCTGGGTGAGTTCACCCTCGAGGACGGCACCCCGGTCAAGCCGGCGTTCCAGTTGCTGAAAGAGCGTGTTGAGCAGTACACCCCCGAGTGGGCGGCCAACATCACCGGTATCCCGACAGAGACCATCCGTCGCCTGGCCCATGAGATGGGCATCGTCGCCCGCGATGAGAAGATCGAGCTGCCAATCGCCTGGACCGATGTGTGGGACAACGAACACCAGTCTGTCACCGGCAACCCGGTCTCGTTCCACGCCATGCGCGGTCTGGCCGCGCACTCTAATGGTTTCCAGACGATCCGCGCCCTGTCTATCCTGATGTCGATCCTCGGCACCATCGACCGCCCCGGCGGCTTCCGCCACAAGGCACCGTTCCCGCGCCCGATCCCGCCCTGCCCCAAGACCGGCAAGAGCTGGGACGATGTGCAACCCAACACCCCGCTCAATGGCATGCCGCTGGGCTGGCCGGCCGACCCGGACGATCTTTTCGTCGACGAGAATGGCGGTCCGATCCGTATCGACAAGGGATTCTCCTGGGAGCACCCGCTCTCCGTCCACGGCATGATGCACAACGCCATCACCAACGCCTGCCGCCAGGATCCCTACGGCATCGATACCCTGCTTATCTTCATGGCGAACATGGCCTGGAACTCCAGCATGAACACCGATGAAGTGCGTCAGATGCTCAACGACAAGGACGACAACGGCGAGTACAAGATCCCGTTCCTGGTCGTAGCCGATGCGTTCCAGTCCGAGATGGTGGCCTACGCCGACCTGGTGCTCCCCGATACCACCTATCTGGAGCGCCATGACGTCATGTCCATGCTGGACCGTCCGATCTCCGAGTATGACGGCCCGGTCGACTCCGTACGTATCCCCGTGGTCCCACCAACGGGCGAGTGCAAGCCGTTCCAGGAGGTACTGATTGAGCTGGGTTCCCGTTTGAAATTGCCGGCCTTCACCAGAGAAGACGGCTCGCGCAAGTTCCGCGACTACCCGGACTTCGTCACCAACTTCGAGACTGCTCCGGGCTCCGGCATCGGCTTCCTCGCCGGCTGGCGCGGCAAGTCCGGCGAGAAGGACATGAAGGGCGAACCGAACCCGAACCAGTGGAAGATGTACGAGGAAAACAACTGCGTCTACCAGTACCACCTGCCCAAGTCCTACCAGTACATGCGTAACTGGAACCAGGGTTACCTGCAGTGGGCCCAGGCACACAGCCTCACCCGTTACGACGAGCCGATCAACATCCACATCTACTCCGAGGTGTTGCAGAAGTTCCGTCTCGCCGCCCAGGGCAAGAGCCAGGGAAAACAGCCGCCGCAGCACCTGCGCAAGCGCATCGAGACCCACTTCGATCCGCTGCCGTTCTACTCTGAGCCGCTTGAGAGCCAGCTGTCAGACAAGCACAAGTACCCGCTGAACGCGGTGACCCAGCGTCCGATGGCGATGTACCACAGCTGGGACAGCCAGAACGCATGGCTGCGCCAGATCCACACCTACAACTTCCTCTATGTCCACCCCCAAACCGCCAAGGCGGCAGGAATCGAGGACGAGGGCTGGATGTGGGTGGAATCCATGCATGGCAAGGTCCGCTGCCTCTGCCGCTACTCCGAAGCAGTCGAGCCGGGCACCGTCTGGACCTGGAACGCCATCGGCAAGGCCTCCGGCGCCTGGAACCTGGATGGCAGCGCCAATGAATCCAAGCAGGGCTTCCTGCTCAACCATGTGATCAGCGAGGAGCTGCCCGCCAATGAAGCCGGTGAGCACATCTCCAACTCCGACCCGGTCACCGGCCAGGCAGGCTGGTACGACGTGCGTGTACGTATCTACCCGGCAGGTCCCGACGAAGAGAAGGTGACCTTCCCGCAATACGACACCATGCCCGCCGTTCCAGGTACCCCGAAACGTCGTCCGTGGCAGAACTACTTCGCCGGACTGTTTACCCGCAAGGGAGAATTCTGATGACCCAGTTAGCACTCGTTATCGACCTTAACGTGTGCGTAGGCTGCCATGCCTGCGTCACCAGCTGTAAGCAGTGGAATACCTCCGGCCAGGCCGGTCCGCTGTTCGATGACAACCCGTTCACCAAGGATCCCACCGGTACCTTCTTCAACCGCGTGCAGACCTTCGAGATCGGCGAGTTCCCGAAAACAGAAACACTGCACTTCCCGAAGAGCTGCCTGCACTGCGAGGATGCGCCCTGCGTACCGGTGTGTCCCACCGGCGCCAGCCACAAGCGCTCCGAAGACGGAATCGTTCTTGTGGACTACGACAAGTGCATCGGCTGCAAGTACTGCTCATGGGCTTGCCCCTATGGCATGCGTGAGTTCGACGAATACCAGAAGGTGATGAAGAAGTGCACCCTCTGTGTCGATCGCATCTATGACGAGACCCTGGACGAGCGTGACCGCAAGCCAGCCTGCGTACTGGCCTGCCCCACCTCGGCGCGTCTGTTCGGCGATGTGCACGACCCGGACTCCGAAGCCTCCGTAGCGGTCCGCGAGCGTGGCGGTTACCAGCTGATGCCCGAGTGGGGCACCAAGCCGGCCAATCACTACCTGCCTCGCCGCAAGACCCAGATCAGCATCCACGAGGACGAGCTGGTGCGTGTGGATAACCCGCTGAAGAAAGAGGATATCCGCCACGAAACCAGCAAAGACGTCTCCCTGGACGACTGGTTGATGTAATGAATAGTCACAAGTGCCAAGTGACCAGTTGCAAGAAGCTGCAACGTCACTTGGAACTTGATACTTGCAACTTGTAACTGGAGTTAACAATGCACCCGACATTTTCGGTCATTTTCCTGACAACCCTCATCGGGGTAGGTCAGGGCCTGTTCCTCGCCCTGTTCACCGAGCAGAGCTACTCGGCGGCAAACCTGCTTCCTGCTCAGGACAGCAGTTTCTATGTCACCGGCAGCTTCATCGCCCTCGCCTTCCTTATCGGCGGTCTGATTGCCGCGATCGGTCACCTGGGCAAGCCCATCTACATGATCACCCGTGCCTGGCGAGGCATCACCCAATGGCGCACCTCCTGGCTCTCCCGCGAGCTTATCTTGATGCCGCTGGTCATGTTCCTGGTCTTCCTCTACGGCGTATTCCACTACTTCGGCCTGGATGCGAACCTGTTCGGCACACCGGAGCTGGGCGGCCAGCTGACCCTGGTCCTCGGTACGGTCACCACCGCCGCCGTGTTCGGCCTGTTCATCGCCACCGCCATGATCTACGCCAGCCTCAAGTTCTTGCAGGAGTGGGCCTGCTCTCTGACCGTGGTCAACTACATCCTGCTCGGCAGTGCCTCCGGCTTTACCCTGGCAGCGGCCTATGCCGCCTATGTCGCACCGGAACTGGTCGGCTTCTATGCCGGCTGGGCGATGATCATCACCGCCGCCGCGCTGATCACCCGCAGTGGCTCACTGATCCGCAACACCCGCATCAAGTACAAGTCCACCATCCAGAGCGCCATTGGCGTGCGCCACACCAAGGTGCAGCAAAAGTCCATGGGCATGATGGGCGGTTCCTTTAACACCCGCGAGTTCTTCCACGGCAAGACCGCCGCCTTCCTCAAGTCCATCAAGTGGATCTTCCTGGTGCTGGTGTTCCCGCTGCCGCTGCTGCTGTTGTGGGCCGGTATGGAAGGCGACAAGACCCTGCTGGTGATGGCTTTCCTCGTCCAATACGTTGGACTGCTGTTCGAGCGCTGGTTCTTCTTCGCCCAGGCCAACCACCCGCAAAACCTCTACTACCAGACGGTGTAATCACTCTGCAGTGGGGTATTAAGAAAGGGGCGTCGGAAACGGCGCCCCTTTTTTTATTCGGGAGTTCGGGAAATCTGCCTCTCCCCACGACCCCACCGGACATTTTCCTTATGCCCCCATCCGAGCATCCTATTACCCCGCGAAAAAACGCTGTTGTATAGTGATTAGCCAACCTCATCGCCATGCCCGCGGCCAACCAACGGCCGCGGGCATACAACAAAAAATAGAGACCAATAAGGAGTGCCCAGATGATCAAGCCAGTCGGTTCCGATGAATTGAAGCCGCTGTTTGTCTATGACTCGGACAAGCACGATGCGCTGCGACAGGAGGCGGAGAGCCTCCCCTCCATCCTGCTCAGTTCTCAGGCCGCCGCCAATGCGGTGATGATGGGTAGCGGTTACTTCAGCCCTCTGCCGGGTTACATGAGCGTAGATGACGCCATGGGCGCGGCCGAGAACATGATTCTGACCAACGGCGACTTTTTCCCGGTGCCGGTCATGAACCTCACCACTAAGGATCAAATCGATACCTTGGCCGGTGCCAAGCGCATCGCCCTGCGTGATCCCAACGTGGACGGCAATCCGGTACTGGCGGTGATGGACATCGAGGCAATCGAGGAGGTGACCCCTGAACAGATGGCGGCGATGACCGAGCAGGTCTACCGGACTTCTGATCCGGAGCACCCGGGAGTGGCGGCCTTCAACGGTCAGGGCAACATCGCCGTTTCCGGTCCGATCCAGGTGCTGAACTTTTCCTACTTCGCAGAAGATTTCCCGGACACCTTCCGCACCGCGGTAGAAATCCGTAATGAAATTGCCGAGCACGGCTGGAAAAAGATCGTCGCTTTCCAGACCCGCAACCCGATGCACCTGGCCCACGAAGAACTATGTCACATGGCAATGGAGCGCCTCGGCTGCGACGGGCTGGTTATCCATATGCTGCTGGGCAAGCTCAAGCCCGGCGATATCCCGGCGCCGGTACGCGATGCGGCGATCCGTAAAATGGTGGAACTCTATTTCCCGGCCAACAGCGCTATGGTCACCGGTTACGGCTTCGACATGCTCTACGCCGGGCCGCGCGAGGCGGTGCTGCACGCCTACTTCCGTCAAAACATGGGTGCGACCCACTTCATCATCGGCCGCGACCACGCCGGCGTGGGCGACTACTATGGCGCCTTCGATGCCCAGACCATCTTCGATGAGGAAGTACCACCGGGTGCGCTGGATATCGAGATCTTCCGCGCCGACCACACTGCTTGGTCGAAGAAGCTCAACAAAGTGGTGATGATGTGCGAGGCTCCGGACCACGAGAAGGAGGACTTCGTGCTGCTTTCCGGCACCAAGGTGCGTGAGATGTTGGGCAACGGCATCGCCCCGCCCAAGGAGTTTTCCCGCCCCGAGGTGGCACAGATCCTGATTGATTACTATCAGAGCCTGTAACGCGAAGCACGAAACTTCACTGCACAAGGGCGCCAGATGGCGCCCTTGTTGTTTTGCAGCTTGATGCAGATCAAAGCACTCACACTTGACGTTCCCTAATCTGCAGATCTCTGCTTTAACAACAAAGGACATATGAATGAAAACATCGACCACATGGCTTGGACTGTTGCTCGTCATCTCCGTCGCCCTCAATAGTGTTTTGTTCTACCGCTTTATCATTGCAGGGAACCCTTTGGAGATAACCGATCAACGGACGGCCATTGTGCTTGAGGAGAGCGAGCGTGAACTGGTACTGGCAGAAATGCGTCAATTTCTTGTCGCGGTACAAGGGATCACTCAGGCAAGCCATCAGGAGCAGATGGACGAGGTCACCAGGCATGCCCACGCCGTTGGTGCCACCGCCGCCGAAGCAGTCCCAGCGAGCGTGATGGGAAAACTTCCCTTGGAGTTCAAACAGCTGGGACGCAAAACCCATCAGGAGTTCGATACCATTGCAATGGATGCCCAGAACCTTGGCGATGGCAGCCACACCATAGAACAGCTCGGACGGTTGTTGGACAACTGCATCACTTGCCATTCCAGCTACCAGATCCGCACAGCACCGCCCAAACCGTGATCAAGCCAGCCGCCCGTTAGTTAGCCTGCGCATTGAATTTTGTTCAGATGACTCTATAAAATAACGATGAACTGTCTCGCTCAGGCTAAATCCCATATGAAAAAAGCAGGAAATATCCACCAACATGGAGTTATTGCTGCTTTTTCTGTAAGCTTGGCAGGCTTTATTAGGTCTTGCTAATACGGGTAGCACCATGACGCCGACACTTACCGATCCGTTCGGTCGTACCATCGAATATGTTCGCCTGTCGGTCACCGACCGCTGTGATCTGCGCTGTTTCTACTGCATGCCTCAGGGATTCAGTGATTTTGAGACACCTGAACACTGGCTAAGCTTTGACGAAATCGAACGGGTCATGGCCGCTTTTGGCCGCCTCGGCGTCCATCGTGTACGCATCACCGGTGGCGAGCCCTTGGTACGCAAAGAGCTCCCGCAGCTGGCTTCACGCCTCGCCGCCCTGGATGGCATCGATGACCTTTCCCTTAGCACCAACGCGGTCCAGCTGGCCAAACACAGTGATGCGCTTTACCGGGGGGGCATCTCACGCCTGAACATCAGCCTGGACACCCTGCAGCCCGAGCGGTTCAAGGCGATCACTCAGGGCCGCCTGGATAAGGTGCTGGATGGACTCATGGCGGCCAAAACGAGCGGTTTTTCCCCTATCAAGATCAACATGGTGGTGATGAAGGGTGTTAATGATGATGAGGTCGAAGAGATGGTCGACTTCTGTCTGGAGCATGGATTCACCCTGCGCTTTATCGAAACGATGCCCATGGGTGATACTGGACGCGACGCCAGCGACCAGTTCATCGACCTGCAAGCCATCAAAGAGCGTCTGATGCAGCATTATGAGCTGATTCCCGGCGTAATGCCTGGAGGAGGCCCTGCACGCTACATGAAGGTGGCCGGCACAGACCTGAACATCGGTTTCATTACCCCGCTGTCGCAGCATTTTTGTGAAAGCTGCAACCGCGTACGCCTCTCCGTCGATGGTACCCTCTACATGTGCCTCGGCCAGGAGCACAACTTTGAGCTGCGCCCCCTGCTGCGCAGCGGTATCAGCGATTCGGCACTGGAAGAGGCGATCATCGAAGCCATCGCCCTCAAGCCCGAACGACACGAATTTTCGGAGAAACCCGAGCAGGTGGTGCGCTTCATGTCGATGACGGGCGGCTAAAATAACACAATAGGTCGCGGGCTAAAGTCCGGCCTACAGTTTCACGCCCTCACGCCGTCCCATGCTGCCGCACATACTCATACATCACCACTGAAGCTGCCACGCTGACATTCAAACTCTGCACCTGACCGAACTGGATGATGGAAAGGCACTGCACGTCAGGATACGTTTCACGGCTGAAACTCACCCCCATCTCTTCGTGACCGAAGATAAAAACCGACTTTTCCGGCAGAACCGCTGAACCAAGCGAGTGCTCACAAACCGGTTCAAGCGCGAACAGCGTATAGCCCTGCTCAAGCAGCGAGTGGTAGCAACTATCGAACTCCTCATGGAAGCGTACCGGCACGTTCTTAAATGCCCCTTTGGCTGGCGCCGGATCGAAAGGTCCGATATCGATCAGATGAATCTCATGGGCACCGAAGGCCTCGGCGCTGCGAAATATCTTCGGCACATTAAAACCGGCTTTGAGATGATCCAGCACGATCACAAAGGAATGCACGCCAGGCTCGGCAAAAAGGTTACGTCGTCGGTGTTTCTCGTAACGCTTCAGCGCGTTCTTTCGTTTTGCGCGCTGCAGTTCACGACACTCCTTACCTGACATCTTCACGCTCCCCTCTTTGTAAAAAACACGCAACGACTCGGCACCCTTATGCGAGTGCCGAGTAGGCCAGGTTGGCCCATCCGGCCGGGGCCCCGAACCTCAGCATCACAGCGCATAGCTCGCCTAAAGCGCCATGCTAAAGGCTCCTTGACTACCTGGCTACCGCCTTCTCTTTTCGCCTTTGCCGGTAAGAGCATAGTCAGGTGGGGCGGGCACAAAAACACACAGATTAACGCTTGCCTGGAGTCAGCGCACTGCATAAGGTGTTACCCACCGTCTGCAGAAGAGTCGCACTATGGAAAAAAGCACACAGCTTACGCACCTTTTCACACTGATTCGTGATCACCGCTGGGCGGCACTAGCGACTATTGGCAAAGAAGGCCAAGCCGAGGCCTCGATGGTTGCCTACGCCGTTGACGATCAACACGCTTTCCTCTATTTCCACCTGAGTCAGTTGGCAGCCCATAGCCGTAACCTGCAGCGCCATCCCGATGCTTCACTGGTTATCAGCGAAGCGGACACCGGACGTGGGGACCCACAGCAACTGGCACGGGTAACCCTGTTCGGACAAGCGATACTTTTGCAACAAAACGAACCGGAGTATGAGGGAGCCAGGCGTCATTACTTGCAGTGTCTGCCTTCAGCCGCACCACGCTTCGACTTCGCAGACTTTAACCTCTTCCGTTTTGCCATACTCACAGCGCGCTTTGTTGGCGGTTTTGCCCAAGCATACAGCTACAATACCGCAGAACTGGAAAATCGATGGAAAGGGGCACAGTCACATTTATAACTGACATGGGAAGACCCACTCCCCCGGACAGGCATTGCCTTAAACCTTGAACCATCAGAAACTGCTGCTGGTCGAGGCGTGAAACTTGGTTTCCTTCGCATCGATGGCATAAGCGATATCGAGGCGTAATGTCATATCGACAAAGGACTGTACCCGCCAGCGCAAACCAACGCCCGCGCTGGAGAACAGTTTGCCCAGATTCAAATCCGTCCCTCCGGACCAGGCATTCCCCGCATCCATGAACACCACGCCCCGCAACTGGCGGTAACCACTTAGGTGGTGGTGGTACTCGGCATTAAGCTGCAGCATCGCATTCCCCTGTGCCACCTCGCCTTCATACCCACGGATTGAACTCCCTCCCCCCACACTGAAAGCGGGGGCATCAAACCTGTTTCCGTTTGCCAGCCCAAGCTTGACCTGCGTGTGGAGACTGGCGTCGATAAATCCCAGGGGATGGTAGTTACGGTGATAGAAATCGACTCGATTGTATGTGTAATCTGACCCCATGCCAGGCATGGACACCGACAGCCAATAGCCATAGGCAGAGCCCTCCCGGTGGTAGGGGTACTCCTCGATAGCGCTATAGTCGAGGCTGACATTGACCTCCAGTGCCTGACTATTGTCATAGTTTTCACCGGAACCGCGTTGCTGGTCGTAAATACGCTGCGCGATAGCCATACCGCCACCGAGAACCCAGCCTTGGCTAATCGATTCTGCTGCCAACCAACGGGAGACACGAAATCCGAGATTGCGACTATCCCGCCGATAACTACCAGTAATGATCTCGTTATCCAGCTCAATTAACTCCTCACGGATCACATTACCGTTAAGGGAAAAGTTATCATTACTCCCAAGAACTCGCGGGTAACTGTAACTCAATGAGCTTTCCCTTCTCATAGGCGTTTCACCATCGGCTGTTTTGTCGTGTTCATAGGTCAACTTGAGGCGCTGGTTGAGTCCCATCAGATTGTCATAACGCAGCTCCATCCCATAACTGTATTCCGCTTCATCGAGACGGGCGTCGAGCAACGGTAACGGCAGAATATAGAAGCGCTCTTCGACGGCGATGAGCAGGACATTGTGTCCCTCCTCCTGCAGCACCTGCGCATCGACACTTTTGAAAAGCCCCAGGTTCATGATCGCCTGGCGGGACCTCTCGATCCTGGCCAAATCCAACGGGTCACCCTCACGCACCAGCATCTCCTGGCGCATGACAATCTCCTGGGTCTTTTTGTTACCGCTAAAACGGATAACATCAACGATGCCGCTCTCCGGCGCCGCAATAGCTGCAGGAATCCCAAGGAGTAACACGGTCAATGTAAGAGTGGACTTCAGAGCGCTTTTCAAACGACGCCTCTTGAAATGTTGTAATTATCTATCGGTTGTATAGACGTAATCATAGCGCTCAGTGCGACTATCTCCCAGTCAATATTTATCCAAACCAGAGCATGCGCAGACCAAGAAAGGCGAGAAACAGGGCAAAAAACCGTTTCAGTACGGCACCCGGCAAGCGGTGAGCGAGTTGTGCCCCCAACGGGGCAACCAGCGTACTCGCGACAACGATTCCAAGAAAGGCCGGCCAATAGAGATAACCGCTGCTCCAGGAGGGCAGTTCCGGAGTGTTCCAGCCGACGAACACGAAACCCATCGCACCGGCCAATGCGATGGGCAAGCCACAAGCAGCCGAGGTCGCCACCGCTTGGCGGATGGCCACGTTGGACCACTGCAAGAATGGCACGGTTATGGTCCCACCACCGATCCCGACCACCGCTGAAACCAGACCGATGAGTGTACCGACACCAGACATGCCCCACTTTCCAGGCAGACCGCGGTGCGGTGCTGCCCTCAGGTTCAACCCCATTTGCAGTGCCACCCCCAACTCGAAGAGACCGAATATCAGGCGTAATGTATCGCTGGGTAGCCTGTCTGCCAGCACCGCTCCCAGGGCTGCGCCCACCAGAATCCCCAGGGCCATACTTCGAAAAACACCCCACAACACCGCGCCTCGGCGATGATGCGCCAGTACTGAGGAGAGAGAAGTTAATACTATTGTTGCCAGCGAGGTGCCTATCGCCAGGTGCATTACCACATCAGGAGCTATTCCCGAGTGGTAAAACAGCCAGGCCAACACCGGTACGATAACCAGTCCACCTCCCACACCCAGCATTCCAGCGAGCAATCCGGCCATACCGCCAAGCAGCAGGTAGGCGATAAGCTCTGCCATCGCCACTAGCTCCAGCGTGCCAGCTGAAACAGAATAAAACTGACGGAGCTGAGGAAGCCGGCAACCGGCAGCCAACGCGGAAAAACCATGATCCCCGATGGCCGAGGGTCGCGGCGCTTCACCCGCCACAGCGAAAGGTTGATCAAGGAGAAGACCGTCAAGGTGATAAGGCTTGTGATTTCAGCAAGCGTCAACAATGGCAGCCACAGTGCCAGGTTCAGGATCACGACACCGACAAACAGCGTGGCAACATGCGGCGTGCGCGTGACCGGATGGACCGACACAAAGATGGCTGGCAACCAACCCTGCCGGGCCATACCATAGAGCACTCGTGATGCCATGATGACCTGAATTAGTGCACCACCAATTACCGCGGCCAGGCTGATAATGCCAATAAACACTGGCGGTTCACCGGTTGCCCGCTCATACACCAACGCCAGGGGGGCGCTATTGCCTGCCAGCTCACTTACCGGCACCTGCAATACAACGACCGTGGCAACCGCCATGTAGAGCAGGGTAGATATCCCAAGGCAGATCAATACCGCAAGGGGCAGGTTACGGCTCGGCTGCTGCACCTCTTCGGCGACATTGACGATATCCTCAAAACCGATATAGGCATAGAAGGCGACAAACGCTCCGGCGACAACACCGGCCCACATTCCGATCTCCCAGGTCGGCAACATCTCCTCCCAGCGCGAGGGCAGATCGCCGAGACTCGGTGCGGCCACAACAAACACCAGCACCAAGCCGCTTACCACCACCACGGTGGACGTTGCCGCCACCCAGGCCGACTGGGTTATACCCCACAACGCCAGGCCGACCAGGGCGAGGAGCAGCAGCAAGTTTGCCAGCCACGGCTCGATATCAATGAACACATGGATATAACCCACAAAACCGTTTATCAGGGTAGCTGAGGACACCACACCAATAGAGACGATTAACACCCCTACCACCGTGGCCAACGCCCGACTGCCGAAGGCCTGCTGGACATAGATCGCTTCTCCGGCGCTGAAGGGAAAACGGGCTGCCAACTCGGCATAGGAGAAAGCGGAAAAGGTGGCCAGAAGCGACGCCAACAGGAATGCCAGCGGCGCCATCATCCCAGCATTGGCCACCACCTCACCGATCAACACATAAATCCCCGCCCCCAGGATTGTCCCCAAACCATACAAAGTCAGTAGCGGCAAAGAAAAGGCGCGTTTTAGGGAGGTTGGGTTTTTCACAGGGGCAGGCGATAAGGTTGTTATTTATTAGCGGTCATATTGTTTAAAGAAGGGCCAACGTTCCAAGTCCGTTTTTTGTCACCTGGGGCAGGGCCTTGCAGTGCGAGGCCCAACATAACGATTCAAGGTTCAGGAAATTTTATTACGAAATATTACCTGAACCTCTTGCTGTGACCGTGAAGCGACACGCGTCAGTTCCAAAGGTCCACCTCGATCCCCTGCTCGCGCATGTGGTCGGCGCGCTCCTGGACAAAGCGCTGGAATTCAGGCTGCTCCCTGTATGTGCCGGAAGCGATATAGTCCATCGCTGACTGTAAGTGGAACGGACGCAGGTAAGCCTCGGTACGGAACACTTCCTTGCCGCTCTCATCAAAGAACGCCATGCTGGGGGCATACTGGATACGTTGCTCACGCACCCAATCCAGTGCTGGCATACGCTTTCCGTCAGGGGTGGTCAGCGGCGATTTGTCCCAGATATCGATAAGCGCTACATCAAAGGCCGCGAGCAGTTCGCGGGTCTCCTTGCGGCGAAAGCCCTCGCCATGCATCTCATCGCACACCGGGCACGCCTTCTGCTCGAACAGCACCAGCAGAGGCTTGTCCCCGGCCTTGCGGCTCAGGTCATAGGGCGGCTGCAGAAATCCTTTTTCAATATGCAACTTACCCCTGGCGGCCACCGGGGCCTGCTGCGCCAGATAATCACGGAAAGCCAGCGTTTTTTCATGCTTTCCGGCCACATAGTCGAGTGCGGTCATGAACTTGTGCGGTGCGTAGTAGCCATTGACACGCAGAGCGATCGCGCCCTGCTCATCGAGAAACAACAGCGTAGGGGTAAACTGAACCTTCAGGCCCAAGGCAAATGCCTTTTCACTCACCGCGTTACCCTGTAGGTCAGTCACGGTAGTATCGCCCCACATATTGATTGCGATGACATCAAAGTTAGCTCGGGTTTTTTCAACGATATCGCGCTGTGCAAAATTGGTGTTAATGAGCTTTTCGCAGTACGGGCAACCGTCCTGATAGAAATAGAGCATCACCCTTTTACCATCGGCAGTGGCGTCGGCCACATCCTCACGCAGATCGAGAAACGAGGCCTTGAACCAGTCGGGCTTCTGTACATAACCAGGATTGACCAGACCCTCATCCAATACCTCTCCATTTGCCGCCCAGACAGGACCCAGTCCAAGCAGAAAACTGAACAGCAACGCTATCGGTTTTTTCATTGTTAATGCCCTCTAACGAATCCAGATCGTTTTTATATTCATAAATTCGTGTATCCCTTGACGAGAAAGTTCCCTGCCATAACCGGAGTTCTTTATTCCACCGAAGGGCAGGCGGGGGTCGCTTTTCACCATGCCATTGACAAAACAGCAACCCGCCTGAACCTGCCGTGCCATCACCTCACCGCGGGCGCTGTCACGCGTCCAGACGCTGCTGCCAAGGCCAAAGGCAGAATCGTTGGCGATGCGCAGGGCATCCTCCTCATCGCGAGCACGGATAATACTGGCGACCGGGCCGAACAACTCCTCATGATACGCGGGCTGCCCTGTTTGCACCTGGTCGAGAATGGTGGCGGCATAGAAGGCACCCTCGCGGTCCAGCGGATAACCACCGGTGACAAGCTCCGCCCCCTGCTCCACGCTCTGCACCACTTGCCGGTGCAGTGCTTCACGCAGGTCGGCGCGAGCCATGGGCGCCAGAGTGGTGCTCTCATCCATCGGGTCTCCTGGTCTGAGCGCCTCCACCGCTGTCCTGAAACGTCGTAAAAAGGCCTCGGCCACCGCCTCGACGACGATGAAACGCTTGGCCGCGATACAGCTCTGGCCCCCGTTGAGGTAACGCGAAGCCACTGCCTGCTGGACCGCCAGTTCGAGATCAGCATCCTCCAGCACAATAAAGGCATCGGAACCGCCCAGCTCCAGTACCGACTTTTTCAGTGCCGCCCCGGCCCCCGCCGCCACCTGCCTCCCGGCAGACTCTGAACCGGTCAGGGTTACGGCGTGGATCCTCGGGTCTTCAATCACCCCTTTGACCTGCGCAGCGCTAATCAGTAGTGTGCGGAACACCCCCTCGGGCAGACCCGCCTCACGAAACACCGCCTCGATAGCCAGGGCGCACTGAGGTACATTGGAGGCGTGCTTGAGCACCCCGGTATTACCGGCCGCCAGGGTGGGAGCAGCAAACCGGAATACCTGCCAGAATGGGAAGTTCCACGGCATAACCGCAAGCACTGTGCCGAGCGGCTGATAGGCTATCAGACTGCGGCCTGCGTCAGTGTCGAGCAGCTCATCACCCAACAGTTCCGCGGCATGATCAGCGTAATGGTCACAGACCCAGGCGCATTTTTCGACTTCTTCTCGTGCCTCGCTGAGCAGTTTGCCCATCTCCAGGGTGATAACCCGCGCCAGTTCAACCTGACGTGTGCGCAGCACCTCGGCCACCCGGTGCAGATAGGCGCAACGCGCTTCCAGCACCGTTGCCTGCCAACGGAGTGAGGCCGAGGCCACTACCGCGAGTGCCAACTCCAGCTCGGTACCCTGCCATAGCGGGAATTCCGCAAGGCTCTCACCGGTGGCCGGGTTAATCGAGCAATAAGTCATCTGTCACCCCTGAAAGTTTCCGGGTTATTTTCTAAGATATTATTAACAGTAGCAGGAATACCACCAACCCTGGCGCCAGGGACATAACCACAACAGGAGCTCACCCTATGACCCAGCACACCATAGCCATCCTTGGCGGCAGCGGCTTTGTCGGTCACCACCTTTGTGCCACATTGACCCGGCAAGGCCATGAACTCCGTGTGTTAACACGAAGGCGCGATCCCCATCGTGACCTGCTGGTGTTGCCCACGTTGACACTGATTGAATGCAATGTCCACGATCCTACAGCCCTCAGCCAGGCACTCCAAGGGTGTGACATGGTGATCAATCTGGTGGGAATTCTTAACGAAAAAAGCCACGACGGCAGCGGCTTTCATCGCGCCCATGTAGAGCTACCACAGAAGGTAGTCGATGCCTGCCGTGCCAACAACATCCACCGCCTGCTGCACATGAGTGCCCTGGGTGCCGATGCCGAACACGGCCCGAGCTTCTACCAGCGCACCAAGGGCGAGGGGGAGCGGCTGGCCCATGACAGCGGCCTGACCGTCACCACCTTCCGACCCTCGGTGATGTTTGGCGAACACGACGCCTTCTTCAACCGATTCGCAAGTCTACTCAAATGGACTCCCGGACTCTTTCCCCTGGCCTGTGCCAACGCCCGGTTTGCCCCGGTCTTTGTTGGCGATGTGGTGGAGGCCTACAGCCGCGCCATCGACAATCCAGAGACCTTCGGCAAAGGCTACGAGCTCTGCGGCCCGAAAATCTATACCCTGCGGCAACTGGTGGAATACACCGCCTCGGTGCTGGGTCTCAGGCGCCGGGTGATTCCTCTGCCCAACGGGTTGTCACGGTTTCAGGCCAATCTTCTTGAGTACTTTCCCGGCAAGCCCTTCTCCCGCGACAACTACCTCTCGTTGCAGCGCGACAATGTCTGCAGTGGCGATTTCCCTGCCGAATTCGGTATCATGCCACGCAGCCTGGAGAACGAAGTACCCAGGTACCTCCATCGCTAGCAGGTCGTCACCTCGTGCGGCGTAATCGACAGAAGGAACCAGCCCTTGCAGATCTACCTGGTCGGCGGCGCCGTCCGCGACAAACTTCTTGGTATCGAACCGCGTGACCGCGACTGGGTCGTGGTCGGGGCCACACCGGAGGGGATGCTTGCCCTGGATTTCACCCCGGTCGGCAAGGATTTTCCCGTCTTCCTCCACCCCGAAACGAAAGAGGAGTACGCCCTGGCGCGTACCGAGCGCAAGACCGCACCGGGCTATCACGGCTTCGCCTTCCACGCCGCCCCCGATGTCACCCTTGAGGAGGACCTCAAGCGGCGCGATCTGACCATCAACGCGATGGCTGAGGACAGCGACGGCAATCTCATCGATCCATTCAACGGGCGTGAGGATCTGGAGCAGGGGCGCCTGCGGCACGTATCCAACGCCTTTAGCGAGGATCCGGTACGCATCCTGCGTATCGCCCGCTACGCCGCCCGCTATGGCAAGTGGGGCTTCCGCATCGCCCACGGCACCCACGCGCTGATGAAAAAAATGGTGGCCGACGGCGAAGTCGATGCCCTGGTGGCCGAACGGGTCTGGCAGGAGACCGAACGCGCCCTCGGCGAAGAGACCCCCAGCCGCTTTTTCGAAGTGCTGCGCAACTGTGGCGCCCTGGCGCGTATCTTCCCCGAACTGGAGCGCCTGTTCGGTGTGCCTCAGCCTAAACATCACCATCCTGAAGAGGACACCGGCCTGCATACCCTGATGGTGCTGGAACAGGCGGCACGCCTCAGCCCCGACACCCGGGTGCGTTTCGCCGCGCTGGTGCACGACCTGGGCAAAGGCACCACACCGCAGGAGGAGTGGCCCAAGCATATCGCCCATGAACACCGTGGTGTCGTGCTGGTTGAAGAGCTTTGCCAGCGCCTGCGCGTCCCCCGCGACTACCGTGACCTGGCGGTTATCGTTACCCAGCACCATGGCGTCTATCACCGCGCCGAAGAGCTACGCCCCGCCACCCTCCTCGACCTGCTGGAGCGGATCGACGTCTTTCGCCGTCCCGAACGACTGGAGCAATACCTCCTCGCCTGTGAGGCCGACTCCCGCGGCCGTCCTGGTTTCGAAGACCAACACTTCGTCCAGCCCGGGATCATTCGCCAGGCCTATCATGCGGCAGTGCAGATCACTGCCAAAGAGGTGGTAGGGAAGGGATTTAGCGGCAAGCAAGTGGGGGATGAGCTACATCGGTTGAGGGTGGAGGCAATCAAGGCCGCTCTTCAACGGGGGGAATGATTTGTGTCGCTATCGCGAGTGGATCTAATGCGGGGTCTCGCCCCGCACCTAATCAGCCCGTCGCGATAGCGACACAATTACAGTAATCACACAACAATAAAAAACCCCGCTTCCGCGGGGCCTCTCTCAACGAATTCGAAAACCGAATCAACGATAGATACACAGGTAAGAAGTATCCCCCTCTACCTTCACCCCAAATGTCTGATTCGCCTCCACCACAAACTGCTCCCCAGGCCCGAAGCTCTTCCACTCGCTGTCACCGGGCAACTGCACGGTCAGCTTGCCGCTGATCACCTGCATGATCTCCTGCTGGCTGGTGCCAAACTCATACTCACCTGCGGCCATCACACCCACGGTTGCCGGAGCGTCGCTGGTCTGGAAGGCGATGGATTTAACCTTGCCGTCAAAATACTCGTTGGTCTGAAACACAAAAGCTCCTTGTATATCAAAGGAAAGTCGCAAATATACGGTCCAAGCGGACGCCACGAACTGCGTAGTATAGTGACAGCCACTGAGGAAAGGTACACTTCCGTTCAGACTTCAAGAGTACCTCAATCCGCCATCTGTACCTGCTCCATTCGCACGCTGCGCCGCTGCAGCAGGTGCAGGTGTGCCTCGTCGGCACCCCTTTCGATAAGTTGCCGCTGCAGTTGTCGCTGAAACAAGACTGGACCCGCCACGTAGATATCGATGGAAGAGAGGTCTGCCACCTCATACCCGATGGCATCGAGTAATCGCTCGATTTCTGCAACGTCGGGAACGGCTTTCGCGATAGTAAGGGGAAAAAACCGGTAATCATCCAGCACCTCGTCCCAGGATCGACAGTGATTCTCCAGATAATGTCCTGTCGTCTTCTCTGCCAGCCAGAAAAGACGTATCGGCTCATGGATATCAAGGTTAATGGCATGCTCAATGAGGCTCTTGATGGGCGCAAACTCCTCATCGACGGCCACCATCAACAACGGACGCCGTGCATCGTCATCCAGTGTGATATCACCAAACGGTCCCTCGAGCTGCACCATGTCACCCGCCCGCAGCTCGCTGAACAGGCTTTCGATCGCGGGGTCTCCGTCCTGGTAGCGTAGATGAAACTGAAGCTGCATACCGTTACAGGGACAGCTGGCAACCGGGGCATCGATACATTGTTTGTTAGGGAGTGTCAGCGCCACATGCTGGCCGGCGAGAAAACGTAGTGTTTTGGTGCGTGGCGTGCGCAGATGCACAATGCGAATATTCTCTCCTCGCGGCTCCACCTTAACCACTTTGGTGGCGATCTGCTGCAGCGGGATATCCTTGCTGCTGTGGGCCTCCTGCGCGGCAATCACCAGGTCACTGGCCGCTCGCGCCGAACAAAGCAGGATATAGTCCTCGTTTTTTTCCTGAATGCTAAAGTGGTAGTCCGCCGGTAAGGTTTCCACATCGCCGGCGAGCAACCGTGCTTTACAGTCGCCACAAGTGCCATTGGAACAGTAGTAATTAATGTTGATCCCTGATCGCAGTGCCGCCTCAAGCAGAGTCTCTTCTGGCAGCGCCGTAAAGCTGTGGCCTGTCGGCTCAATGCGAACTGTGTAGCTCATAAATCGTGGCTAGCCTTATTATATTGGCAGAGGCTCATGCAAAGATTAATGACAGGCAGGTTCATTAAATTACTCGACGACCATCGTCTCGTACCTGTCATTGCCTTGACACGCCAGCATCAGCCTTAGTTCTCCTGGCGCTCTTTGCAGAGCGAGTTATGAAATGCTATGTCGCCAACTTGTCCAGCAACCAGCTGTTGATGATAGTGATGACCTTTTTTTGCTCCGGGGTGGCTTCTCGGTTCAAATCACCAAGCAACTGTGCCAACTCCTCGATACAGATACGAAATTTTTGCATCTTCGCCTGGGCCACACTGAGATCGGTGTTTTTCCGACGCAACTGAATTTGCAGGGCATCAGTTTCGGGAACGAGTGTTTCGCGCACCCGCCGCCCAAAAGCCGTGCCGCGGATAAGGTCGATACGCTCCATGAGCGGATCATCGCTTAATGCCAGTACCGGATAACGCTGACGCAACTCATCCAGATCCACTTGACCTTCAAACGTGTGCAGCTCGCCGTTGAGGATCAAGCGCTGAAGTTCATGCCGACTTACACCTAATAGATGTGCGGCTTTGGCAACACCCACTTGCTGTCCCATCCCCCCTCCTCACTTATGCCTAAATCACAGGAAAAATAAGCCTGTGATAATCGCTTGCTCACAATAAAAGCATAGTCGAGGCGAGAGGTATTGGAAGGCTGATACAAGACGTGGATAAATTCGATACTAGGGATGAGGGAGGTCTTTGCCGCCAGAACACCGACCTGTTAATTGATACTAGCGTCGGCAATCGCCCATGACTCCACACTTCCCTTCGTATCTGTTTTTTAATCCTTTACCCAGGTCTGCAATGCCTCGATCAGCTGCTTCGCCTGATCCTTGGAGGAAATATTAAACTTGGACTGCTGGCGATATTCCCCATTGCGCTTTTGGTAACGGCGAATCGTATACTTCTCCGGGCCATACTCTTCCTTCTTCCTGTCCCAGTCCTGGTAACGGAACAAAATGGTGGACCAAGCCCCCTTGGACAAGACGACCTTATCAAGCTCCTTGGTCGTCACGATTCCTTCATCGGTGTATTCAACTGTCAATTCATCTATGGTTTCAGCCACGTATCAGCTCCATCAGGGTTAGATATCAATTATGTTCGCCGGAGATTCTAGCGAGCTCATCACACAGTGCAATGACTGTGTGTTCACAGCGTCATTATTCTACAGTCAGATCGACACGCTCAACCGCCTCTTGCCGCAGGCGAAATCCCTGTACCTCCAGCACCCCTTTGGTATTGAGGGAGATAATGAGATAAACCACATCGGGATAAGCCGCTTCGGCAAGATCGCGCTGAGAGGGCTCTGCCGGGGCATGGGGATGGGAGTGGTAGATCGCAAAAAGCTCTTCACCGGCCTCGCGCATGCGACGCATCGCATCAACCTGCCCAGCCGGGTCCATCCGGAACAGGTGGTCCGACTCGGCCGCCACATTCTCCACTGGATAGACCTGAAAAACGCCTGTCGGTGCGCGCGCAATCAAGCCGCACACCTCGATTTCCGGCGAGTGCTGGGCGTGGCCGAGCATGCTATTGATCAAAGTTCGTGACAGCTTCACTTCAGACATTCGTATTCACTCTCCGGTTTGATGGGCGCCACACGCAGGGCAGGCACTGTCCTTATGTAGCTTCAGGCTGCGCCATTCCATAGTCATGGCATCGAGCAACAATAACCGCCCCCCCAGCGTATCACCGATACCCAGCAGCACCTTGAGTGCCTCGGTCGCTTGTACCGCCCCGATAATACCGACCACCGGGGCAAGCACGCCGTTTTCACTGCAGGTCTGCACCCGTTCGCCTTCATCACGGTAGAGGCAGCGGTAACAGGGGCTATCGTTACGTTCATTATGGAACACCGACACCTGCCCCTCCATGCGGATCGCCGCCCCGGAGACCAGCGGCCTGCGCGCCGCCACACAGGCATCGTTCAGCATAAAGCGTGTGGCAAAATTGTCGGTGGCATCGACCACCAGGTCGACCGCCTGGATCTGCGCCGCTAACGCCGCGCCCTCCAGCCGCTCATTGAGTGTACTTACACGCACTTCGGGATTGAGTACCTGTAGCGAATCGCGCGCCGATTCTACCTTGGGACGGCCAATATCGTCACTGCCGTGCAGGATCTGCCGCTGCAGGTTGGAGAGGTCCACCGTATCGAAATCCGCCAGCACCAGCTGCCCTACGCCGGCCGCGGCCAGGTACATCGCTACCGGCGAGCCGAGTCCGCCCATGCCGACGATCAGCACCCGGCTGTCCAGCAGCCGCTGCTGGCCGACAATATCCACCTGGGGCAGCATGATCTGGCGGCTGTAACGGAGGAGTTGTTCGTCGTTCATGGGACAAACCTCGGCAGTATTTAGGACTTTGGGGCGATTCTACCCCATATGCCGGGAGACACCACAGAATGAGTACGGGAGGCGAGATAAAGAGATAGGCAGAGAGACAAGTTGCAAGTCGAGCAAGATGGCATCGACACTTAAAGGTAGTTTCGCCAGTGCTCCGGACGTTCATCGCGGCACCCATGGCGGCGGCGCAGGTATTGGTTGATAAACATCTGTTTATCGGGGCAGCAAGACTCCTCAAGCCCGAGATTGGCCCGTTGGGTCTCTTCCGTATAATAGTACAAAGCACGCTTAAGCTTGTGCATCAAACTGTTGTCGAGGTGGTAGCCGAGCTCCACCAGTGCATCCTCGATAATATTGAGGGTGATGCGGGAGACATCGTAGCTGACGTGTAGCACATGGGACTCCAGCGGCTGCACCCGATGAACCCCCTCCACATTACTCAGGACCAAGCTGGCGGAGTGCGCTTGTGTGGTATCCGGATGCAAACGGCAAAAACGGATTTCGCGTTGTTTGACCAGAAGATTCATTTCCCTTTCCATCTCTTCATCCTAGCCGGATCGGGGAAATTATCAAGGCTTTCACTCAGGCTGGACACCGGCCCAGAGCGACCCGTCCATGCCCCTGCAAGTCAGTCAGATCGGTCACCGCCACATAACCGGCATCACGCATCAGCGTCGTCACCGCTGCGCCCTGGTCGTAGCCATGCTCCAGCAACAACCAGCCTGGGCTGTGTAAAAAATCAACCGCCTCGGCAACCAACTGACGAATATCCGACAGCCCATCGGCACCGGACGCCAGGGCGCTTAACGGCTCGAACCGGACATCTCCTTGCCCAAGATGCGGGTCGTCTGCGGAGATATAGGGGGGGTTGGAGAGGATCATCTCAAAACGCCGTCCGTCCAGGGGTGAAAACCAGTCACCCTGCAGGATCTCGACGTTTTCAAGACCGAGACGACCTGCGTTCTCCCTTGCCATCACCAGCGCGCCTTCCGAGCGCTCCACAGCGGTGACGTGGCAATGCGGTCGTTCGCTGGCGATAGCCAGTGCGATTGCGCCACTGCCCGTTCCAAGATCGGCAATCGACCACTCCGCCTCATCCGGAATACGCTCCAGGGCCGCCTCCACCAGCAATTCGGTCTCTGGACGCGGGATCAGGGTGTCGGCACTGACAGCCAGCTCCAGGCTCCAGAACTCTCGCCGGCCGAGGATGTGGGCGATTGGCTCACCACCAAGGCGACGTTCGACCAGTCTCTCCAGCGCCTGTTGCTCCATTGCCCCCAGTTCAACTTCGGGCCAGGTGTAAAGGTAACTGCGAGGTCGCCCCAGCACATGGCAGAGCAGCAGCTCGGCATCGAGCCGGGCACTCTCGCTCAGCGGCTGAAGGCGCTCGGCGGTCTCCTTAAGCGTATTGGCAATATCCATGGGTATTCCACTGAGCGGGGAAGTGAGTATTTACTCTTCGCTGAGCGCCGCCAGCTGGTCGGCCTGATATTCATTGATCAGTGGCTCGATGATCTCATCAAGCTGCCCCTGCAGGATCTCTTCAAGCTTGTAGAGGGTGAGGTTGATACGGTGGTCGGTTACTCGTCCCTGCGGGAAGTTGTAGGTGCGGATGCGCTCAGAGCGGTCTCCACTGCCCACCAGTGACTTCCGTGTGGCTGCCTGCTCGCTCTGCTGCTTCTCTTGTTGGGCCGAGGCGAGTTTGGCCTGCAATACCGACATCGCCTTGGAGCGGTTCTTGTGCTGGGAACGCTCGTCCTGGCACTCGACCACAATCCCCGACGGTAGGTGGGTGATGCGGATAGCGGAATCTGTCTTGTTAACGTGCTGCCCCCCGGCCCCGGAGGAACGGAAGGTATCCACCTTGAGCTCAGCCGGGTTAATGTCGATGGCCTCAAGCTCATCAGCTTCCGGCATCACCGCCACGGTACAGGCCGAGGTATGGATACGCCCCTGGGACTCGGTTTCCGGCACACGCTGTACCCGGTGCGCGCCCGATTCAAACTTGAGTCGTGAGTAAGCGCCCTGCCCCTCGATGCGGGCGATGATCTCCTTGTAACCGCCGTGCTCGCCAAGGCTCTCGGACATCACCTCTACCTTCCAGCGGCGCAACTCCGCATAACGGGAGTACATCCGGAACAGATCCCCGGAGAAAATCGCCGCCTCGTCGCCACCGGTGCCGGCGCGGATCTCCAGAAAGATATTCTTGTCATCATTCGGATCGCGCGGCAGCAGCAGCTTCTGTAGCTCCAGCGCCAACCTATCCCGCCGTGCACTGGCCGCCTTCAGCTCCTCTTCAGCCATCGCCCGCATCTCGGCATCCTCTTCCTGGAGCATCTCCTCGGCGTTGGCGATATCCGCCAGCGCGCTACGGTACTGCCCATAACCATCAGCCACCGGCTTGAGCTGAGCATACTCCTGAGAGAGCTCGCGAAAGCGCTTTTGGTTGGCGATGGTATCGGCATCGGCAAGCAGGGCATTGAGCTCCTGCAGCCGCTCGGAGAGACTCTCCAGCTTGCTGAGTATGGATGTTTTCACTGGTCAGGGTATTTGATATTGAACAACTCGCGCGCGGCTTCCAACAGTTCGGAACGGCCGTCATATCCGGCCTGTTTCATACCGTTGCAGGGGGAGTGCATCAACTTATTAGTCAACTGGCGCGCCAGTTCCTGCATCACGAACTCCGGAGGCTTGCCACTATGCAGCTGGCGCATGGCCGCCTGCAGCACCTCATCTCGCATCTCCTCGGCCGCGTGGCGGAAATCACGAATGGTGTCCACCGCCGAGAGTGAACGCAGCCAGCTCATGAAGTGGGTTACCTGGGTGTCGATGATTTCCTCAGCCTGCTGTGCCGCCTCCTGGCGAGAACGCAAGCCCTCCTGGATGATCTCGTGCAAGTCATCTACGGTGTAGAGAAAGACGTCCTCCAGTTGGCCAACCTCTGACTCGATATCGCGCGGCACGGCAATATCGACCATCAGCATTGGCCGGTGTTTGCGTTGCTTAAGCGCACTCTCCACTGCGCCCTTGCCTAGGATGGGCAACTGGCTGGCGGTAGAGGAGATCACCAGATCGGCCTCATGGAGATGCTCCGGGATTTCGGACAGGGCGATGGCATAGCCACCGAACTCACTGGCGAGGTTGTGGGCCTTCTCCACCGTGCGGTTGGCAACAATAATACGGCCAATGCCGCTCTCGTGCAGGTGACGCGCCACCAGCTCGATGGTCTCGCCGGCGCCGATCAACAGCGCGGTGTGCTTGCTCAGGTCACTGAAGATTTGCCTGGAAAGACTCACCGCGGCAAAGGCCACTGAGACGGCACTGGCGCCGATCGCGGTATCGGTACGTACCTGCTTGGCCACGCTAAAGGTATGCTGGAACAAGCGATTGAGCATCTGTCCGACAGTGCCTGCATTATTGGCAGTGCTGTAGGCCTGCTTCATCTGCCCGAGAATCTGCGGCTCACCCAGCACCAATGAATCGAGGCCGCTGGCGACTCTCAGAATGTGGCGAACCGCCATGCGATCGGGATGAATGTAGAAAAAGGGCTCGACATCCTCGGGGTTGAGCTCGTGAAAACGGCTGAACCACTCGCGCACGACGTGGCTGTCTCCCCCTTCAAGGCCGCAATAGAGTTCCGTGCGATTGCAGGTGGAGAGGATGGCAACCTCCCGGACACTGTTGTTCGCACGGAGCTCGCGCAAAGCCACCGGCAGCTTTTCCGGGGTGAACGCGACTCGCTCCCTGATGTCTACAGGAGCAGTCTTGTGGTTAAGTCCAAGTGCAAGCAATGTCATGAGAATGTGCGATCATACGATAATCATCAAGCTGTCCATTTTGCGATATAGGACATACTAATATCAAGCGGAAACAGCACGTGCCACAGGGTAATCGACTGAAAACTCGGGTATAGTTGTCCAACTGCCACGCCAGAAATGGCGGGTCTACGGAGAAATAGATGAGAACGCTGCATCGGCTGATATTCGCAAGCATCCTGCTTGCCCTGGCTGGCTGTAACACCATGCCCCAGCATGGAGAGCAGGAGCTCACTGCTGAAACCTCGCAGGAAACCCTGGTCCAGGTGGCGCTGCCAGAGGTCGAACTCACCCCTCAGTTGATCTATAAACTGCTGACCGCAGAAATTGCCGGTCAACGCGGCGCGTTGCGCCTGTCTGCCGACATCTACCTGAAAACGGCAGAGGAAACCCGTGACCCCCGCCTTGCGCAACGTGCCACCAATATTGCCATCTATTCCCGCAATGCGGATACCGCCCTAAAGGCCGCCCAGCTATGGGCGGAACTCAGTCCTGAGGATCTGGAAGCCCACCAGTCCACCGCCGCGCTATTAATTCGCAGCGATCGCAGTGAAGAGGCGATTCCCCATCTGGAAAAGATACTGGAAACAACTGCGGCCAACCAGGAACAGAGCTATCTGCTGGTTGCCAATCTTCTTTCCCGCGATACAAACGCGACTCGCGCCATCGCCACAATGGAGCAGCTCATCGGCGATCGGCGCGAGGATCCCGAAGCCCTCTATGCCCTCGCCTCCCTGGCCCATCAGCTGGAAGAGCAGGAGCGCGCCGAACAGGTCATCGGCAGCCTGCTGGCCGAGCACCCGGAGCACACTCAGGCAAGACTGCTGCAGGCCACCGTACTCCATAGCCAGGGCAAGAGTGAGGCCGCTCTGGAGAGCCTGCGCCTAGCGCTGCAACAGGAACCGAAGAATAACCAGCTGCGCCTGACCTATGCGCGAATGCTCATCGATGCACGCCATTTGACTGAGGCCCGCAAGGAATTTCGCATCATTAACCGGCAACAGCCGAATAGCCGTGACGTGCTCTACGCCCTTGGTCTGCTGGCACTCGAAGCCGGCGATACCGATGATGCCGAGGTCCATTTCAAGAAACTGATCAACAACACCGGGCATGAGGATGAAGCCCGTTTCGCACTCGGCCAGATCGCCGAGATCCGCAATCAACCGGCTGAAGCGCTTGATTGGTACCAGTCCGTTCCCCCGGGGGAGCGTTTCATGGACGCCCAGCTTCAGGCTGCCCGCCTGATTGCCCGTAACCAAGGCATCGATGAGGCACGCCGTTATCTCCAGGAACTGCCGCTCAATGAGCCCAACGCGCAAATCCAGCGCTACCTTGCCGAAGGAGAGTTGCTTTCCAGTGAGGAGCGCTATGAAGAGGCGATCGCGGTCTACGACGAAGCATTGGTGCTATTTATCGATAACATCCAGCTACTCTATGCACGCGCCCTCACGGCCGAAAAAACTGACCGTCTCGACATTCTCGAGCACGATCTCAAACGCATTCTGCAGAAGGATCCTGACAACACCCAGGCCCTCAATGCCCTGGGTTACACCCTCACGGACCGGACCAATCGTCACCAGGAAGCACTAAAGTACATTGAACGGGCATACCGGCAAGAGCCGGACGACCCGGCGATACTCGACAGCATGGGATGGGTGAACTTCCACCTCGGTCGCCTGGATGAGGCACAGCAGTACCTCGAAAAGGCCGCTGCCATGCTTGAGGACGGAGAGATCGCCGCCCATCTTGGAGAAGTTCTTTGGGCCAGAGGAAAAAAGGAAGAAGCTAAACAGATCTGGAACGAGGCACTGAAATTCGCGCCGGACCACAAGGTTTTGCAACAGACCGTCGAACGATTGACCCAATGAGAAAATTTCTTGTACCAGGGCTCGCACTTTTGCTGCTAGCCGGCTGCACCACCGCCCCGCCCCGACCACAGCCCAGCGACACGCAACAAGCATGGCAGCAACACCAGCGCCAGCTCAGCGCACTGCATGACTGGCGCCTCAGCGGACGCCTGGGCATCCAGACCGACCATGAGGGGTGGCACGCCAGCCTCGATTGGCAACAGCACAACAGCGACTACACCATACACATCACCGCCCCACTGGGTCAGGGGTCATTACAACTTCAGGGTGACGCTACCCGCGTGCAGCTGCATACCAGCGACGGTGAAACGGCCAGCGC
Organism: Thiohalomonadaceae bacterium; assembly: GCA_041563315.1. Lineage (GTDB taxonomy): Bacteria > Pseudomonadota > Gammaproteobacteria > Thiohalomonadales > Thiohalomonadaceae > JBFEYJ01. The sequence goes on from JBFFNE010000008.1 coordinate 48,599, forward strand.
CACGGATCCCGGCCAGTTGCTCTACCAGCAATTCGGCTGGAAGGTCCCCGTTGCCTCACTGCGATACTGGGTACTGGGGCTACCCGCCCCGGGCACGGCGGTCGAAACACTGGACGACTACGGACGCCTCAGCCGGCTGCAACAGGCCGGTTGGGAGATCACCTTCCTCAATTACCAGAAACAGCAGGGCGTAGAACTCCCTGGCCGCGTATTCGTCAACAATCATCAAGCGAAAGTGCGTCTGGTCATCGGTGAGTGGCAACTCGCGGCGCCAAGGGAGCAGTAAACTGATGCCCGCCAAACCCTGGCCCGCGCCGGCCAAGCTCAATCTGTTTCTGCACATCACCGGACGCCGAGCGGATGGTTATCACCTGTTGCAGACCGTGTTCCAGTTCCTCGACCACGGCGACCTGTTGCACTTCAGCCCCCGCCCGGACGGCAAAATACAGCGCCGGAACACGCTTCCCGGAGTACCGGAAGAGAGTGACCTGGTAATACGTTCAGCAAAACTCTTACAGCAAGTAAGTGGTTGCACACAAGGTGTTGATATCCTCCTGGAAAAACGGCTTCCCATGGGAGGGGGGCTAGGTGGTGGCAGCTCCGATGCGGCTACCACACTGGTCGCACTCAACCGAATCTGGTCACTGGATCTCCCCAACGCAACCCTCGCAGAGCTGGGGCTGCAGTTAGGTGCAGACATACCGGTGTTCGTGCACGGGCACGCCGCCTGGGCCGAAGGGATCGGCGAAAAACTGACCGATGTTGAGCTGCCCGAATCCTGGTTTGTGGTAATTATTCCCCCGGTTCAGGTACCGACAGCAGAAATTTTCAACGCCATGGAATTGACACGGGATTGTCCACCTATCACAATACGCGACTTTCTTACCGGCCAAGGCGAAAATGTCTGCCAGCCGCTGGTGGAAAAAAGGCATCCTGAGGTGGCTGAGGCCCTGGGGTGGCTCGGACAACACGGCAACGCCATGATGACCGGAACCGGTGCGTGTGTCTTCGCCGCCTTCGAGCAGGAAACACGCGCTAAAGCAGTCTTCTCGGCCAGGCCACATGGCTGGCAGGGGTTTGTCGCCAAAGGATGTAACCATTCCCCGCTACTGAAGCGGCTGGCGGACGTTGAAGTATAGGTTTTCCTGCTATACAGCAGAATCTATACTCCAACGTAGTTTTGAAAGTTTATTGGGGCGTCGCCAAGCGGTAAGGCAACGGGTTTTGATCCCGTCATGCGTAGGTTCGAATCCTGCCGCCCCAGCCATTTATTGTCGTCAAATGACGACGCCGATACGTGGGGGTGGGAGCCCTCACTATCTTGGCTCCCCAGCCATTATTTTAAGCTTACGGTAACTTGCGGCAGCGCCAAATATGCCGCGTCATTAAGGGGTTCATGGTGTCAGACATGATGGTCTTTGCGGGAAATGCCAACCCGCAGTTGGCGCAGGATATTGCGAGTTACCTCGAGATGCCGCTGGGCAAGGCGATTGTCGGCAAATTCAGCGATGCCGAAGTCATGGTCGAGATTCTGGAAAATGTCCGTGGCAAACACATCTTCATTGTCCAGCCCACCTGTGCCCCCACCAATGACAACCTGATGGAACTCCTTGTGATGGCCGATGCGATGCGCCGCGCCTCTGCCCGCATGGTGACCGCGGTCATTCCCTATTTCGGCTATGCGCGACAGGATCGGCGTCCACGCTCCGCGCGCGTGCCGATCACCGCCAAGGTCGTCGCCAACATGATCAGCTCGGTAGGGATCAACAAACTGCTCACGGTGGACCTGCACGCAGACCAGATCCAGGGCTTTTTTGATATTCCTGTGGATAACGTCTACGCCTCACCGATCCTGCTGGGCGACATCTGGAAGAGTAAGGACTCGAACCTGATGGTGGTCTCGCCTGATGTTGGCGGCGTAGTTCGTGCCCGCGCACTAGCCAAACGCCTGGATGATGCGGACCTGGCGATCATCGACAAGCGCCGTCCCAAGGCCAACGTCGCCCAAATTATGCATATCATCGGAGATGTAGAGGATCGCAGCTGCGTGCTCATCGACGATCTGGTCGATACCGCCGGTACCCTGTGCCAGGCCGCCAATGCGCTCAAGCAACACGGTGCCGCCAGGGTTAAGGCCTACATCACCCACCCGGTGCTGTCAGGTCCCGCGGTGGAAAACATCGAAAATTCACAGCTGGATGAGCTGGTCGTCACCGACAGTATCCCCCTGAGCCCCGAGGCCCGCGCATGCAGCCGCATCCGCCAGGTATCCATCGCCGAGATGCTGGCCGAGACCATACGCCGCATCCACAACGACGAGTCGGTCAGCACGCTGTATATGGATTAACACCGGGTGTTTCCCGGTATTAAACGGTTCAGGGCCTCCGTTATGGCCCTGGAATGGAACCACTGCTTGGTCGCGGGCAGTGGCAGCAACCGCCTTTATAAGGGTGGTTTTTTTATCTATGACCTGGAGAAACACAATGAGCAATGTTGACTTCAATATCACTGCCGAAGTCCGTACTGACCTGGGGAAAGGTGCGAGCCGCCGCCTGCGTCACGAGGGCAAAATTCCAGCTGTGATCTACGGTGGCGAAACCGATCCGGTATCCCTCACCCTGGACCACAACAGCCTGTTCCACCACCTGGAAAACGAGGCGTTCTACTCCCACATCCTCAACATCGATGTGGCAGGAAAGACCGAAAAAGCCGTACTGAAGGACCTGCAGCGTCACCCATCCAAGCCGGTCATTTTGCACGCCGACTTTATGCGCGTATCCGATAAGGAAAAGCTGAAGATGTCTGTGCCGCTGCACTTCAAAAACGAAGAGCAGTCGCCTGGGGTGAAGAAAGGTGGTCTTGTTACCCACAACATCACTGAAGTCGAAGTCCAGTGCCTGCCCAAGGACCTGCCGGAATACCTTGAAGTAGACTTGGCCGATCTCGACATGGAGCAGATCCTTCACCTCACCGACATCAAGCTGCCTAAAGGTGTCGATCTGGTGGAACTGCTGCACGGCGATGACCACAACCAACCCATCGCAGCGATCCACAAAACCCGCGCCAGCAAGGAAGCCGAAGAGGGCGAAACCACAGGCGAAGGCGAGTAATTCTCGCCCGTCTGTCAAGGGAGCACACCGGCGTTGCCGTCGCGAATCCAGCTTATTGTCGGCCTGGGAAACCCCGGGCCGCAATATGAGCAGACGCGGCACAATGCCGGTTTTTGGTTTGTCGAAGCCGTTGCCCGCCGTCATGGCGGCAGCTTCAAGAGTGAAAACAAATTCCACGGCGAGGCCTGCAAAGTTCTCGTTGAAGGCAGAGAGTTGTGGTTACTCAAACCCATGACCTTCATGAACCGGAACGGACAGGCCATCGTGGCGCTCGCCCGCTTCTACAAGATCGAGCCGGAAAACATCCTCATCGCTCACGACGAGCTTGACCTGCCACCCGGCGCTGTACGCCTGAAACAGGGCGGCGGCCACGGCGGTCATAACGGCTTGCGCGATACCATCACTCAACTCGGTGGTAGCCGTGAGTTTCACCGCCTTAGAATCGGCATAGGTCACCCCGGCCATTCCTCGCAAGTCACCGGTTATGTCCTTGGTAAAGCACCTGCCGATGAACAGCGGCTGATGGAACAGGCCATTGATGAGGCACTGGAAATCCTGCCGCTGGCGGTCAGCGGCGAAATGCAAAAGGCGATGAATCAGTTACATACAAAAAAGTAGGAGCCCACACCGTGGGCGAACATTCGCCGAGGGGACTCGGCTCCTACAGCTACCTGGAACTTAAAAAATGGGATTTAAATGCGGCATCGTCGGTCTGCCCAATGTCGGCAAATCGACCCTCTTCAACGCCCTGACCAAAGCGGGCATCCAAGCGGAGAACTACCCGTTCTGCACCATCGAGCCCAACGTGGGCGTGGTACCCGTGCCCGACCCGCGTCTGGACAAACTCTCACTCATCGTCAAGCCCGAGCGGGTACTACCCGCCACCATGGAATTCGTCGACATTGCCGGCCTGGTGGCCGGCGCCTCCAAGGGCGAGGGGCTGGGCAACAAGTTCCTCGCCAACATCCGCGAGACCGACGCCATCGCTCAGGTAGTGCGCTGCTTCGAAGACGACAACGTGGTCCACGTTGCCGGCAAGGTCGACCCGCTCAATGACATTGAGGTCATCAACACCGAGCTGATGCTGGCCGACCTTGAAACTGTGGAAAAGGGAATCCTGCGCGTGGCCAAACTCACCAAGAGTGGCGACAAAGAGGCCAAGGCCAAGCTAGCCACCTTCGAGAAGGTACGTGATGCCCTCGCCGACGGCCGGCTGGTCCGTACCCTTGGGCTGAGTGAGGACGAGCAGGAGCATATCTACGACCTGCACCTGCTCACCATCAAGCCCACCATGTACATCGCCAACGTTGCCGAGGACGGCTTCGACAACAATCCGCGCCTCGACACCGTACGCAAGCTGGCCGAGGAGGAGAACGCCGAGGTCGTGGCCGTGTGTGCCGCCATCGAGTCCGAGCTGGTGGAACTGGACGCCGAAGAGGCCCAGGCCTTCCTCGACGAACTGGGTCTGGAGGAGCCCGGCCTCAACCGCGTGATCCGCGCCGGCTACCAGTTACTCGGCCTGCAGACCTACTTTACCGCTGGGGTGAAGGAGGTACGCGCCTGGACCGTTCCCGTCGGCGCTACCGCACCGCAGGCCGCCGGAGTGATACACACCGACTTCGAAAAAGGCTTCATCCGCGCCGAAGTCACCGCCTACGAGGACTTCATCGCCTGCAACGGTGAACAGGGCGCCAAGGAAGCCGGAAAACTGCGCCTGGAAGGCAAGGACTACGTGGTCAAGGACGGCGATGTGATGCACTTCCGCTTCAACGTCTGATTCAGACTCAACAGGGTTGACAGATCGGGCGCAAAACCGCAAAATTGCGCCCTCCTTGCAGAAGCAAGACTTGGCTACATAGCTCAGTTGGTTAGAGCACATCACTCATAATGATGGGGTCCCTAGTTCGAATCTAGGTGTAGCCACCATATAAAAGAAAGGCTTAGCTTCGGCTAAGCCTTTTTTGTTTTCAAGCAGGTCACCCTAGAGGTCAAACGAGCCCCTAAATCCAGAGCGTCTAGTGAAGTGGCTCTTTAACTGTGCTAGCGTAGGGACCCACAAGCACAGCTAAAGCGCTGCGGAGGTTTGTGTACGCCCAACATGGGCATGAACTAATGAGCTGGATAAATAAATCTGTCCCCTTTTCCGTCAGTCCCCTTTTCCGTCAACTCGATATCTATCCACATTCTCCTGCGTAATCACATCAATGCCTGTATCAATAGCTTGGGGTAGCTGAACACCCAGCGATGCTTGCCATAGCATCAGGACTGACATCGAGCCTTGCATTTTCGGGATGGTTGCTGAGGAGGAATTGATAACGCCTTCTTTAATGGCATCGAGTATGGGCTTGATCCCATCCATGCTGACTACTTTTACTTTGCCGGTCTTCCCTGCCTCCCTGATGGCGGTGGCTATGCCTATCGGTCCGGACGCATCACAACACAAGTAACCACCCAGATCGGGATGTGAATCGAGCACGGACAAAGCCTGTTGGCGAGCCGTCTCAATGTCGTCATTGTCAATGCCACCGTCTATAGCGGTTATGCCGGGATATTTCTTCAATACTTCCATCTGGGCTTCGTATCGTTCTTTGTGGTTTGGTGCCGTGGGATATCCCTGCATCACAGCCACCTTGCCAGTGTACCCAATCAGCTTCACGAGACGCTCTGCCGCAATGATTCCCTGCTGGGCAAAGTTGTTACCAACACTGGTGATGCTGCCATCCGGTGATGGTGAATCGAAGAGAACCACCGGAATACCCTGATCCCTGATGAGGTTGATAGCCGTCATATGGCCTAATGCGTCAACCGGATCGACGGCGATGCCGCTCGGGCGGCTCCTGGCGGCATTCTCCAGGAGCCTGTTCTGCTCGGTGACGTCGCACACTGACGGCGGCATATAATCGATCACAACCTCGGCACCAAGCTCACTGCTCAGGATTTCGGCTTGAGCCCGCGCACCGCTGTATACCTCTTCGAACCAGGGATGTGCGACTTTCGGGATAATGACGAATCGAAGCGTTCTTGCCATTTTTCAGGTCCTAGTACGATAAACTGAAAGCCTAAGCCAGAACGGAGCAGCGCGCCTTTAGCCGGTTCCAATCCGATGTCAGCTGCCTGCTACAAATACATAGCTAACACTTTAGGCCACGATTGGAGGTCAGGCTGCATGTTGCCCACCTATCCCGTTGATGTTACTCATACCTCAAAGCCGGGACCCACACCCCAATGCCATCGGCTTTTCGCTGCGGGGCTACCTGAATTGGTCGATTGGCCCGGTAGGGCTATACGTGAAGGCAAGCGTGGTGCTATCGATGGAAACGCACCAATCCTAGAGCGCCTGAATCTCAACCCTTACCGTTTTGTTGAGCATCTTTCAGGTAAGACCTCAACAGAGAGCCCCACGATGCTTGGTAAGGCAGAAAAGCTCAAATAGGCTGCCAGAGACCTTGCCCGATCGAAGTCCGCTACCCACCTGAACAGAACCGAATGTCTTTTCAAGACAGAGTCACTATCCGCTGATAGGATTGCGGAGAAGGGCTATCGTCACGGATTGGCTGCAAGGCTAGTCAATCTGGATAAAACAGTAGAACTCAACCTGCTTTCGCAGTCACACGTCTAGAATCCCCTGCCCATCCACTGACAAATACCAATATGCATTCAGGATATTAGTTTTCGTGTGGTAGAAAGTGTTGGGTATCCCCTGTTGTTACTGCAAGTGCCAATATGCATGCAGGATATTAGTTTTCGTATGGTAGAAAGTGTTGGGTGTCCCCTTCAAACTTACCTTAAAACTTAGCCCGTGCACGCCCGATGAGGCCTAGGTGGGTAAACCCAAACCCGGCGGAATACTTGAGGCCATAGCCTAGCGCACGGTCAAAGCCGATGTGGGCCACCCAAATGATGCCGGCTGTGATTGCCACCGGCACTGACAGAAGCACACCAACTGCCAATATCGCAAGGGCACCGATGAAAGAATGCGCAAAGTTGTACGACACGGCACCCACCCTAGACCCAGCCAGATAGCCAAAGAAAGATAAGTCTGGCGCAAAAAAGAACAAAGCAAAGGTGCCCCAACCGCCACCGAACTTCGCATAGGCCAGCAGACTGACCGCGAGAACGCATAGCCCCTCGATGCGGAGCAAGACCCGCACACCGCCTGATACCACACTTGCCATGAAATTTCTCCTGAGTCCATGTAGTTCTAGCTAAACCGACCGCTGTAGCGGTGCTTGTTTTGTGTGATTTTGCACAAAACATGTGCCGCGGAAGTGGGTCGGTTTGAGCGCAAAAAGGGGACGGAGGGATTATTTTTTATACAGTTGTTCATTTTTTAATCCCTCCGCCCCATTTTATGACCTTTTATCAGAGGTTTGTGCACGCCCAACATGGGCATGAACTAATGAGGTGGATAAATAAATCTGAGCTTCCCCCAATAAAACGGACGGTTGAATTAAGAGGCGAACTTCGCTTCATATTCCACAAGGCTGATGTAGCCCAGATACGAATGTCGTCTGCGCCTGTTATAGAAGACTTCAATGTATTCAAACAGGCTTTTCTTTGCTTCATCTTTCGACCGATAATCCTCGTGGTCCACCAGCTCGGTTTTCAGTGTGCCAAAGAAACTCTCTGCCACTGCGTTATCGAGACATTCCCCTTTTCGGCTCATGCTGCAAATGAGTTTGTTTTCCTCCAACAGCCGTTGGTACTCGCCTGACGCATAGGTACTTCCCTGGTCCGAGTGCACGATAACAGAGTCTACCTTACCTCTTCGCCATACCGCCATCGTCAGGGCATCCTGAGCAAGCTGAGCATTGTTTTTATCCCCCATGGCCCACCCAAGCACCTGCCGTGAATATAGGTCAACCACAACGGCCAGATAAAGCCAACCCTGCCGGGTAGCGATGAAGGTTGTATCTGACACCCATGCCTTTATCCGGTGACTCGACATCAAAATCACGCCTAAGCCTATCAGGTGCCGGCTGCATGGTGTTCTTTGAGTAAGTTGTGACAACAAACTTTCGCGCCATTTTCGACTTGATGTCGTTTTGGCGCATGAGCCTTGCAACTCGATTGGCTCCCACTTCATCCCCCGTCTCCACAAGATCACGATAGATTCGTGGTGAGCCGTAGATCCCTCTGCTAGCCTTGTGAAACAGCGTGATTTTAGTCACTAGCTGCCGATTCTGTTTGGCTCTGATGCTCTCTGGGCGGTCACGCCAGTCGTAGTAACCGCTGGGAGATACCTCCAGTACCTGGCAGAGCCTGACTACGCTGTAGTCCTTGCTGTATTCTCTGATGAAGGCGTACTTCACTTGAGTTCCTTCGCAAAGTACGCCGCGGCCTTTTTTAAGATCTCTAGCTCCTCCTTCAGCCGCTCGTTCTCCTGTCGCAGAGTGGTTAGCTCACTCTGATTCTCTTTCTTGGGGCGACCTCTGCTGTCTGAGAAAGCCTGCTCACCCTGGCTTTGTAGTTGTTCCTTCCACTTGTAGAGTTGGTTTCGGCGAATCCCAAGTTCCATGGCAATCTCGGCAGTAGGTCTTCCAGACTCTTCCATCATCCTGACGGCTTCCTGCTTGAATTCCTTGGTGTAGGTTTTATAGGGCTTACGTTTTCTAGTCATGTCGAACACTCCTTAGCCAGCATTGTCGCTGATTAAATGTGTCCGTTAAACTGGGGGAGGTTCAATCTGACCCCTTTTTCGCACCCCACCGAAGCGGAGCACGCCGGCGGAATCGGTTCAGCGCTTGTAGAGGGCCTCCAGTTCCGTCACCCCCAGCTTGTGGGCGTTGAGCATGAATCCCACCAGCGCCGCGGAGCTTTCCGGGGCGATCTCGAGTTTCTCCACATCGAGGGCGAAGACCTTGAATTGGTAGCGGTGGGGCTTGTCGCCCACCGGCGGGCAGGCGCCGCCGAATCCGGTGGTACCGTAGTCAGTGCGGTGTTGTACGCTGCCTGCGGGAGCGAGAGCTTTCGCCGGGTTGCCCGCACCGGTAGGCAGCTCATGGGCAGTGGCGGAAATGTTGTAGACCAACCAGTGCCACCAGCCGCTGCCGGTGGGTGCGTCGGGGTCGTAGGCGGTGACGGCGAAACTTTTGCTGCCGGCCGGTGCATCGTGCCAGGCGAGTTGCGGCGAGGTGTTGCCGCCATTGCAGCCGAAGCCCTGGTACTCCTGGGCCTTGGGCATCGCTTTGCCCGCCTCGATATCCTGGCTGGTGAGTTCGAAGGTGTGGGCGAGGGGGGCGGCGGCAAGGGCCGCCAGGACGACGATAGGTCTGGTCGGGTTCATGAATACTCTCCTTAGTTGGTGTGTCGGGGAGAGGATAGGGGATCCCGCTGGACGAGTTCGCCTCAAACGCTCGCGTTTTGCTCCCCTTTGCTCTCGCGGCTTCGTTTCAGCTCGGTTGGGGAGAGGCCGAAGCGGCGTTTGAAGCGCTCGCTAAAGCGGGAGTGGGAGTTGTAGCCCACCGCCTCGGCTACCTGCCCCACCGGCCAGAAGGTCTCCTGCAGCAGGGCGAGTCCGGCCACCATCCGGCTCTCCTCCAGCACCTGGCGGAAGCCGCTGCCCTCTTCCTGGAGGCGGCGGCGCAGGGTCGATTCACCGATTCCGAGGCGGCGGCACAACTCGCCGGCACTCCAGTCGCGCGCCGGGGCGAGGGCAATCAGTTGGGCGACACGTTCCCGCCAGGAGGCCTCCCTCAGCAGCAGGTTGCCGGCGAGGCCGTCACGGGCGAGCAAGAGCAGGATCTCGACCTGGCGGTGGCGGACCAGGGTGGGGTCGAGCGGATGGTATATGCACCAGTCGACCCACTGGGCCATGGCGGTGATCAGGGCGTCCGGGGCCGGCGCGCTCCACAGCGGTGCGGCATCGGCGAGTGTCTCGGGGCCGTAGCTGCGCCGGAACTGGGCGATGCTCTCTTCGGGGAAGGCGATGGCGAGGCCCAGGTAATCCTCTCCTTGCGGCCCCGGATGGTTGCCGACCTCCACGGTGCAGCCGCCCGGCAGCAGCAACAATTCGCCTGACGCGATATCGATGCGGCGTTCGCCCAGCGCGATCAGCTTGCGCCCGCTTACGACCAGTACAGCCATGGGCTGGTGGATCGGGACATTGTGCAGGCTCTGCGGACGCCGTGAGTGGAAGATGCCGACGCCCCCGAGCGGGGTGCGCGCCGGATCGTCGCAGATGTGTGCCAGGAGACGGGTGCGAAGCTGGGCGAGAAGCGGATTCATGTCAAGGCCGTCGATGTGTGATTGCACAGAGCCGGTAGAATACCATGTGCCGCGATAGGAATTCCGGGGACAGTATACCTTTCCATAGTGTCCACTTTTCTTGGCTCTACGCTGTAGTATCGCAGTCCTCTAGCGAAATTGGGGTCAGAACCTTTAATTGGCGATTTCATACAACCTGATGCCGTAACAATCGTAATAACAATGAGATAAGAAACGCTATATTTTTTCATTTGCACTCTCATGGTTAAGCGACCAAAAAAGGGATCGGTGACAACTGCATATGATTATGATTCTCATTTGTCACCGACCCATTTTATTACTATCTCGGGATGAAACTGCTGCCGGCCAGTAAGGCGACAGGCACGCACGCCGATCCCTACGACAAGCTGGCCTATCAGCGTCTGCGCACCTGGGTCGACTGGTGTGTCAGTCACCGCTGGAAGGTTTTGACTGCAACCGGCGTGCTGTTCCTCCTTGCCGGTGCCTGGATGACGTTGGTGCAGCAGCAGTTCTTTCCTACCACCGCGCGTCCCGAACTGATGGTGGAACTGCGCATGCAGGAGGGCGCCTCCTTCACGGCGACGCAGAAACAGGTCAGGACATTCGAGAAGGTGCTGGTGAAGGATCCAGATGCAAGGCTCTTCACCGTCTATACCGGTGCCGGGGCGCCGCGCTTTTACTTGTCCCTTGAACTGGAACTGCCCAATCCCGGCTACGCGCAGTTCGTCATCATGACCTCCGACATTAATGCTCGGGAGGCTCTGCGCGCCCGCCTTCTCGACTATTTCAACAAGGACGAGGCGCAGCCACTAGTGCGCGGCCGGGTGATGCGGCTCGAGTTCGGTCCGCCGGTTGGATTCCCCGTCCAGTTTCGCGTCATCGGCCCGGCCCCCGACACCGTGCGTGGCATTGCCTACCGGGTGCGGGAGATCGTGAGTAAAAGTGCATTGGTGCGCGATACCCAACTGAACTGGAACGAGCGTGTGCGTGCGCAACGGATCCGCATCGACCAGGACAAGGCCCGCCTGCTTGGCCTGTCGTCGGCCGATGTCTCGGCGGCGCTGCAGACTGTCCTGTCCGGTGCCCCCGTGACGCAGATCCGCCGCGGCCAGGAGCTGATCGACGTCGTGGTGCGCGCCGATGTCGACGAAAGAAATTCGCTGGAGAGTCTGGGCGACATCAATTTATTCTCGCGCACCGGCGCCGTGGTTCCACTTTCACAGATCGCCCGTATCGAACCGACCTTCGAGGAGCCCGTGCTGTGGTGCTGAAACCGCAACATGGCCATTACCGTGCGCAGTGACCTTGCAGACGGTGTGCAGGGCCCCTACGCCACCGCCAAGATCTGGCCCGCGCTCATACCGGTTCTCGACAGCCTGCCAAGCGGATACCGCATCGAGAAGGGTGGTGCCATCGAGGAGAGCGACAAATCGAATCTAGCCTTAGCGGCGATATTCCCGGGGATGTTCCTGGTCATGCTGGCGTTCCTGATGATGCAGCTGCAGAGCTTCTCCCTCATGCTCATGGTCTTCATCACCGCGCCATTGGGACTCATCGGCGTGGTACCGGCGTTGCTGCTTTTCCATGCACCGTTCGGCTTCGTGGCCCTGCTGGGCGTGATCGCACTGGGTGGGATGATCATGCACAACTCCGTGATCCTCGTCGACCAGATCGAGCGCGACATCAGCTCCGGCATTCAACCTTGGCAGGCCATCGTGGGTGCCACGGTGCGCCGCACCCGCCCGGTCGTACTGACGGCCGCCGCAGCTATCCTCGCCATGATCCCGCTCTCCCAAAGCATCTTCTGGGGACCCATGGCAATCTCGATCATGGGGGGGCTCATCGTGGCAACCGCCCTCACGCTCGGCTTCGTCCCGGCACTCTATGCAGCCTGGTTCAAGGTGTGCCAGCCCGATAACCAAACGGTGTGACCATCAAACAATCGGGCTCAGAACACCGTAAACACTAATATTTGCAAGAACTGTGTTCTGACCCTGGTTTTTTTCCCTTGTTATGTTTCGTTGCATTCATACACCCCGTAACCCCAATGTTCTCTGACAGACTTTTTTGGCCCCACCCAACCCATGCTATGCAAGTATTTATGCAAGACCCAACCCATAGCACCATGTCCAACATAGACCACACTACCATGACATTGGGCAAGTTCAATTAATTGGTCCGCGCATTCTTTGGCCCGCATCTTTATGTCTTTATATGACTCTGCATTAGGCGAATACCCTATCAATTGAAAGATTCGAAAAATAATTGGCCAGACAGTTTTAGACAACCTGGGGAAGTTCCAATTGGTATAAGGGATTTCACATTCCCGATAAAGAGGGCTGACCAAATCTGGTTTTTCTATTTTAAGAAGTCTTGCTGAATGTAGTGACCTTTCCAAGTTGCTGCACACTGAATACTTACAAGACCTAGCTTTTTCGATCACTTCCGTTGAAGGCGGGTAACTTTCATCTATACCCATAACATCATACTCTCTAGCGCAAGCACCAAACTCAGATGCACTGACTTTACCCAATGTATTTAATATTGACCGTCCGTGCCTAATGATGACTATTTCCATGAAGCACCTTTTGAAAGATAACATGCAATGGCAGGCACACCCTCCCACTGCAAAAGTCCCTATATCTATTAATGCTTCCTACATATA
>JBFFNE010000009.1:0-59850 GCA_041563315.1 Thiohalomonadaceae bacterium
GGTCCCGGGCAGCGGTGAGAGGTTGCCTGTGATCGGTCTGGGCACCTGGATCACCTTCGATGTGGGCACCCTTTTCGGAGAACGTGAGCGTCGTTGTGAGGTGTTGCAGGCCTTTTTTGAACGGGGTGGCGTCGTGGTCGACTCTTCTCCAATGTACGGTCGATCCGAAGAGGTGATTGGGGCCTGTCTGCCGAAGATGCGGCATGATCGGCTGTTCGCGGCCACCAAGGTGTGGACCTATGGCAAGCGCCTCGGCATCGACCAGATGGCATATTCTCGCCGGCTCTGGGGAGTGGAGCGTTTTGATTTGATGCAAATCCATAACATGCTGGACTGGCGCGCACATCTGGAAATACTTCGGCAGATGCAGGCGCAGGGGGAGATCCGCTATATCGGCATCACCACCTCACACGGTCGCCGCCACGGTGAGCTGGAGCAGGTGATGGCGCGGGAGGATGACTTCGACTTCGTGCAGTTCACCTATAACCTTGTCGACCGCGAAGCTGAGCGGCGCCTGTTGCCGCTCGCTGCCGAGCGTGGGCTAGCGGTAATTATTAACCGCCCTTTTCGGGGCGGTTCGCTGTTTAGCCGTGTACGAGGCAAGCCACTGCCGGCCTGGGCCGCCGAGTTCGATTGTCACAACTGGGCGCAGTTCATGCTCAAATTCATCGTGTCACACCCGGCAGTGACATGCGCCATACCGGCAACCACCCAGGTTTCTCATCTGCATGAGAACATGGGGGCTGGGTATGGCCGTTTACCTGATGAGGATACCCGCAAGCGGATGGCCAGGGCATTCGCGGCATTGTAAGTATTCAAGTCATTGTGAGGCTGCTGTTGCTAAAGGTATTTTGGCCATAAATTCCATTTTATTGTGGATAATCGAATTTGTCTGGCGCACACGGTGGATGGCTGTCACTCTGGGTGTCTGCCTGAGCCCGCCAAAGGGAGCAAAGATGGAATTTTTTGCCTACGCCCACGTGCGTATGTCCGCCTCGGATATCCAGCGCTATATCAATATCTTTAATCTTGCGGAGTGGTGCGCCTCGATCGACAAGGTACTGTCAGTGCAGGATGAACGAGGGGACATCTATTGCGTGTGGGGCGAATTTCGCGTTCACCGTGAACTGATTTGTGACGGTGTGCGATTTACCCTGCCTAATTGTAAAAACGCGGTGCAATGGACCATCAGCCCGAACCCCGCCAATTTCGCTGAAGTGATGATCCACTGCACTATCAATCGCCCCGAGCAGGATCCGGATTTTGTCGAGTCACTGGAGATCTTTGTTAGCGACTGGCGTGCCGGCATTGAGGAGTGGCCGATGCGTCGTGCGGCCAAACTGAACAAGCCCTGCGTAAATTGCGGGGATACGTTTGGTGGGTTTGGCTGAGCGACTAGGCAAAGGCTTTTTTGCTGTGTCACTGCTGCGACACATCCCTTTACAAACGCAACCTCCCAAGTTCTGTAGGCCGGATGCGCTATCGCCTACCCGGCCTACCAATTTAACCCCAAAGCAGCCCCCCATTACGGATAACGAACTACACTTTCAGGCAATTAATCCCGCTTCTACGCACCACAGGAGGCCGCCCGATGGAGCCCGAAAGCGAACGGTTTATTCTCGACATACTGGCGCGGAATACCGTGCTGACCCTTGCCACCAATCGTGAGGATGGCTGGCCACAGGCCACCACGGTGGGTTATGTCAGTGATCGTCTTCTGATCTACGTGATGACCTTTCCCCAGGCACAGAAAGTGCACAACATCGAGCGCGACCCGCGTGTCTCCCTGACGATCGATAGCACCGAAGAGGATTGGGGCAAGATAAAGGGGTTGTCGATGGCGGCGGTGGCTGAAGAGGTAAACACGCCTGAGGAGACGGAACATGTCACTCAGCTGATGCTGGAAAAATTCCCCCAGATAAAGGAAATGCCAGAACCGGACCCGTCAGAGGTAACGATCCTGCGACTTACCCCGAAGGTGATCTCGATGCTCAATTACGAAAAGGGATTTGGCCACACGGAATTGATCGAAATTTGATGTAGAGAAGGTCCAACGCACGAGAGATTTTCAGTGGTCAGTAATTTTGCTGCGCAAGGCCTTTTGCCGGCTGTGTTTGGTTTTGCTCTCGAGACGGCGTTTTTGTGAGTTTTTCGTCGGTTTTGTGGGTGTTCGTTTCTTTTGTACCTGCGCGACACTCTGTATCAGTTGCTGCAGCCGTTGCAGTGCTTCTTCGCGATTTTTTTCCTGGGTACGATAGCGCTGTGCCTTGATGACGATAATCCCTTCCTTGGTCAGACGTTGGTCATGCAACGCCAGTAACCGCTCCTTGTAAAATGCGGGCAAGGAGGAGGCGCGGATATCGAAGCGCAAATGGATTGCGCTGGAGACCTTGTTGACGTTTTGACCACCGGCACCTTGGGCACGGATGGCGACAAGTTCGATTTCCTCTTCAGGAATAGAGATCTGGCCGGAGATTTTCAGCATAGTGTGTACCGCTGTGTTTGATATGGTGCGAGGTGGGATTCTAGCACGGCTTGGAAGAAGTCAGCCGGGAGCTGGACGGTACACTTGCCGCGGTGAGTGGGAAGGAGCGGAGAGAAGGGGTGAGATATTTTACTTCCTTGGTGGAATATCGCGTATAATGGCACTCATTCTGACGCATCCGGTCTGCGTCTCCTGCTTCGCGGAATGTCCTCTCGGTAAACCTCGAATCAAACCCCCTCGGACTGCCTGGACCGGCCCCTTCAACGGGCGGCGGCGGTTCGAACCCAGGAGTAATCCACACTATGTCATTTGATACCCTCGGTCTTTCGGCCGATATTCTTCGTGCGGTAAAAGAAAAAGGTTATAGCGAACCCACCCCGATCCAGCGCCAGGCGATCCCTGTCGTGCTAGAGGGCGGTGATATCATGGCCGGGGCGCAGACCGGCACCGGCAAGACCGCCGGCTTTACCCTGCCGCTGCTTGAGCGCCTGAATCGAAACCGCCGCGCCAACGGCCCGCGCCCGGTCCGTGCCCTCATCCTTACCCCTACCCGTGAGCTAGCTGCCCAGGTGGAGGAGAGCGTGGTCACCTACGGCAAGTACCTGCCGCTGAAATCCGTCGTGATCTTCGGCGGGGTGAAGATCAATCCACAGATCGAGAAGTTACGTCGTGGTGTCGACATTCTGGTGGCCACCCCAGGACGTCTGCTGGACCACCTGTCACAGAAGACCGTAGATCTTTCCCATGTCGAGGTGCTGGTGTTGGATGAAGCCGATCGTATGCTCGATATGGGCTTTATTCGTGATATCCGCAAGGTGCTTGCGGTGCTGCCGAAGCAGCGCCAGAACCTGCTGTTCTCTGCCACCTTCTCCGATGAGATCAAGAAACTGGCCGACGGTCTGCTGCATAATCCTGCTC
Source organism: Thiohalomonadaceae bacterium (assembly GCA_041563315.1). GTDB lineage: Bacteria > Pseudomonadota > Gammaproteobacteria > Thiohalomonadales > Thiohalomonadaceae > JBFEYJ01. The sequence goes on from JBFFNE010000009.1 coordinate 3,404, forward strand.
TGATCGAGGTGGCGCGACGCAACACCTCCTCCGAACTGGTCAATCAAGTGGTTCATCCGGTGGATCGTGTGCGCAAGGGTGAGTTGCTCTCATTCCTTATCGGCTCGCAGAACTGGCGACAGGTGCTGGTGTTCACTCGCACCAAACACGGCGCTAACCGTCTGGCCGAACAGCTCGGGCGTGACGGAATTACCGCCGCGGCGATCCACGGTAATAAGAGTCAGGGTGCGCGCACCCGTGCACTGGCTGACTTCAAATCGGGCGCGGTGCGCGTGCTGGTAGCTACCGATATCGCCGCGCGCGGCCTAGATATCAGCCAGCTGCCGCACGTGGTCAATTTCGAACTACCGAATGTGCCTGAGGACTATGTGCACCGTATCGGCCGCACGGGCCGCGCCGGTAATGAGGGCGAGGCCATGTCGCTGGTTTGCGTCGATGAGCATAAGCTGCTGCGCGATATTGAACGTCTGATTAAACGTGATCTGCCCAAGGTGGTTATCCCCGGTTACGAGCCTGACCCGAGCATCAAGCCCGAGCCGATTCAAAAAGCCCGCGGGGCGCGGGGCGGTCACAATCAGGCAGGCGGTGGACGCGGCGGCAACGCAAACGGCAACGGCAAACCCCGCGCAGCAGGCCCGAAACCCCACGGCAACCGCGCCCGCAGCGAAGGCGGAGAGGGCCAGCGCCGCAGCGGCAAACCGCGCAACCGGGCATCGGTCTAAAAGATCCAACGCAAAGGGCAAAGACGCAAAGGGATAGGATGAAAGTGTAATCAGCGCAACGCGGAGTCAGATAGCGGTTGCGGCTGTCGTGCATTGGTATATTCCGAAGGAGCGGTAACGGCGCGTTCTGTCAGGGTGGACCATTCAATCGATGGCACAAACAAGCGCACTCAATACCTTCGCGTCCTTTGCGCTGAAAGCTTTTAATGATTTAAATGAACCTCGCACAGCGTTTCCGGCAGCTCGATACCTTCCTTGCTGATCATGCCTGGTTATGGCGTCCGCAACCGTTCAAGGAGGCGCGCCCGAGCTGGTGCAAGCGTCTACCCGCGTTGTGCGAGGCCCTGCTCGCGCTATCCGATGAAGAACTGGCACGGCTGACCGACGACGGGGCGGCCCTGTCGACGTTACTAGCCAAACACCTTCCCTCCCTGGCTGAACTGGATGAATTGAGTCGGCTTCCCCTGCGTGACGTGACGAAGTTGAAGGATCTCGGTCCTCACTTTGCCAATGGGATCCCCGGGCGCAAGTGGCAACAGGTAACGGCATTTGCTGCCGTGGTCGGCAAGGCGCAGGCACCGCTGCTGGAGTGGTGTGGCGGCAAGGGACACCTCGGACGTTTGCTGGCGGCACAGTGGTTCCAACCGGTCGTCACGCTGGAGCATAATGCTGTGTTATGTGATGAGGGGCAGGCGCTAGCCAGACGCGCCAACATCGAACAGGTATTTCAGTTTGATGATGCACTGGCACCTTCCGCTTCAGATGCGGTGGCGGGACGCCATGCTGTAGCACTGCATGCTTGTGGTGAACTGCACCGTATATTGGCAAGACATGCGGTGGAAGAACAAGCACCGGCATTCGACATCGCCCCTTGTTGCTACCATCTACTGAGTAAGCCGCATTACCAACCCTTTAACGTTAATGCCCAATTACAGTTGGCACGGGATGATCTGCGCCTGGCGGTGACTGAGACAGTGACAGCCGTTGGGCGGGAAGTGCGTTTGCGTGATCGGGAGATGGCGTGGAAGCTCGGTTTTGATCTGCTGCGCCGCCGGAGTGGGACCGATCACGAGTACCGCCCAATCAAGCCTATCGACAAGCGATGGCTGAAGCGGGACTTTGCCGGGTTTTGTCGGGTATTGGCCGAACGGGAGGGGGAGGATTTTCCGCCGGCTGTGGACTGGGCCGCCGCCGAGACCGCCGGATGGCAGCGCCAGCGCGAAACTATGCGTCTGTCGCTGGCGCGCCATGCCTTTCGCCGGGCCCTAGAGCTGTGGCTGGTGCTGGACCTGGCAACCTTTGTCGAGCAACAGGGCTATGCGGTTGAGGTCGGCAGCTTCTGCGCCCGTGAACTGACTCCGCGTAATATCCTGATCTCGGCTCGACGTAAAGAGTGAACTGCCGCCCTCAGCGGGTTTTTTCGCCACGGAGCATTTGTGCTACGGTGAGAGCGAACTCCTTTGGCGCCAGCGGCTTGTGCAACAATCGGTAGCCATGCGAGTGGGCTTCGCGGATCCGCTCCGGTGCCGTATCTCCGGTAATAATCATCACCGGCAACGTTTTGCCTAAATAGGCAAGCACCGTCTCTGCCGCTGCCACGCCGTTTTGTTCGTTGCGCAGGCGATAGTCGCTGATAATCAGATTAGGCTCCATCTGCTCTCTGAGGAGTATCCGCAAAGCCTCATCTTCTGAATCTGCAGTAAGCACCACACACCCGAGCCCATCAAGAAAGGTACGCATGCTCTGACATACCTCTTCATCGTCTTCGATGATCAGGATGATTGCACCGATGGGAATGTCAGGAGCGGGATATTCTTTATTAGTGATGGGGGCTGAGCCGTTGCTCCGTATCAGGCTAACACCTATCGCTGTTCCCTTACCGGGGTTCGAATGTACGGTGATTGTTTCATCGAGCAGGGCAAGCAGGCGGCGTACGATAGAAAGGCCGAGGCCGATCCCTTTCTCCCGGTCACGCTCGGGATTGGCCAGTTGGTGGAATTCCTGAAAGATATTTTCCTGCTCATGTTTGGGGATACCAATACCGGTATCGTAGACACGTGCCTCATAGTGATTGCCACAATGTTTGAGTCCAACTAACACCCCTCCATTTCGGGTGTAGTTGATGGCGTTGGAAACCAGGTTGCGCAATATACGTTCGACCAGCGTGGGATCGCTATAGATAACTGCAGAGGTGGGCACGATGTGTAATTTGATATTTTTCTCTGCGGCTACGGGGGCATAGTCGATGGCTATGCGCTCGAAAATGTCCTGTAGTTGAAAGGACTCTTTGTGCACTTTGACCACACCGGCGTCGAGTTTGGAGATATCGAGCAATGCATCTAACAGTCCCTTAAGTGAAAGGAAGGACTGCTTGATCAGTGTGGAGATTTCCTGGGTTTTGTTGATATCGGTTTCATCCTCCAGCATCTCGGTATACAGCCCCAGGGCAAAAAGGGGTTGACGAAGGTCATGACTGGCAGCAGCGAGGAATTTTGTTTTCGAGAGATTGGCATGCTCGGCGGCATTGTGTTTGAGTATCAACTCATCGACCAGGATCTGGTTGTGCAGGCGAAGTCGGATCGCCTCATGCTGCTCCTGGTTGGCTTTCCTGGCAAAGAACAGGAAGGCAAGGGAAAAGACGAGCCCCCAGAGAGCCAGCGTGGTGTGGAGCCTGTCGCCTTCAAGGGAGAGGCGAATGATGATCGGCAGCAGGGTGGGGATGAAAAAGGCGTAAAAGGCGGCAATGTAACTGGCGTTAGCAACATAGGTGCCGGCACCCATGCCAGTGAGTAGAAAAAAGAGGATCGCCTGGTGGACAACCTGTTCTGGCGGGAAAAGGAAGATGCCCGCGCCCCCCCAAATCATACCGGTGATAAACGAGCTGAGAGTAAAAAGGTTTCCCCAGCGCTCCGTCGTGTTTGGTGGGCGCTTGCAGTAGCGGTAGCTGAGAAGGCTCTTTGCGAGGATGACGGTGATGAGCAGTGACATCCAGGTAAGCAGTACTCCACTCGCAATCTTGCCCCACAATAAATAGACCAGAAAACCGCAATTGAGCAGGGAGAGCAGTTGCATGAGCCCGGCTTGACGGTAGAGCATATCGATCGCTTCAGCCCGAATGCGCTGCTGGAGCTGGCGGGTTTCAGCTATGGCGGAGTCGTGCATTAAGTTTCCTGATAGCCCAGAACATCGGCTGGACGGTTGTGTATTGAAGGTAGTTCAGCACGGACAGCGCCGGGGCGAGGGTATGGGGAGGGGCCATGTTTCCACGTCTGTTCGCCCTGGGCCTGTCCACAAGATAACCGTCCTCTACCGCTTCGCGCAAGATAGTGCCGGCAGATGAGTGGAGACTGTCGCTGTCAATGGCGGGATGTTAGGGGTTGCTAGTCAAGTTGTTGCCGCTGAAGCGGTATCCTTGCGTCTTTGTGCACAGTAAAATCGGCACTTTGTAACCCGGCGAGGAAGTCATGAAAGCTAACGAAATAAAGAAGGGGGCCGTGATCGAGGTCGAGGGCCAGAAGATTGTGGTTAAGCTGGTGACTGTGCAGTCGCCCTCATCACGTAGCGGTAGCACTCTGTACAAGGTCAAGGGTCAGAATGTGGTCACCCGCCAGAAATTCGAGCGCAGTTTCAAAGGTGATGAGTCGGTCGGCGAGGTCGATTTCGTGCGCCGTCCTGTACAGCTGCTCTATCGTGATGGCGATGGCTGTACCTTCATGGATAGCGAGACCTACGATCAGTTTGTCGTGTCGGAGCAGAGCCTGGAAGAGGAATTACCCTACATAAGCGAGGGGCTGGAGGGAATGACCGCGCTGATTGGCGATGGTGTGCTACTGGGCATTGAAATGCCCTCCACCGTTACGCTCGAGATCGTTGAATGCTCACCCGGTATCAAGGGAGCCTCTGCCGCCGCCCGCTCCAAACCCGCCACCCTCAGCACCGGTCTGGTGGTACAGGTGCCTGAATACCTTGCGCCCGGTGAGATGATCAAGGTGAATACCGAAACCGGCGAGTACATGTCCAGGGTGTAAACACGTTGCACAAAGGAGGTAAGTGACAAGTGGGTAGGCCGGATGCGCGTGGGCTTATCCAGCCTGCGAACTGCATAACCCCTAGCGTAAAGCGTCGAAGTGGCTGCCATCGATTTGAACTTTTAACCACTCCGTCACGTCGTCACAATCACCCGTTGCGCGTCCAGCCTTGGCGTGGTCGTTTCCAGTACTTGCTCCAGGGCCTGGTACTGGCGCTCGAAAAAGAGGATTTCTTCCTCACGCACGTTGGGGTTGACCCGGCGTAGTGCATACAGACGATCGATCTCGCCCTGCAGCGTCTGGCGTGTCTGGGCATGGGCCTCGGTGAGGAAAGCCGGGGTTTGCTCGCGGGCGATCCGTTCTGCGGAGGCGATCATGTTGCGCAGCTCTTCACCGTAGGCCTTGATGATCCGCACCGCGGTTTCGGTATCGACCGGTGAGCTGGCGCGGCTAATCGATCCGGCCTCGATGTTGGCGGCATGGTCGCGGTTGTCCATGTCGACAAGGATGCGCAGGATGGTCGGCGGCAAATAGCGGCTGCCCTGCAGCGCTTCGCTTGAGGCACTCTCCAGGATAAAGAGACACTCCAGCAGCAGTGTGCCCGCCTTTATCCCCGGAAGCTTGGCGGCGGTGACCGAACTGTTACCAAGCTCATTGGTCAATACCATCTCTATTGCGCCGCGCACCAACGGGTGTTCCCAGGTCAGAAAGTGCATGTCTTCGTTGGCCAGCGCGGTGCTGCGGTCCAGGGTCACGGTCATGCCCTCCTCGTGCAGGCCGGGGAAGTGGCTGGTTTGCATCTGCTCGCCCGGACGCAGAATGAGTGCCATGTCACTGTGCAGTTCGGTGTCGACGCCGTAGCAGTCAAAAACATTTTCCAGATAGTCGTGCAGGTGGGAGGCCGCATCCTCGGCAGCGGCGCGCGTACGCAGTGCCTCTGCAACCTGCGGGCGGCAGGAGTTGTATTCGAGCAAGCGGTCGCGGCCGCGGTGCAGCGTTTCGTTCAGCGCCTGATGCAGCCGTCGAGTGGTGCCGATGAGTGCCGGGAGATCGGCGAGCCCCTCGTCCTCCTGGTGCAGTGCCTCGATGAGGCTGTCGCGGATCTGCACGAACACGCTGTGTCCGGCAGGGCAGGTGTGCTCGAAGGCGCCGAGCCCTTCGTGATACCACTGCAGCATCACTGCCTGCGCGCTTTGTTCCAGATAAGGCACATGGATCTCGATAGTCTCGTTCTGGCCGATGCGATCGAGTCGGCCGATTCGCTGCTCCAGCAGGTCCGGGTTAAGCGGCAGGTCGAACAGTACCAGGTGGTGGGCAAACTGGAAGTTGCGCCCTTCACTGCCGATCTCGGAACAGAGCAGTACCTGACTGCCGTATTCGGGGTCGGCGAACCAGGCGGCAGCCCGGTCGCGTTCGAGCAGGCTCAGGCCTTCATGGAACAGGGCAGCATGAAGGCCGGTACGGATGCGGAGCGCCTCGGCCAGGTCGATGACAGTATCGGCGCTGGCGCAGATCACCAGCACCTTGGCCGGGCGCAGTTTTTTGAATTGCTCCCCGAGCCACTCAACCCGCGGGTCGATGGTGCTCCAGTGCGGCAGGGCCTTGCTTGAGCTGGCCTGGTACAGAAGTTCCGGGCTGAGCAGCTGTTGCGGGTCGGAAACGCCGCTGTTATGGAAATCAGTGAGGCATTCGGCGTAGGCCTCGGGTAACGGCAGTGGCCAGGTATGCAGGCGGCGCGAAGGAAAACCTTTTACCGCGGCGCGGGTATTGCGATAGAGCATGCGGCCGGTGCCGTGGCGGTCCAGCAGGTGTTCGACCAGTGCCAGTCGTGCCGCCTGCTGTATCTCGGCTGTGGCGTTTGCATCCTGCACCGTTTCCAGCCAAGGGCGGTTGTCGCCCTCGTCGAGGGTGTTGGTCAGGGTGCGGTGTGCCGCCTTATTCAGCGGCTCCATGCTAAGTAGCGCTTGTACCGCCAGGGCCACCGGTTCGTAGGCGGCCTCCTCGGCGACGAAGGCATCGAAATCGGGGAAGCGATCCGGGTCGAGGAGGCGAAGACGTGCAAAGTGGCTCTCCTTGCCCAACTGCTCGGGGGTGGCGGTCAGCAGTAATACGCCGGTAGTGGCAGCGGCCAGCTGCTCGACCAGCAGATATTCGGTGCCTGGTTGCTCGGGTGACCAGGTCAGGTGGTGTGCTTCGTCGACCACCAGCAGGTCCCAGCCGGCCTCGAGGGCCTGGCGGTGGCGAGCGGGGTGGGCGACAAAAAACTCCAGCGTAGTAAGCACCAGTTGCTCCGCCTGAAACGGATTTTCCTGGCCACTGCTCTCCTCGATGGCCAGACAGCGCTCCTCGTCGAACACGCTAAAAAAGAGGTTGAACCGGCGTAGCATTTCCACCAGCCACTGGTGCATCAGACTTTCCGGCACCACAATGAGGACGCGCTGCGCCCGTTCGGTGAGTAGCTGCTGATGCAGGATCAGCCCCGCTTCAATGGTCTTTCCCAAGCCCACCTCATCGGCCAGTAGCACGCGCGGCGCATAGCGGTTGGCCACTTCATGGGCGATATAGAGCTGATGTGGAATGAGACTGGTACGTCCTCCGGTGAGGCCGCGCAGCTCGGAGCGGGCGAGGCGACCTGCGTGTTGCAGGGTCTCGTAGCGCAGCTCGAACCACTTGTGGGCATCGACCTGGCCGGTGAACAGGCGCTCGGCCGGGCGGTTGAGTCGGATCAGGTTATCCAGCTCGCCTTCGGGCAGGCGTGCCGCGGTACCGTCTTCCCGGTTGCCGATGTAGGTTAGTAGCCCCGCCTCCTCGCGGACCGCTTCGATCTGCAGGGTCCATCCCTGGTGGGCGCGTACACGGTCGCCAGGGCCGAAGGCGACCCGGGTCAGCGGCGCACTCTGTTTTGCGTAAGTGCGCGTCTCGCCGGTGGCGAGAAACAGCACGGTCACCGTGCGGTGCTCCACGGTGAGCACCGTGCCAAGTCCCATCTGCAATTCAGCGTCGCTGATCCAGCGTTGTCCAGGAATGAAATCGTGCACCCGTAAGCCTCGGTCGGTGAAATGGGCCGATATGGTAGTAGATCCAGAAGTAAAATGCTTGAGATGGGAGCGATTACGCCTTGCGGTAAAGCCCCAGTCGTTGAGAGATCTCCAAAACCCCCGACTGATTTGATGGCAGGTGTTCATGCACGCCGAGAATCAGCCAGCGCGCAGGCCCCAGCCGTGAGTGGAGTCGTTGCAGGCACTCTTGCTGCAGTGACTCATCAAAATAGGTAAACACCAGGTTGCGGCAGAGGATGAGATCAAACAATCCGGCAGGCTGTGGGTGGCGGATATCCTGTTGCTGGAATTGCACCAGACCGCGGTAGTGAGGTTTGAGACAGTACTCGTCATTCGTATACTGGAATGCCGCTGCTCGCAGGTTTTGCGGAAGGTTCTTCACTGCAGAAAGCGGATAACAGGCGCGTCTGGCACGTGCGATAAGGTGTGGATCAGCCTCGGTTGCCAGCACAGTGAAACACAACTCAGGGTAGTCGGCGGCAAGGTATTCCTGCCAAAGGATGGCGAGTGTGTAGGGCTCCTCGCCCGAGGCGCTGCCGATGCTCCAGCACCGAATGACGCTGCCCCCGGATGCCCGCGCTGCTTCGGCCAGCTGCGGCAGGACTTCCCGGGTCAGGGTGTCGAATACCAGACGGTCACGGTAAAAGCGCGTTATCGTTACCCGGCACAGCCCATCCAGCAAGGCCCACTCCTGCGGCTGCTCCGCAAGATAATGGCAATAGGCTTCAACACCGGGCAGACCTAGCTCCCCGATACGTTGGGCGATACGCTTGCACACCTGACCGCGTACCTTGCGAAACCCCTGCCAGCGCATGTGCATACGCGGCAGTGCCCACTGCAAAAACTCAACACACTCTGCGTCTCTCATGACACTCCTGTTGATGGTGCTCCGTTTCCCTGGTCCGAGCGGCTATCACTGTTAGCCCCGAGTGTGACGGTATAGCGCAGGGAGCCTGCCCCAGCCAGCCACAGAGCACATCGCAAAGGGCAATGGGCGTATCTATGCTTATGTTGTGATGACGGGGGAGCGATGATGCGATCGTTGTACTTGCTGGTTTTGTTGATGCTGTTCCCCGGCGCTGTTGCCGTCGCGCAGGAGGATAGCGGAGTGCAAGGTGTCGGCAGTTACGTGATGCTGCTGACGGTAGAGGGGGCCATCGGACCGGCAACCGATGACTATCTCTCGCGCGCTTTGGCCCGCGCCGCCGCCGAGGGGGCGGCGATGGTAGTGATCCGTATGGATACCCCGGGTGGTCTCGATACGGCAATGCGCGGAATTATCAAGAGTATCATCAACTCTGCCGTGCCCGTGGCCACGTATGTGGCGCCAAGCGGTGCGCGTGCGGCTAGCGCAGGCACCTATATCCTTTATGCCAGTCATATCGCGGCAATGGCACCGGGTACCAACCTCGGCGCAGCGACACCGGTGACGATCGGCGGAGGATTCCCCGGGGGCGATGACAACGGGGAGGAGCCGCCGCAGGGGGGGGCAGAGAAGCCTGTACCTGAACCAGACACCGCGAAGAGTGCCAGCGAGCGCAAGGCGATCAATGATGCGATCGCCTACATCCGCGGTTTGGCACAGTTGCGTAATCGTAATGCGGAGTGGGCAGAGAAGGCCGTGCGTGAAGCGGCCAGTCTGCCGGCACAGGAGGCGCTGGCGCTGGGGGTGATCGACACCATTGCAGGCAACGTCGCCGATTTGTTGCAACAGGTCGAGGGGCAAGTCGTTGAGGTGCAGGGTGGCGAGCGTACATTGCGGCTGGCAGGATTGCCGGTGCGTGAGTGGGAGCCGGACTGGCGCAGCCGCCTGCTCAGCGTAATCACCAATCCCAATGTGGCCTATATTCTCATGCTGATCGGCATTTATGGTCTGATCTTTGAATTTTCCAATCCTGGCGCCATCGTCCCCGGCACCATCGGTGCCATCGCGCTGCTGTTGGCGCTCTATGCATTCCAGTTGTTGCCGATCAGCATTGCCGGGGTGGCACTGATTCTGCTCGGTGTGGCGCTGATGGTGGCCGAGGCCTTCGAGCCGAGCTTCGGTATGCTCGGTATCGGCGGGGTGATCGCCTTTGTCTTCGGCTCAATCATCCTGATCGATACCGAGGTGCCTGGTTTTGGCATCGACCTCTCGGTGATTATCACCTTTGCAACCACCAGCGTGTTGTTGTTCGTGTTTGCCATCGGCATGGCATTCCGGGCACGGCACCGACCGGTCGTCAGTGGTATGGAGCAGATCATCGGCGGCGCGGCGGTGGCACTGACGGATTTCGAAGACGAAGGGATCGTCTCTGTACATAGCGAAATCTGGTCAGCGAAAACCCGCACACCGGTGCACAAAGGGGAAACCGTCAGAATAAGCGGCCTGAATGGGCTGGTGCTGGAGGTTGAACCGCTGACACACAAACAAGAGGAGAAGGTGTGATGACTGCTTATACGCTCTATACCATTATCGCCGTGGTGGCGGTGTTCCTGTTGAGCGCGATCCGCATCCTGCGCGAATATGAACGTGCCGTGGTGTTTTTGCTTGGCCGCTTCTGGAAGGTGAAGGGTCCCGGCTTCATTATTATCATTCCTCTGATCCAGCAGATGGTGAGGGTCGACCTGCGCACCATCGTCATGGATGTGCCGAGCCAGGATGTGATCTCCCGCGACAACGTCTCGGTCAAGGTCAATGCGGTGGTCTATTTTCGTGTGATTGGACCGGAAAAGGCCATTATCCAGGTGGAGGATTTTTACAATGCCACCAGTCAGCTGGCGCAAACCACGCTGCGCTCCGTGCTGGGCCAGCATGAATTGGATGAAATGCTGGCCGAGCGAGAGAAGCTTAATACGGATATCCAGGGGATCCTCGACAAGCAGACCGACTCCTGGGGCATCAAGGTAAGCAACGTGGAGATCAAGCATGTCGATATCGATGAAAGCATGGTGCGCGCCATTGCCAAACAGGCGGAGGCCGAACGAGTGCGGCGTGCCAAAGTGATTCACGCTGAGGGCGAGCTGCAGGCATCGGAAAAACTGCTGGGTGCGGCCAAAATCCTGGCCGGGCAACCTCAGGCGTTACAACTGCGCTACATGCAGACCCTGACCGATATCGCCGGGGACAAATCCAACACCATCGTTTTTCCCTTGCCGATGGACATGATCGAGACCCTGATGGAAAGGGTCAAGAAGGGCTGAGGCTGTTAGGGGAGACCACTATGGCGATGACATCCCGTGATCTGATCCAGGCACGGTTGCTGATTGGCGATATACTCGATGACCTGGGGCTGGACGCTTACCTATTCGAGATCGAACTGCGCGACGGCTTCTGGGAGTTGAAGGTGGAGTGCGCCGTTGATGAAGGCTGGGGCAGTTATCGGGTAGCGCTGGATGAGCAACAGTTACAAGCAGGGTTTACCGATGAGTCAGCGCGTAAGGCACTCCAGGAACAGTGCCGTAAGAGTCTGAAAGAGTGTCGAGAAGGTCCGGGTGAATCGAAATAAAAATACTCTTCATGCAATGATAGCCGCACGTATCTTGTAATAACGTTCGTATCGTGGCTCTATGTTATAGAAGAAGATCAAAAGGCAAAATAAATGGCGACAGATAAATCTGTAGTACACAGCATGGCGCTGTTCTGCGATTTTGAGAACATCGCCCTTGGCGTGCGTGATGCACGCTTCTCCGCCTTCGATATCCAGAAGGTGCTTGAGCGACTCCTGCTTAAGGGCAACATCGTGGTGAAGAAGGCCTACTGCGACTGGGACCGCTACAAGGAGTTCAAGGCGGCGATGCACGAGGCCGCTTTTGAGTTGATCGAGATCCCGCACGTGCGCCAGTCGGGCAAGAACTCGGCTGATATCCGTATGGTGGTCGACGCCCTTGACCTCTGTTACACCAAGTCCCACGTCGACACCTTTGTCATTATCAGTGGTGACTCCGATTTTTCACCGTTGGTGAGCAAGCTGCGTGAGAACAACAAGGTGGTGATCGGGGTGGGTGTGAAGAACTCCACATCCGATTTGCTGATGGCCAACTGTGACGATTTTATTTACTACGACGATCTGGTGCGTGTCGATGAGAAACCACGTAAACAGAAGCGTAAGTCGGTAAAGAAAAGCGAGAAAAAGGAGACTGGCAAGAGCGATGAAGAGAAACGTCAGGAGGCCCTCGATCTTGTCGTGGAAACGGTGGAAGATCTGTTTGCCGAACGCGGCGAAGAGGAGAAGGTCTGGGGCTCGATGGTCAAGCAGGCGATCAAGCGGCGAAAACCGGGTTTCAGTGAAAGCTATCATGGTTTTCGAAGTTTTGGCCAACTACTGGAGGCAGCGCAGGCCGAAAACCTCGTACAATTGGAACTGGATAAAAAGTCTGGCGGTTACGTGATTACCGGATTCAGCCAAGAGGAGTGAGCACGAGTTTGTTTCTCATTGACGCATGCTAGGCCACAGGCCCATCCATCCCCATTAGGCAGGCAAGAGACAGGAGAGTGAAAACAATGAGTGAGACTTACCTCAGCGGCATGGAGACCAGTGAAGGGCGCCGCGCGTTGGCAGAGACCATGCTGGCACTGTTCAGGAATTGGGGCATTGAGCCACCGCAACAAGCGGAGTTGCTAGGGATGGAAGAGATAAGCTCATTGTGGGAGGGCGCTGCGCTGCCCAACACAACCAGCGTATTGGAGCGGGCCGGTTTGCTGCTGGCCATCGATCGCCAGCTGTCGAAAAAGTATGTCGACCAGCCGCTGTTGAGAGAACAGTGGGTGAGCAATCCCAATATCTGGTTACGCGGCCGCTCACCATTACAGCGAATGCTCGAAGATATGGCAGGGATCAGGGAGGTCCTGTCGCTTATCGAGAAGATGACCCCGCCTGATGAATCGCCTACACAACACTGACTGGCGAGGCAACATTAGTGCCGCCGGCGAGACCCACCCAGCTGGCCATTCTGGCGGACGACGAGAATGCCTTTAAGCTCACGGCAAAAGTTACTCGTGAATGCGGGGGCAAGGGTGTGTGATGGAAATGAGCAAATATCCTCAGCTGAAGGGGTTCCTGATGAGACAGAAATTTGACTATCTATGATCGCGTTGCAGCTCTGTCGGCCGTGGCCGGCGACGAATATACCGTCCAGCTGCTGCTCAATGAATTTTTAAGAATATTGCCTGAAAGTGAGGCGGCGCTTCGCACAGCACATGACGCTATGGACTATCCCGCTATGTTTAATGCAGCGCATAAGCTGGCTGGATCCGCCGGCGCTATCGGAGCACCGGCGATCCAGGCCGCGGCCTCGTCCCTTCAATATGCCCTGAACCACAAGCCTCTCCAAAGTACGCAAATCAACGCCGATATTTCAGTATTGCTGGATCAGATCGCCCGCTTTCAACAGCGCTTTTCCCTTGGCGTGGAGTGTGGGTAACGCGCAGGATCGTGACAACCCGTGCTCCCAGCGGCGTATTACCCGGAAGACTGTTGTTGTGGTCACGGCACCGGGTTACGGTGCGATGTAGCTGACGCGGGTGATCAGGTAGTCCCTGTGACCTTGGGGGGTTTCCACGGAAATTTCGTCATCAACTATTTTTTTTAGCAATGCCCTGGCCACCGGCGAGTCTATGCTAATCCACCCTTTGGCGGGATCAAATTCGTCTGGCCCGACGATGCGGTAGGTCAGTTCCTTGCCATCCTCATCTTCCAGCGTCACCCAGGCACCGAAGAAAACCTGGCCGGGATGGGTTGGTGCCTGCCGTACCACGGTCAAATCGGGCAGGCGCTTTTGCAGGTAGCGGATGCGCCGATCGATCCCCGCCAGCTCTTTCTTGCGATAGATGTATTCGGCGTTTTCCGAGCGGTCTCCCTCAGCAGCGGCGGCGGAGAGTGCCGCTGTAACCTCCTTGCGTCGGCTCCACAGACCATTTAACTCCAGCTGCAGGTGCGCGTAGCCCTCGGCTGTAATGTATGGGGATTGTTTCGGTTGCGGTGGTCGCCAGCGTCCCATGTTGGTGTCTGTCTTGAACTGAGATAACGCAGTATAGCAAAGGCAGTAACAGGCACCTAAGCTGAAGAGAAGGAGGGCAAGATATGCACTGGTTGGAAGAGCCAACTGATGACTTTGTGGCGATCCCTGACGCAGTGGTCGATCTCGTCTTTTCCATCCGTTGCCGTGTTTTGCCGGTGGATCACGCCTATGCCCTGTTTGCTGCATTGGTGCCGCATCTTCCTTGGCTTGGACAGGAGCCGATGGCGGGTATTCATCCGTTGCATGTGGCAGAGAGTGCCCATGGCTGGGTGCGCCCGGAGAAGGCCGACGAGCTGCTGCACCTGTCACGACGAACCAAACTGGTGTTGCGGCTGCCGCGGGAGCGGGTGGCGGAGGTAGAGGCACTGGAAGGCAAGCACCTGCGGGTCGCAGGTCACGCCATGATCCTGTGCAAACCCACTCTGTTGCCGTTAAGCCGTAGCCGCTCCCTCTTTTCGCGAAGGGTGGTGATTGGTGATGAGGAGACCGAAACGCAATTCATCGAGCGGCTGCTGGAGGAGATGCACGCCATCGACGTGAGACCGAAGCGGATCCTCCCGGGCCTGGCCCATTCCCTGCGCGCACCGGGGCAGAGGTTGTGCACCCGCCTGTTAAGCGTGGAGGAGCTGTCCCTGGAAGAGTCGTTCCGCCTGCAGATGCACAGCCTCGGTCCCTATCGCCATCTCGGCTGCGGCATCTTCATTCCGCACAAGCCGCTGAGTGCCGTACGCATTTGATATAGCTGTGGCTGTAGGTCGGACTTTAGTTCGGCAGCGGCGGTTAACGAAGTCTGGTGATGTCGGGCTAAAGCCCGGAACTTTGAACGTAACTACTCGTCCCATTCCGACAAGATGTACTCACCGCAAAGAATCGCGACCGGGACGGTCGCTCCCACAGTATGAGGGATTTGGTTATGTAGGAGCGGCTTCCAGCCGCGACCGAACGGAGGCGCATCAGACAGTCGCGGCAAGATGCCGCTACTACACCTTGAACCTTAATCCTGCATCTCCTGACACCACCATGCCGGCAGGGCGGCAATGGAGTCGAGCACGGCATAGGGTGTGATCCCTTGTTCCAGGTCATCGGGGCGGTATTTCCCGGTGCGTACCAGCACAGCGCGAAGCCCCGCCTGTTGTGCACCATCAATATCGCCGCGGATGTCATCGCCTATCATCACGGCATCTTGCGCACCGATATTGAGATGCGACAAGGCGGTTTCGTAAAACCGTGCAGCCGGTTTGCCCATGACCAGCGCTTCTCGTCCAGTGGCGTACTCCAGTCCCTTGATGAAGGTGCCGACATCGAGGCGTAGGCCATCCTCCGCCTGCCAGTAACGGGTCAGCCCCAGGGCGATGAGCGGTGTTTGAGGGTTTTGCATCAGGAGGCGAAAGGCATGATTGTAGGTGGCAAAATCCCATGCCTCGCCGAGGTCACCCAGAACCACCGCCGCAACTTGGCGCTGATCATCGCGGGCGATGGTGAGGTCGGAAAATTCCACATGAGTGAGTTCGGGAACGAATAGGGCGACTGGACCTTCAACATGCTGGTGTAGCCAGCTGGCGGCGGCTACAGGCGGCGTGAGAATCTCTTGAGTGGAAACGGTAATTCCCATTGCTCCAAGTTTTTCCGCCAATACAGAGCGAGGGCGTGAGGTGGTGTTGGTGAGAAAACAGTGTGGAATATTTTGTTCATGGCACCAGGCGACAGCCTCCCGTGCGCCGGCAATCGCCTGTTCGCCCTGGTAGAGGACACCGTCCATATCGAGGAGAAGTGCATGCATTGCGTTTTCTTGCCCTTGGGTTGTTTAGTGCAGGGGGTCCTTTGCCGGTAGACAGGACTGCTACGAAAAAGAATAGCGTGATTGTTGTGTCTGTCATAAGCGCGCGGCACCCGGCGAAGTTGCTTTCTAGAGAGTGGGCTTGTGATTTTGTCGCGAGAGCGAGTGTCCCGGCCGCGAAGGGTGTCGAGCGAATCGCGACCGTTCTCCCGCAGGGGAGAGGCGCATCAGGTTGTCGGACGACCTTTTGCGCCACTTCCCACGACTGTGTGAACCACGCATTTTAAGACGCGTTTGCACTATCGAGGAACGTGACACACACTTGAGCTAAGGTTAAGGGGCACGCCTGCTCGCAAATGCCCCACCGCGAGGGAGTCCCGTTAGCATGTATCAGTGTCGCATTGAAAAACGGGTCTGGCGCGAACCGGACCACTCTTTGGGCTGCACCGTTCTTTACTATGAGCTGGAAAACGAAGAACCACCCAGGGTGGGAATGGAGGTTAACGAGGGGCGCTGGTATTCGGGGCCTCTTACCTTCGTGGTGTGGAATTTGGATGATGAGCGCTTTCTCTGCCGTGCGGAAGACGAATATCCGGTGTCAGACCGCGACTATGACTATTCCTACGAGTGGATCGTGGAGAACTTCCTCCTGCAGGGCTGGCATGCCGCTGATGCATGACGTCTCTGATACGGTGAATCTTAACTTATTACTATGTTCCCGCTGCCAAAGGGATGCCCACTCTCTTTGAGCCTGTCTGCCAGCCCTGTTTTGTCGAACCGCCCGTAGGCCATGGAGTTGTCCCAGAGCCTCAGTTGCGCGGGATTGGCGGTGAAGTGAAAACGGCCGCCACCGACCACCGTTAAATCTGACAGGGTGATCTCCAAATGTTCGGCATCGCGCCATTGATGGGGCAGATTATGGTCGGTAAGAAAATGGCCCAGCATCTGATTATGGAAGAGATGCTCGTTGCGGGTGGCAAAGAGCAGATATTCGTTGCCTTGCCAGCGGAACTGGAGAAATTTTCCTTCAATGATTTCAGCGTTGGCCAGTGTCTCTAGTAGCGGGTAGGTCTCAATGATCACTCTGTGCATGTTTCTATCTCTTTAACGAGCTAGTTGGAACATTCAGGCCGTGCCTTTTTTCAGGCTGAGGCGGGCCAGCTTTAGTACGAGCAGGAGCACGGGTGTGCCATGCATCAGCAGGTCGAAGATATCGATGGGACGTGCCAGTGTACCAGCGGCGAGCATCTTGAGTTTTTCCCACAGGTGAGGCTCCGGGGTGAACGGGGCTAGCCCCAGCAGCAGGGCGACGATAAGCAGGGTCGAAAGTGGGATTTTGTCTAACCAATTCATTCATAGGGTCCTGTAGTAGAAGTAAATCGAAGATCGGGAAAGTGACGCAGATCCTCGGGACGGTCGAGGTCATGTTTAACCTCCAGCAGGCGGGTGTTCATGCCGAGCTGTTGCAGTCGCCTCCGGGTTTCTGCCAGAACACCATCCCCACCCCACACCATATCATTGAACAGCGAGGGTTCGAAACGGCGTAGACCCAGCAGGTAGTAACCGCCGTCGGCGGCCGGGCCGAGCACAGCGTCGGCCCCTTGGCGCAGCAGCTCGGCGGAGTGGAGAAGATCGTCGGTGGTGAGGCCGGGACAATCGGTACCGATGATGAGAGCCCATGAATATTCTGCCAGGGCGCACTCGAAGGCGTGCGCCATGCGCGCCCCGAGATCATCGCCCTGTTGCTGGTACAGTTGCAGCGGATACCGGGCCGCACCGTCGATGAACGCGGGATGACCGGTGTCGGGAGTGCACCAAAGTTGAAACACGCCACACGGTTGACTTCCGACAGTCGCGAGGGTCGAATTGAGAAGATATTGCTGTAGCCCGGCGGCACCCTTCTCGCCAAGCGCCGGAATCAGGCGGGTCTTGGCCTGGCCTGGCAGTGGGGCCTTGGCAAAGATCAGCAGAGCGCCTTCGTGCGGTGTGATCATGAACCCGGGATCAATCAGCCCAGCGCCCCGCCGCAGCTGCTGCCTTGGCCGGCGGTGCAGCCATAGCAGTGATCGGCTACAGCGATAGGGAGTCCGGCAAGCCGCTGTTTATCGAGTTCGCTGAGATGGCGCGGCCCTGTGGCTGCACCGGACAGCGGCAGCGACAGCACCTGGTTGAAGTCGCAATCATAAACATTTCCCTGCCAGTCGACGCTGATCAGGCTGCGGCACATCACCTGTGCCAGATTCTGTTCCACGAAGTTGTCGCGCAACAGCGCCATGTAATCCTGGAACTGCCCGGTGGAGACGAGGGTGCTGCCAAAGCGCTGGATCGGCATGTTTACCAGGGTGAGCAGGCGGTTGAAACGGATCCCGTACTGTTCGCCGAGCACCCGGCGGTAGTCCTGCTCCAATGCCTCTTGTGGTGGCGGCAGGGAGGTGCCGGTGGGGTTGTACATTAGGTTCAGCACCAAGCCGCTGCCGGGCTCGCCATAGCCCTGGGCATTGAGCTGGCGCAGCCCGGCGAGGCTAGCGTCGAACACCCCTTTGCCGCGTTGACCGTTAACATTCTCCTCAAGATAGCAGGGCATTGAGGCGACCACTTCGACCTGTTCGGCGGCGAGAAATTCGGCCAGCGTCTCCTGCCCCGGCTCATTGAGAATAGTGAGGTTGCAGCGGTCAATCACCGCCACGCCGAGTTGCCGGGCGCGGCTTACCAGGCGGCGAAAATGGGGATTGAGTTCTGGTGCACCGCCGGTCAGATCGAGCCTGGGGGTGCGGTGCTGCTCAAGAAAACGCAGCACCATATCTACCGTCTCCCCCGCCATCACCTCGGTGCGTTTCGGTCCGGCATTGATATGGCAGTGGAGGCATTGCTGGTTGCAGAGATAGCCGAGATTGACCTGAAAGGTCTCCAGCGCGCCGCGGCGCAGCGGCGGGAAGTCGCTTTTGCCAGGGTGCAGCAGGGGCAGCATGTCATGCATTGGGATACCTCAATGATTACCGTTCTACGGGGTAGCCGCGTTCGTTCCAGGCACTCATGCCGCCGCGTACTACATGGAGATGAGAAAAACCGTTTTTTGCCAGCAGCAGTGCCGCCTTGTTGGAGCGCACATCGGTGCGGCAGATGATGGCGATGGGCGTTTCATCGTGTGGTACCAGCTCTTCCAGCCGTCGTTCGAGCTCCTGCAATGGAATGTTCAGTGCGCCGGGTATGTGGCCGGACTCGCCATGAAACTCCTCAGGGGTGCGCACATCGAGCAGCAGCGGCGGCGAACCGGAAAGCTGCTGCTTCAAGGTCTCTGTGTCAAGCATCGGCCCTTGGCGTAGTCGACCGATGAGCCGCGGCAGGAAGGCCACCGCGGCGAGTAGTGCCAGCGCCAGTAACCCCTTCTGGACCGCGGCCTCGCTGCCGGCCACCGCCTCGCGCCCGGCATAGCCGAGGTAAGTATAGGCAATGGCCCCCGGCAGCATGCAGGTGTAGGAGGCGATGATGTAGTGGGAGAGAGGTAGGCGGGTGAGACCGAGGGCGTAGTTGAGCACATTGAACGGAAATAGCGGCACCAGGCGGACGAAAGCGACGAAGCGCCATCCCTCGCTCTCCACGCCGTGCTTGAGTTGTTTTAGCCGGCCGCCGCTCTTGCGTTCCACCCAGTCGGCGGCGAGGTAGCGGGCAATGAGAAAGGCGAGAGTCGCGCCGAGGGTGGCGCCGGTGAGGTTGAAGAGAGTGCCCCAGAGCGGACCGAAGATCGCTCCGCCGGCGAGGGTCAGCACCGAGCCGGGTAGAAACAGCACCGTACCGAGGGTGTAGATCAGTATGAAAAGCAGAGGACCGGCCAGGCCGGCATTGGCCACCCACTGCTCCAGCGCCTCGGCACTGAGCAGGTCGCGGTAGCTCACCGCCATGGCAATGGCGGCGATAACCAGGGCGGCGAGTGCACCGCGCAGAAGGGTTTTGTTCATAAAATTATCCCTGGTTGCTTTACGCCAAGAAGCCATGCCGGGCAAGTCTCCCCGGACTTCTTTAGTGTTTCGGCGTCTTTTTTTCAATAGGTGGTTGCTGTTGTAAGTCGGGCCTCGGCCCGACACCTCCGCACGTACGGTCTGTCAGATTAAAGCACGATATTCAGTACCTGGGCTGTTAATCCGGATTGTTCCAGTTGCGGCGGTTAATGGCATAGTCGCTCACCTTGCCACGGAACGGCATCAACAGCAGCCCGTCGAAGCGGCTCGCCTCAGCCGGGTTGCGGAATTTGTGGATGCCGATGGTCATCCCCAGGTGGCCGCCGCGCGGTTGGTCGCGGTAGGTTCCGAAGAGACGGTCCCACAGAGAGAGATTGAAGCCGAAATTGCTGTTGGCCTCGTCATCCTCCACCGAGTGGTGGACCCGGTGCATATCCGGCGTGACGATGAGCAGGCGAAGTACCCGATCCAGCCCCAGCGGCAGGCGGATGTTGCCGTGGTTGAACATCGCCAGGCCGTTGAGGACCACCTCGAAGATCACGACGGCTACCACCGGCGGGCCAAGCACGACGATGGTGGCGAACTTGATCAGCATCGAGAGGATAATCTCGATGGGGTGAAAACGTGCGCCGGTGGTTACATCGTAGTCGAGATCCGCATGGTGTACCCGGTGCAGGCGCCAGAAGAGTGGCACGGCGTGGACCATCACATGCTGCAGGTAGATGATGAAGTCCATCACCACCACCGACACCACCACCGCCAGCCAGAACGGCACCTCGACATAGTTGAAGATCCCCCAGCCTTGCGTACTGGCGAAGGCGGCCATACCGACCGCTGCGGCGGGGAAGAGTAGGCGCAGCAGGAAGCTATTGAAGAAGACCAGTCCGAGATTGTTGGACCAGCGCAGCAGCTTGGAGACGGTCAGTGGCCGCCGCGGCGCGGCGATCTCCCACAGGGCGATGAGCGCCAGGATACCGAAGAAGAAGCCGAGGCGGATGGTCACCTCGTGCTGCATGATCCAGTCGTTGACTACCATGGTCGAACTCCCCCTTTTGCCTGAAAACGCCTTGTGGCGGATGAGGTGAATGTTATACTGAATCGATAAAATTAACTATTCAATCGATTAATTGAATAGATTATTCTCAAGGTGCAGGGTTATGTCAAGCGGCCACTTCAAGCAGGATCTTTTCGCCCAGTTTGCCCGTGTCGGCAAGGCGCTGAGTAACGGTAACCGACTTGAGTTGCTGGAGTTCATCGCCCAGGGGGAGCGCAGCGTGGAAGAGCTGGCGCGGGTCGCCGGCCTCACTGTTGCCAACACCTCGCAGCACCTGCAGCAGTTGCGCCAGGCCGGACTGGTGGTGTGCCGCAAGGAGGGGCTCAAGGTTTATTACCGCATCAGCGACGATGATGTGCTGGAGCTGTTTGGCACCCTGCGCCGAGTCGCGGAACGGCATTTGGCGGAGGTCTCGCAGTTGGTGCAGACCTACCTCACGACCCGTGATGCCCTTGAGCCGTTGGCCCGCACCGAGTTGCTGGAGCGGGTGCGTGACGGTCTGGTGACGGTGCTCGATGTCCGGCCTCCGGAAGAGTATGCTGCAGGGCACCTGCCCGGCGCCGTCAATGTCCCGCTGGCCCGGCTTGAGGAGCAGTTTGATGAAATGGATCAGGGCCATGAAGTGGTTGCCTACTGCCGTGGCCCCCATTGCATTTTAGCCTTTGAGGCTGTGGCCAGGCTGCGTGAGCATGGTTTTACAGCGTATCGACTGGAGGACGGCTTCCCCGAGTGGCGTTTAGCCGGCTTACCAGTGGCACATGAAAACAAACAATAAAGTACCCTCATGAATAAGGAGTCATTCGAATGAAAAAAATATTCCTGGCATTAGCCGCTTTATGTCTGGCTGCCCCGCTTTCGGCGGAGACCATCAACCTTGAGCATCGCGACCTAAAGCTCAATGCCAACCTGGAGACCACCGGCGAGGCATGGCAGAAGGGGCCGGTGATGCTGATGACCCACGGCACACTGGCCCATGGTCGGATGGAGATTATGGAGGCGCTGCAACAGGCCTTTCTTGATCGCGGCGTCAGCTCGCTGTCCATCACCCTGAGCCTGGGACAGAGCGATCGCGAAGGGATGTATGACTGTGCTTCGACTCATACCCACAAACATACGGATGCCGTTGAAGAGATCGGCCTGTGGCAGAACTGGCTGCAAGCGCAGGGAGTCAACGAGATGGTGCTGCTGGGTCACTCCCGCGGTGGTAACCAGACCGCCCGTTTTGCCTCTGCCCATGATAGCGATGCGATCCGCAGCGTGATACTTGTGGCGCCGCAAACCTGGGATGAGGGGTATGAGGCGAAGGATTATGAAAAACGCTACGGTAAACCGCTAGCGCCATTGCTGGCGAAAGCGGAGAAGCTGGTGGCCGAGGGTAAGGGCAAGGCCCTGCTTAAGTCAGTGGATTTTGTCTACTGCGAAAATACCACCGCCACTGCCGATGCCTTTGTTTCTTACTACCGCCACGATCCGAAAATGAACACGCCGAGCGTGGTCGAATCGATTGACAAGCCAGTATTGGTCATTGCCGGCGGTGCTGATACGGTGGTTGCCAATTTGCCGGAAAAGATGGCCAAGGTGGCCGAGCGTGACACGGTAAGTTTTGAAGTGATCGGGGGTGCTGGCCACTTTTTCCGCGATCTCTATGCCGAGGACCTGGCCGATATCGCTATGGAGTTCATCGGCGAGTAGTTACACGCCCCGGCAGTTCACTGCCGGGGCGAATCATAAACCCGGCTCTGAAACTCATCTTATCGCGGAAGTTAAGTATGGTTTCATCGCACGATGCGCGATCTGCATACGTAGATGGTTGTTTTTTAGTTGACCGGCCGCTTCAGTTTGCAAAAAGCTAACAACTTGGCGAGCGTCTTTAGTGCGGCATCGGGGCTTTGATCAAACTGGGCAAGTACAATCGCCCCATCCACTGCCAAGGCGACTGACTTTGCTAGCTGTTTGCGTTCCCTTGAGGGGGGCAGCAGGTCGGTGATGACGTTCGTCATCTCCTGTTTGTGACGACGCGTGATTTCAATCACTTCAGGTAGTACATTTCCTAATTCACCAACAGTGTTGATGAAGGCACATCCCCTAAAATTTTCGTCCTGGAACCACTCGGCCAGAGCAGGGACCAGCGCATCCATATTCCCACCGCGGCGGTGCAGTGCATCGACAAACCACTCCATCCAACGTTCATGGCGGTAGTCAAGAAACGCGCGAATGAGTTCGTTCTTGCTGGGGAAATGTCGGTAGAAGGTTACTTTAGTGACAGATGATTGCGCGATCACTCGGTCAATCCCCGTGGCACGTATCCCCTCGCGGTAAAACAGCCGATAGGCGGTCAGCAGGATGCGTTCCTTCGGAGGACGATCCTGAATATCTTGGACGTCGGTCATTAGCATGTGCTTATTGTAGACAGCCCCGTCTACTTTGACTAGACTGCGAGCAGGTAGACAGCTCTGTCTACATGACTGGCCATAAATACTAAGGAGTAGATAATCATGGAGAAAAAGCCGCCCCTTCCACCCTTCACACTGGATACTGCGGTCCAGAAAGTGCGCATGGCAGAGGATGCCTGGAACACACGGGATCCTGATCGTGTTGTGCTCGTCTATACGGAAAACACACGCTGGCGAAACCGCTCAGAGTTTCCTGTTGGGCGAGAGGAGGTACACGAGTTCCTGCAGCGTAAATGGGCAAGGGAGCTGGATTATCGCTTGATTAAAGAGCTGTGGGCCTGTGCAGAAAATCGCATAGCGGTGCGGTTTGCCTATGAATGGCGCGATGATTCCGCTCAATGGTTTCGCAGTTTTGGTAATGAAAACTGGGAGTTTAACGAGCAGGGGTTGATGATGCGCCGCTATGCGAGTATCAATGATTTGCCGATTCAGAAAACCGACCGAAAGTTCCTCTGGCCACTCGGACCAAGGCCGCAGGACCATCCTGGTTTGAGCGATTTGGGTTTGTAAAAAAGCGTGTCCGGTATGCGGCATGAAGGTATTCGTGCAAGGGTGTGCCACTGTACTCGTGGTGAGCTGCAGCCGGCTTATTCTCAGGGAAAGCCACAGGTAGGCAGTTGCCCCTAATTTCCTTTTTTTATCAAATCACGGATTTACGCCAATAAAAGCTCTTCCGTGTTAGGACCGGGTGGCGGCTTCGCCACCTCTTCTTCCTTGCGTTTGAGTGAGTTCACCGTCCTACCTGCGATAAAGACCGCAATAGCGATGATCGTAAATCGATAAGTGTCTGGATGATCCTGCCGTAACTGAAAACCACCGCGGGGTTCCCTGCGGCGGCTCCCTCGAAGGTTTTCACCAAGTCAGAGAAAGCGACGTCCCCCCCACATGACAGCCATCGGTGGCATGCTCACCTTTGCGACAAAGGATGATAGTGTTTTTCCGAAGGCGGTGGCCGATAACGATACCGACCGCTATATCGACCACATGGCCTTTGACGGCAAACTCCTTGAACTCATGCATCATACCCAAAAGATTTCCTCCGATTAGCTGGGTGTTTGACGGTGCTAGTGGTGTATGTGTGAGGCGGATGGTCATCAGTTTGGCACTGTCTGGATCATTGGAGAAACACTCCACACACAGGTACAGCTTGACAACTGTCGGCTGAATTTCCGTTTTGACAGACATGGAGGAAAAATCCTGTTGAAGAGAAGAGGGGGATGGATGTTGGCCTCTGTTATGATGAGCGTCTTTTAGATAATCCCGTCAGGCGCTAAACTGATGTCAAATAATGAAATCCCCATGGAGCTGGCTGCACGACATGTCGTTGAGCTTGGCAATGAGCTGGCTGAACGCGAGCAGGAGGCGGACATGCGAGATATCGCCGACGGCCTGTTGGCTGGGGCTGTCCATTACTGGCTTTACGCTAACCAGCCTTGCAGCGATCAGATGTGTGAGGACTGCATACCTGTGGGCTCGGCCGAGTTGCGCCTGGTGGAGATGAGAAAGCTGATTGATGAGTTTGCACGTGATAGTGACTACTTCCATACCCCCAATGATACGAATGCCGGACGCGCCTGACGGTGGCAGGTTAGCCTGCTTGGCCTGTGCGACAAAGGAGGGGCAATGCTACTGGGGTGAGCCTTGCGTGGTGCCACTGAAAAGGGTATCAAAAACGTGTAACTGCTCCGCCTCCTCATGCGAGTACCGAGTAGGCCAGGTTGCCCCATCCGGGGCCCTGAACCTCAATACCCAGTGCAGCATGCCGAAAGCGCCATGCTCCACGCTCCCTGGCTACCGGGCACTTCTCTTTTCGCCCTTGCGGTAAGAGCGCATTGTCAGTTGGAGTGAGTAGTTACAAAAACTTTAAATTAGAAAGGAGCCTTATGAAGCCTAAAGTCTGGTTCTCCCCTGGAATCGTGATGATTTATGGCGTAGCACTGGATGTGGATGAGCATAAGCATAACGCTATTCAAATCGTATGGCCTGAAACAGAATCAATGCTGGAAGTAGGGGATGCAAACGTCACGACAGCCGCATTGCTTGCGGCACAAGCTGGTCACAAGTTGTCTCTGAAGTCAGGTTTGACTGTGTTGGTTGAGCCTCGGTCGGTTCTGGGTGAGGCGCTATCAGGATTCTTACAGGGGAAAGACTGGGTAGCGATAGAGGACTTGCCTCCATTTGCTCTCGAAGAGAATAGCCCTTTTTTGTCGTCGTATTTTCCGGTGGAGTTGTTGTTACCTTTGCGGGATAGGTTAAAACTTAAGCTGACGAAGAGGTCATTCATTGGCTCATCATTGCCTCCAGACCTGGACATACGGATAGCCAAGTTGCAGACTCACCTTAATACCTGTTTTATTCGTGGTGAAGGTTTAAATCCAAAAAATTGGCGGGCCGCTAAAATAGCGGCCGGCCTGTCACTTTCCGAGGGGAGGTTTTTGCACCTGTTTCGTCAGGAAATGGGTGTTTCATGGCGTCCTTACTTGCTTTGGCGCCGCTTGCTGTGTGCTGTGGAACTTATAAACAACGGGCACTCCGCTACAGCGGCAGCAGAACTTTCCGGTTTTTCTGATAATGCACATTTAAGCCGTACTTTCCGTTGCACATTTGGTCTTTCGATTCGACAAGCTGCACAGATATTTCGATAAATAAAAAGGTGACGTGAGTATGGATAGTTACGTTTACCTCACTAGCGCCAAAATCACCCTATTCTGCGGAGCATTCCTTCATTAAAATGATTGTGAAGCCTGATGTTTTGGGTTGCGGTTATCTCTCCTTCACTTAGCCCTGTTGTCCTTCATTTAGCGCATTCGGCGAGAG
This sequence comes from Thiohalomonadaceae bacterium, assembly GCA_041563315.1. Taxonomy (GTDB): domain Bacteria; phylum Pseudomonadota; class Gammaproteobacteria; order Thiohalomonadales; family Thiohalomonadaceae; genus JBFEYJ01. The sequence continues at coordinate 29,270 of JBFFNE010000009.1, forward strand.
TGTTGATATGCCAAAGGCAGTACGCGAGTAACTATTGGATTATCCGGCTAAGTCGCTCGTACGGTGATGCTTTCATTCCTGTGTGTTCCTCAAATAGATATTCAATAATAAATTTTGTATTTCAGGTCTAGGCCTGCATGCTCACGATATGCACGGATTACATAACCTCCCTTCTTTTCGCTTTAGGACTCCTGGCCAGAGTCGTTGATTGTCCTCATTAAGGAAAGATGTTCGAGTCATTTGGTCTGGGCCTATCGTTTTCAATTAAAGATGTGCTTTCGATAAATAAGCGACGATAAATCGTAAAGATAGCCAGTTTGTTCAAGTTATTTTTTCTGGATTAGATTATCCTTATATTGTTTTACGCAGAGGAGATGAGTTATGAGTTCTGATCAGAAAAATCATCTCAAAGTCACGCGAATGCTGGACTTTCACGATGAAACAATTGAACAGCTCATTGAGTGGGAAGGATGGAGGACTCTGTCCCAGTACGAGGCCATAGGGGCTATTTACAATTTCGTGCGGGATGAGATTGCCTTTGGCTATAACCAGGAAGATACATTGAGTGCAAGCCAGGTTTTAGCGGAAAGGTACGGTCAATGCAATACTAAAGGCACGCTGCTGATAGCATTACTTCGCGGCGTTGGGATTCCTGCGCGACTACATGGCTTTTCTGTCCATAAAGCCTTGCAAAAAGGCGCTATACCCCACTATCTGTTTATGCTGGCCCCAAAACGTATTGTCCATAGTTGGGTTGAAGTGTACTTTGAAGGTCGGTGGCTAAATCTCGAAGGTTATATTGTCGATAAAGAATATCTTGCGCAGGTGCAAAAACGCTTTGCAGGGGGCGTGGGATCGTTCAGTGGTTATGGCGTCGCGACTAAAGATTTAAAAAACCCGGACAACATCTGGCGTGGCGGTGATACCTATATCCAGAAAGAAGGTATTTCTTCGGATTTAGGTGTGTATGACCAGCCCGATGATTTTTACCAGAAAAATGGCAGTAATATAAACGGCGTCAAAGGATTTTTGTACCGCCATATGCTTCGCCACCTGATTAATTTCAATGTTAGGCGTATCAGGCTGAAAGGTATTGCTGCGGGGTAATTCCTGGTTTCCAGAACTGTCAATCTACTGATCTTTGGTGGTGATCGCTGAAAAGTCCAGGAGCGCTTGTAAGTGCATTTTTACGGAAAAGTTGTGCGGAGGCACGACACTGCGATACAAACCAAACGGTGCAGCAAGATGCATGCCCCGAACATTGAGATGATTAGTGAGATTTATGATTGAGCGAGCCATGGTTCAGGTGGCCGGTGTGATTGACCGGGCAGAGGCACAATTGTTGATCGATTGTGGGGTGCGATACCTAGGGTTTCCGCTGCGCTTGCCGGTGAATGTGGAAGATCTGAGTGAAGAGGCGGCGGCTGAGCTCATTGCCGAATTGCCAGCAGGGGTAAAAGCGGTTTTGATCACCTATCTCGATCGGGCGGATGAGGTGATTGCCCTTTGTCGTAAACTCGGTGTTGAGGTGGTGCAGTTGCATGGGCCGATTGCGGCAGTGGAGCTGGCGCGGATCAAGACTACGTTGCCGGAACTTGTTGTGCTCAAGAGTCTTATCGTGCGAGGGGATAACCTCCATGAGCTCAGGGTGCAGATCGCGGCGAGCACTGCCTACGTGGACGCTTTTATCACTGATAGTTTCGATCCCTCTACCGGTGCCGAGGGTGCCACAGGGAAGACGCATAATTGGGCGATTGACCGGGCATTGGTGGAGATGTCGCCAATGCCGGTGATCCTCGCCGGCGGTCTTAATGCCGACAATGTGCGGGAGGCAATCCTTACGGTACGTCCTTTTGGCGTTGATGTGCATACCGGAATCGAGGCGGCGGATGGGCGGAAGGATCCCGAGCTGACGCGACGGTTTGTGGCAGAAGCAGAAGCCGCTTTTGAGGAAATAACGGATTGATCGATTCTCTATCGTCTTTAAGCTCTCTAATTGATGGCGATGCTTCACAGCATCCACCGGGTTAATTTTTCCGACTCACAATGCCATACTACCTGTGGGAGCGACACTTCCGTTCGTGTTTTTTATGAGTGGGTGTTTCGGCGATAGTTTGGCGTGTTTTTGCCAGAACAAATGTTCTCATCGTGCGGGGGGATTCGTTAATTCATCTGTCCCTAAGTGACACGAGAAGTGGGGTCCTTATTCAATCTGCGGTGGCATTTGCTCCAGCACCGGCTTTAGATCCAGGCTGCGCAGGGCATCGATGGCCAGCTCCCAGCGACCTTCGGCGCACAGGCCGCTAATGCCTGCCTGCTCGTAGGCGTTGAGTGCAGCAGTGAGGCAGGCCTTTCTGACCGCATCAGCAATTATTTCTTGATCTTCCTTCTTCAAAATCCGGGTACCTGTTTATCCTGCGGGAAACTGATCGCATAACCGAAGTCGATCGTCTGTTTCTCCTGCGGCTGGAGCGTCCTTTCCCACGCCAGAATGCCGGGACGGTTTTCTACATCCCGTTGGATGGGCCTGGAGGTGTTGTCGAGAAGTTCGACGGTGATGCTCTTGTCACGGGAGACCGGTATTTGATCAAATACGGTGAGTGGGATGGCTATCTTGTGGCGGTTGGTGATGGTGATGCGGTATTGACGCTCGGTGCGATGCTCGCGGCTGATTAGTCCACGTTGTGCGCGCAGGTCGCGGATCTGTTGATAGTTAATTTCAAGGGCGTCATCTGTGCCAAAAGCGAGTGCCCGTTTTTCGCCAGGGAGCAGGGCGGGGTTTTCGCTGGTGCCGATAAAGTTCCCGTCGCGTTGCAGGTGCCAGGGGCCGGGGAGCAGCGGCGCATCGCCGGTGTAGTCAATCTCGGCATAGAGAAAGGCGCGTGGATCGAGTTTGGGGGCGCTGCGGACGGACAGGCTGGCATTGAGGGCCAGTCTGTTGAGCACAAAGCGGTGGCGGCTGTTGTCTGCGGGCACGTTGATCCGGCCTGGAATGCGGTAATGCACGGAAAACTCGCTCATGACTTCAGTGGCGACCAGCTCTTTGGCAGCCTGAGGTGTGGCGCGTGGCGCCATCGCCCCAGTCAGCATCTCATCGGTCATCTCAAGCTTGCTCTCCTGAAGTCGACGGGTATCGAGCGGCGTGGGTGGTTGGTAGAAATCGATCCACCAGGGGGTGAGCTCGGGCATGGTCACTCCGGTGCCGGGGCGGGCGGTGGAGACGGTGACTTGGGCATCACGCCAGTCCTCACCGGTGCTTTGGCGGATGGCGGCGGCTTGGGAAAGGCTCACCTTGCCACTTTCGGTATTAAGCGAGGCGTCGTAGATCGGCGACCAGGAGGCCCCAGTGAGCTGGTAGCTGAGGTCGAATTGCGCCTTGCCGGCAGCATCCGCCTGGACCTGCATGGCGGCGGTGATGCTGTCGCGCCGCCCGGTCTGGATTTGGCGCAGCTCCTGCTCGAGCTTGCGGATGGTCTCCTCCACCACGCGCAATTCCTGCTGCAAGGCAGTCTGTGCGGCGTTGGTCTCCGACATTCCCTGGCCGATGGCCTGCCAGGCACTGGGCCATTTTTCCGGGGTGAACAGGCGGTTGCCCTTTTCGTCGGTTTCGCCGGGCAGGGTTGCAAGCCGCTCGATGAACTTCCCTTGGGTTATCAGCGCCTGGCGCCGCCCTTCGAGGCGGGCCTTTTCGTCCTGTTGTGACTGCAGCTGCCCTCGCAGCTGGCGCTCGCGCTCCTGCGCGACCTCAGTAGCAAAGAGGCGCCGGCTCTCCACGGTGGCGATGCGCAGTCCCTGCTCGCCGCGCCCGCTGGCGCGAAGCGAGGCCTCGAACAACTGCGCGGGGAGAGCGCTGACCAGGATGGTGTGCTCCCCGGCGGGCAGCTCGACCTCAACCCGGCGGGTGACCTCGGCGCGATCGGCAAATATGATCACCTGATTGACGGTGTTGCTTGTGGGGATGATATTGAGGGCAGCAGCCACGGATGGCAGCAGCAGTGCGATCCAGAGGAGGCGCATCCTTCCCATGCCGTTCTCCTTGTTGCTATGCAAAGGGACAGCTTCAACATAGCGGGCGCGCTAAGCGTGGTCAACGAAAGAGAGAGTTGCTTATTTTGTCTCAGTAGGAACGACCCTGTTAGGGTTTACGAAACGCGGCCGTTGAGCTGGCCTTGTGTCAGCCAGAAGAGTGGTCAGTCACCTTGTGATAGCCGTCCTCGTAACCGGCATCGTAGGCCTCGGTGTTGTGCTAGCAGCCGCGCCCGGAATGGTGCAGGTAGCACAAGGTAGCACGACACCCAGCCATGGCTGTACTGGTGATTCACGCCGTTCTTTTCCATGGTATGGAAGGATTACAGACAATAACATAGTAACCTGCGATGCCATTTCAAGAGGGGCTTTATTCCTGTGGGGTTTGGTGTCTGGCCTGACGTTTTGGTGTGGCCGTTCGCGATCTGCCAAGGGGCTTGAAGGGTTGCTTGACGGCGAAGGGCGGCGTCCCTTTGAGGCCGCTGCTGGCGAAGTCTGCGGAGAGCGCTGCCTCGGCTGTTGCCGGGTCGATACTTAGCGGTCCGCCCAGCGCCTGATGTAGCAGGGTGAACAGGCGCAGCAACTGGATTTGATGGGTCTGGCCGATCTGTGCGTAGAGCCAGTCGCTCAGTGCAAGGAAACGGCCAAAGGGTGCTGCACCCAGGATCAGCGGCAGGGTGGTAGTGAAGCGACCGGCATTGGCGATGAGGTCCCAATAGCGGGCGAAGCGGGCAAGACGCTGCATCTCGGCAAAGTCGATGCGGTCGGTGGCCAGCACATTGTAGGGCGGGGTGGGCTGGAAGCGCATGGTGAAGGCCTCGCTGTGGCGGGCGATGGGCGCACCGCGCAGGCGCTTGAGGATACCGACCTGGATCTCGTGGGGAGTAAGTGCGACCAGTCGGTCGAAGCCGGCGGCGAAGCTTTCCCTGTCCTCGCCCGGTAGGCCGATGATGAGATCCACATGCAGGTGGGCGTGGCTCTCGTTGCGCAGCCAGCGCAGGTTGCTCTCGGTTCGGGCATTGTCCTGCTGGCGGCTGATGAGGGCCTGCACTTCGGGGTTGAAGCTCTGCACACCGATTTCGAACTGCAGCGATCCTGGGGGAAAGCGCTGGATCACTGACTTGAGCGATTCGGGCAGGCGGTCGGGGATGAGTTCGAAGTGCAGGAATAGCTCATCGCTCATCCGCTCGAGAAAGAATTCCATGATGCGGAGGCTCTGCTCGACCTTGAGGTTGAAGGTGCGGTCGACGAACTTGAAGCGGCGCAGGCCGCGTCGGTAGAGCGCATCCATCTCCGCCAGGAAGACGTTGAGATCGAACGGGGTGGCGGTCTTGTCCAGTGCCGAGAGGCAGAATTCGCACTTGAAGGGGCAGCCACGTGAGGCCTCGACGTAGACCACCCGGTGCTGCAGGTCGTGGTCGCTGTAATGCTGATAGGGCAGTTGCAGGGCCTCCAGCCGGTAGGGTGCCGGCGTGATGAGCTTTTCTGCCGGGCGCTCCCCAGCAAGCAAGCGCTCACACAGGCGGGCGAAGGTCAGTTCTCCCTGGCCGCTGATGACGTAATCGGCGAGTGCGATGACAGGCTGTCCGGCCTGCTCGTAACTCACCTCCGGACCGCCCAGCACGACCACCACCTCGGGTCGGACCTGCTTGAGGATCGCCACCAGCTCCTCGCACTCGCGAGCATTCCAGATATAGACACCAAGGCCGATGATGCGCGGTTTGCCTGCCAGTAACTGCTCGGCGATGTCGATGGGTCGCTGTTTGATGGTGAACTCGAGCAGCGCCGTGCGTTCCTCCAGCGCCCCCATGTTGGCCAGCAGATAGCGCAGCCCTAGTGAGGCATGGCTGTAACGGGCGTTGAGGGTGGTGAGTAGGATGTCAGCCATGGCGGGTCAGTTTCGTGCGAATGGGCAGAGGGTAGCAGATCGGGGCATTTCAAAAACAAATCCACCGCAAAGGCGCGAAGAGAGTCGTTTTCGTCAGTTGCCTCTTCCGTTGGAGGTTTTAGGATACGCGTGAAGCCACAATTTTTCACCGCAAATCATTCCTTGGCGCACTTTGCGTCTTTGCGGTGAAGAGGTTTTTTGCCTTGACAGGTGCACCATTGGAAGCGAGGGTGTGGGCTTTATTCGGGTAAGGGATCACAGTGGCGATACTCTGGAGTAAGCAGGAGGACGGCAGCCGCTACGAGGTGCGTTCGGCGGGTAACACCCGGCGGCTCTATACCAATGGCGTGTTCCACAGTCAGTACAATCCGTCCAACCCAGTGACCGGCAGTGTTTGGGATTTGTTACTGTTGCCTGCCTTTTTCCGGCCACGGGAGCTCCGTCGGGTGCTGGTACTGGGCGTAGGCGGCGGTGCGGTGATCCGCCAGCTTAACCACTTCCTGCAACTGGAAGTCATCGTCGGCATCGAGCTCAACCCTGTGCACCTGGAGGTGGCTCGGGAGTTCTTCGACGTGGAGGCGGCGAACGTGGAACTGCATCAGGATGATGCGCTATGGTGGGTAAAGCAGTACCGAGGCGAGCCGTTTGATCTCATAATCGATGATCTATTCAATGACAACGAAGGCGACCCGCAGCGTGCCGTTGCGGGCGATCTTTCCTGGTTTCGTCAGTTGCTCAAGCGGTTGGCTCCGGCGGGGACGCTGGTAACCAATTTCGGCTCACCAGAGGAGCTCGGGGCCTGCGGCTGGTTTACCGATGAGCGCATCCGCCAGGCATTTCCCGCCGCCTTCAAGCTCACCACGGCGCTGTATGAAAATGCCATCGGGGCGTTCCTGCGCCAGCCGGCAGAGGGTAGTGAGTTGCGGCGCAATCTGGCGGAGTGGCCCGAACTGGATGGCACGAGGTCGCGCTGTCGCCTGAATTATGCCATCCGCCGTCTGGGTGTACGCCACGGGTGATACAGTTGTTTCTGTAACATTTAGTCCTTACTCTTGTGCTCTCCATTAACTGATCGAGTCGAATCATGTCTGCAGCAAAAGGCTCCCTGCAGGAGAGCATTGCCAAACAACGCAAGGCGCTGAGCGCAATGATGAAAGCGCCACTGCTTCAGGTCGCGGAGGCTTGCGTTCCCGTGTGGCATGATAGGGCCAAACTGGATGAGCTGTTGCTAAAGTCACTGGCTGACATTCCGTTCTGCAAATTCCTCTACGCCCTCGACCCGCACGGGGTCCAGGTGAGCAGCAATATCAGTGATGAGGGATTGATCGAAAAGGATTTTGGCCGGGACCGCTCATCGCGCCCTTATATGCAGCAGATCAAGGTCGGCAAGGGCTTTCTGCTCTCAGAGGCCTACATCAGCCTGCGTGCCGGTCGTCCCTCACTCACGGCACTGAAGACGGTGTTTGATGAGGCCGACAATCTGATCGGTTATGTCGGTGCCGATTTCGACCTGCGTGATCTGCCGCTGACCCGGGAGCTTTACGACGAGCCGACCTCCTGGCTGCAGATCAAGGGTGATCCGGCGATCCGCGGCACGGTGTTCCATCAGACCCGTACTGACAGCCGCATGGACACGCATCTTGACGAGGTGCTCGGGGTGATGGAAGAGCTGATCCTGGAGCACGGCGTGTTCCACTCCAAACTCCACTTCTCCAGCAGTCGGGCCACCATCTGGTTGGTGGATGATCCCTACCGCTATCGTTTGCTGGACATCGATATGCTGACCGACCCCGATATCTGCCTGGCTTACCCCCGGCGCCCCTACCCGGAGGGTGCGGTGGTGCCGCCGGGGCAAATTCGTGATCTGCTTGAGGGGCTGCGCGAGCTGCGCTTTATGGACGAGATGTTCTACCTGCGCTCGGGGACCCTCAATATCTTCAACGGTATGATCAGTCTGACCTTCTCCTGCGATGGCTCCCACTATATCCCCTGGGATGAATTCCTTAACCGTGAGCACGCGTTCTGGGTGAGCCATCTCACGCGGGGTTAAATACTGCCGATGCGCGGTCAAGATCCCATGTGCGGTTTTGGGTTAAATTGCCTACATGAGTATAGGATTTATCCTACAGCGTGTAGGACGCCGTTCAGGGTATTATCTTTCCACGCGCTGCAGGGAGGCAGTCGAGGACAAGCAGCAGAAAACTCCGTTAAGGAAGACGGTCGGCCAGGGAAGGCCGAATTTTTTACTCCCAAATTTTGCTTTTATTGACGGGCTTTTGCCGGTCTTTTTTTGTCCGTAACATCCTGCTTTTTTCACCGGTCACGCCCCGCTTGAAGCCCTGCAATCGAGCTAAGGATTGCTGAAAGCGTCCTCGGCAGGCTCAGGTTTGAAGACCATGGTTTCTCTTATGTGCCGTTCCCAGCCGTTCATATTCGGCGATCACCTGCCCCCCCAGTAGCACGATTACCGCTCCTGCCTCCAGGCTGAGCAGGGCGATAATGGTGGTGGCAAAGGTCCCGTAAACCAAGTTGACTAGAGAGAGGGTAGCGAAATACCACACCAGGAAATGGCGCGTGAGCTCCCACAGCAGTGTGGCGGCAACACCTCCAATAAGCGCATGGCGAAGCGCAAGCTTGCCCACCGGCATGACCAGGTAGAGTGAGGTGAGCATCAGGACTTCACCGCCAACACCCACAAGATAAATCAACAGCGCGACCGTCTGACTCAGGGGGATGTTCTCTCCCAGCAAGGAAATGCTTTGGGTGTCAAGACGGTGCAGTGCGCCGCTGACCATGCTGACGAGGAGAAAACCGATGGCGAGCACCAGGATATAGAGGTAGGGGATGACGGCGGAGACAAGGAAATGGCGTCGGCGGATCGCTACCCGATGAAAGAAGATCACCGACATGGCATTTTCCAATACAGTAAATGCCAGTGAGCTGAAAAACAGCAGGAACAGGGTGCCAACTATGCCGATTACCCTCCATTTATCGACAAAAGCGGCGATCTGCTCTGTGAGCTGGGCTTCCTGGCCGGGCGCCAGCAAGGCCAGATAGTAGCGGGTGGTCTCGAGCAGGAGTGCCGGGTCGAGTAACTGCGATAGCAGCACCAGAATCAATGCCAGCATCGGTACCAGTGACAGCAGTGTGTAGTAGGCCACTGCCCCGGCCAGCAGAAACCCTTGATTGGCGCGAAAGCCGATAACGACCCGGCGCAGAAAAGCGAAGGGGTGATTGATAAGCAGGGTCAGGCGCTTGGTGGGCATCAATTGACCATACCTGATTCACTGAAGCCGTCAATATGAGATGAAACCGTATCCGCACGGCATTGTCGGCGGCGGATAACTTCAGTGTATCCTCCACGCTGTAAAGTGGAGAAAATTAATCATGACAGAGAATAATAATCTGAAACCGGCGCTATCGCCCCAATTGTTCTGGAGGGTGTTGGTTGCCGGTAATTTAATGAGCCTGGCCGTCGTGCTGTTTGTTTTTCATCGCATGGCGGATGCGGCTATGGCACCAGGTCTCGGTGGTTGGTTGCTGGTTACCGGTGTGCTAACGGTGGCGCCTTCACTGCTTTTCCATCGCCATGTCGCCCGGCGCCAGCGCCAACAGGTTGCTGAGAATGCCTCCGACAACACGCGGCAGCTCGCCCAGTTCAATCAGGTCATCGTGGCCTGTGCCCTTGCCGAGCTGCCTGGCTTGATGGGCGGGGTCTACTACCTTTTCGCTCGTGAGTGGGGTGGCACCCTGGCGTTGGTGGCAGTGACTGTAATACTGCTGGTGAAGGCCAGGCCACGCTGAGGCCTTGTCGGAAGACGGCCGCCTGATCGTCTATGCTCACTGTCTCCAGGGTGTTGAACTCCATCGGCATGAGCACAGGGGGTTGAGATGAAAAACCAGTTGGCAATTCTCGCATTGTTATGGCTCCCCTTGGGGGTGCAGGCCGCGCTGGTGGGTGAAGAGATCACCTATCAGAGCGGTGATCTCGTGCTCAAGGGTTACCTTGCCTACGACAACAAGATACCGGGTAAGCGCCCCGGGGTGCTGGTGGTCCATGAATGGTGGGGCCATAACGACTATGTCCGTGAACGTGCCAGGATGCTGGCTAAACTCGGTTACACCGCGCTGGCGCTGGATATGTACGGCGAGGGAAAGCAGGCGGCACATCCCGAGGATGCGGGCAAGTTCGCCGCTGAGGTGCGCAGCAACATGCCACAGGCGGAGCAGCGCTTTCGTGCGGCCCTGACGCAGCTGCGCGTGCATCCCACGGTCGATGCACAGAAGATCGCCGCTATCGGTTACTGCTTTGGTGGCGGAATCGTGCTAGAAATGGCCCGACGCGGTATCGATCTTGATGGGGTAGTCAGCTTCCACGGCAGCCTGGGCACCGACAGGCCTGCCAGGGAGGGGGAGGTGAAGGCCAGTATACTGGTGCTGAACGGGGGCGGCGATCCCATGGCCGGACCCGAGCAGATCAAGGCCTTCAAGGAGGAGATGGACCAGGCGGGCGTGGACTACACCTTTATCAGTTACCCCGGTGCCAAGCACGCCTTTACCAATCCAATGGCCGACCATTTCGGCCGGGAGTTCAGCCTGCCGCTGGCCTATCACGCCGGTGCGGACAAGCAGTCCTGGGCCGAGATGAAGCGCTTTTTGGCCAAGCAGTTCGAGTAGGCGCTGCATGACGATGTGGCGGCCCCCGTCCCTGCCAGGGCTGGTAGCACTTGTGCTGCTCTGGCCGATGACCGTGGCTTGCAGCCAGAGCGGTACGCTGCAAGCCCTGCAGCCCATGTTTGGCGGGCTGCGTTTTTCTCAGCCGGTAGCGCTACTGCAGACGCCGCAGCCGAGCCCGCACTGGTTTGTGGTGGAGAAGGGCGGCCGGGTGTTGCGCCTTGAGGGTGAGGGGGTGGAGGCCAAGCGGGCGGTCTTTATCGACCTTGGCGATCGGGTGGATGCCGGACCGACCGAGGCCGGTCTGCTCGGCATGGCCTTTCATCCGCAGTTTGCCCGCAACAATCTCGTCTACCTCTCTTACACTCGTGGCCGCCCGTTGACCTCGGTGCTGTCGCGCTTCAAAAGTTCGGATGGCGGACTGACCCTGGAGCCGGCGAGTGAGGAGGTCCTGCTGGAGGTACCCCAGCCCTATGGCAACCACAACGGCGGGCAGCTCGCCTTTGGTCCCGACGGTTACCTCTATTACGGCTTGGGGGATGGCGGTGCGGGTGGTGATCCTCATGGTCATGGCCAGAACATCGACACCCTGCTGGGGGCGATGTTGCGCCTGGATATCGACGGTGACGCCCCCTATGCCATTCCGCAGGACAATCCCTTTGCCCAAGGGGGCGGTCGCCCCGAGATCTACGCCTGGGGATTGCGCAATCCCTGGCGCTGGAGCTTCGATCGCAACACGGGTGAGCTGTGGGTAGGGGATGTAGGGCAGAATGCCTGGGAGGAGATCGACCGTGTTAGCGCCGGTGATAACCTTGGCTGGAATCTGTGGGAGGGCAGTCATTGTTACCAGCGTGGCGCGTGTCGTAGCGAAGGGATGCGCATGCCAGTGGCTGAATACTCTCATCAGGACGGCTGTTCGGTAACCGGCGGCTATGTCTACCGTGGCAAGGCGCTGGCGGCGCTGTATGGCCACTATCTTTATGGCGATTTTTGCAGCGGCAGGATCTGGGAACTCGATTCCGGTAACATCAAGGCAGGCTCTCGTATACTGATGCTGAGCGATAAGCGTATCGCCTCGTTTGCCGAAGACCGCGAAGGCGAGCTTTACTTGCTCGATTTCGCTGCCGGGCGTATTTTTCGTTTGATAGCAGGAGAGTGATGAGAACCAATGAATAAGATGATTGCAGCGCTTGTGGCGGCGCTACTGTGCGCCCCTGCCATCGCCAAAAACGATATGGGTGATCATGGGGCAAAGAAACTGTCACCCGGTATGGAGAAGAAGGTTTCCCGAGGCGGTCAGTTACCTCCCGGCTGGGAGAAAAGATTGCAAAAGGGAAAACCGTTAGCGTCCGATCTCTACTCTCGGGCACAACCGGTAACGGATACCATGCGGGTGAAGTTGCCGGTGGGGCCAACGGGAAGTGTGGAGATCAGGCTGGAGGGCAAGATCGTAAGGCTTCACAAGGCAACGCATGAAATTCTGGACGTATTCGACATTCGCTAGTGATGAAGTTCAGGTAAACGCGGTAAGGGGGAGTGGCGATGAATGGCAAGACGTTCGCGGTCGTTTTTAGCGGCAAGATCGCTGAAGGGGCGTCCGTGGAGCAGGTCAAAGGCAACGTAGCCAAACTGTTCAAGGTCGAGGTGGCCAAGGTCGAGCGGCTGTTCTCCGGTGCGCGGGTGGCCATCAAGAAGGGCCTCGACGAGACCAGCGCGAAAAAATATCAGATGGCTTTGGCCAAGGCCGGTGCCCTGTGTGAGGTGGTGAAGGTCGCCGCGCCTGCTGCCGAGTCGCCAACCGCGGCGGTCACGTCGCCCAAGCCACCCCGCGCCGCCGCTGCTGCCTCCGGCGCGGCACAGGCGGATAGCCCCGGTCTGACCAAGTCTGTGGTCAAGCCGGCTCCCGGTACGCTCGGTGAGTTTGACCATGTCACACTGGAGCAACCGGGTGTGGTGCTGGTCGAGCATCAGGAGGTGGCGCCACCGCAGTTTGACCTCGGCGGCCTGAGGTTGGATGAACCCGGGGCCACACTGGCAGAGCACGAGGAGGTAGCGCCGCCAGAGGTGGATACCAGTGGACTGACGGTAGCGGAAACGGGGGCCGAGCTTGGTGAGGCTGAAACAGTGGCACCGATCCAGGTCGATCTCAGCGGCCTGAGCATGGACGAGCCGGGGGCCACCCTGGTGGAACATGACGAGGTACCTGAGCCGCATATCGATACCAGCAAGCTCAGCGTCTCTTGAGTCACAGCGAGACTCACCCCATGATGAGCTATACTCCCGCTCTGTCACGGCACGCGGGTTTGTGCTGTTTTCCATAATCCAACGGCGGAACATCCGGCTTGTCGTACAGTGTTGAAAAAAGCGTTGCCCGTTTTACGGCGGCACATCTGGGCCCTTTGCTCAAGGGCAGCATGGTGGGGCTGGAGAAGGAGAGCCTGCGGGTAAACAGCGAGGGTAAAATTGCCCAAACCCCGCACCCGCGCCAGCTGGGCTCTGCCCTGACACATCCCTATATCACCACCGACTATTCCGAGGCGTTGCTGGAGTTCATCACCCCGCCGTTTCATGAGATGGGCGAGGCACTGGGATTTTTGCGTGACCTGCAGCAGTTTGTCTATAGCCGGCTGGACAACGAACTGTTGTGGGCCACCAGCATGCCCTGTGTGGTCGCCGGTGAGTCGAGCATCCCCATCGCCTGTTATGGCGAATCCAATGTCGGCAAGATGAAGACCATCTATCGCCACGGTCTTGGACACCGTTACGGTCGGGCAATGCAGGTGATTGCCGGGGTGCACTTCAACTACTCCTACAGCGATGCCTTCTGGCAGGGGTTGCAGCAACTCGAAGGCGATGACCGCCCGTTGCAGGATTTTGTTTCCGAACGCTATTTTGGCCTGCTGCGCAATCTGCTACGGGTTGGCTGGCTGATTCCTTATCTGTTTGGCGCCTCTCCGGCGGTGTGCAAGTCCTTCCTCCAGGGGAAGAAGACTACGCTCACGTCCCTTGACGATTACACCTACTATGAGCCTTACGCCACCTCGCTGCGTATGGGTGACATCGGCTACCAGAACAACAAGGAGAACGAGACCGGAATCAAGGCTAACTACAGTGGTCTGCAGGCCTATGTGGAAAGCCTGACCTGCGCCATTAACACCCCTTGCCCGGAGTATGAAAAGATCGGGGTGAAAGTGGATGGGAAGTACCACCAGCTTAACGCGAATATCCTGCAGATCGAGAATGAGTACTACAGTACCGTGCGTCCCAAGCAGCTGCTGCAGGGGACTGAAAAGCCCTCGCTCGCCCTCAAGCGTCGCGGGGTACGTTATGTTGAACTGCGCTCGCTCGATGTCAACGCCTTTGACCCGTTGGGGATCAACGAATCCCAACTCCATTTCCTCGAAGCCCTGATGCTCTACTGCCTGTTTGCCGATAGCCCACCGATCAGCGACATCGAGCGGGTGGAGATTGACCAGAACGAAATGAATGTCGCCCACCGCGGGCGTGAGCCGGGCCTCAATCTGATGCGCTGCGGCAGTGCGGTGTCACTCAAGCAGTGGGCAGCGGAGATCTGCGCGGCGATGGTGCCGGTATGCGAGTTGCTCGATAGCAACACCAGCCGTCGCCCCTATCACCAGGCACTGGCACGTCAACAACGCGCCATCGATAATCCGGACCTGACCCCCTCGGCGCGCATGCTTGCCGAGATGCATAGCAGCAACGAAAGTTTCTTCGATTTGGCACGACGTAAGTCGTTGGAGCACCAGTGGTATTTTGCCGAACTGCCAATCGCCCCCGAACAGGAACAGATGCTGACAGAGATGGCCGAGCGATCATTGCAGAAGCAGGCCGAAATCGAAGCAGCGGATAGTGTGGATTTTGATACTTTCTTGCAGGACTATTTTCAGCAGAACTGAAGAAACAACCCTCAGCTGACTATTATTTCAAGCTGCCGGGATAGCCTGGTGCGGAACACTGGTTGCCCGGTCGTGTCTATAAGTCCGTGGTAATAATGCCGCCGGGATTGGCGAAGCGTGCACGCAGACGTACAATATGCGCCCCTTTTTGGTAAACGTTCATGATTTATCCCGAATCCTTCGATGTCATTGTGGTTGGCGGCGGCCACGCCGGTAGTGAGGCGGCCATGGCGGCGGCACGCATGGGCTGTCGCACGCTACTGCTTACCCACAACATTGAAACCCTGGGGCAGATGTCCTGCAATCCGGCCATCGGCGGCATCGGCAAGGGGCACCTGGTGCGCGAGGTGGATGCCCTGGGCGGACTGATGGCTCGGGCCATCGACAAGGGGGGGATCCAGTTTCGTACCCTCAATGCCTCCAAGGGGCCGGCGGTGCGAGCCACCCGTGCCCAGGCGGACCGTCAGCTCTATAAGGCGGCGGTGCGTTATGCGCTGGAAAATGAGCCCAACCTGACGCTGTTCCAGCAGGCGGTAGAGGATCTCATCGTCGAGGGCGAGCGGGTGGTCGGTGTGGTGACCCAAATGGGGCTGAAGTTCCAGGCCCCGGCGGTGGTGCTGACGGTGGGTACCTTCCTCGGTGGCCTGATCCACATCGGCCAGGTGAACTATCAGGGCGGGCGTGCTGGTGATCCGCCGGCCAATGCACTGGCACACCGCTTACGTGAGCTGCCGTTTCGGGTGGAGCGGCTCAAGACCGGCACCCCGCCACGCATTGATGGGCGAAGCCTGGACTACAGCGTGATGCAGGCCCAGCCCGGCGACGACCCGGCACCGGTCTTTTCCTTCCTCGGCAAGCCGGAGGATCACCCCGAGCAGGTGGCCTGCCACATCACCTATACCAACGAGCAGACCCACGAGATTATCCGCGGCGGGCTCGACCGTTCGCCTATGTACAGCGGCATTATCGAGGGGGTGGGGCCGCGCTATTGCCCCTCCATCGAGGACAAGGTGGTGCGCTTTGCCGACAAGGTCTCGCACCAGATCTTCGTCGAGCCCGAGGGGTTGACCACCCACGAGATCTACCCCAACGGCATCTCCACCTCGCTGCCGTTTGACGTGCAGCTGGCGCTGGTGCGCTCGATTACCGGCTTCGAGCGGGCGCACATCACCCGCCCCGGCTATGCCATCGAGTACGACTTCTTCGACCCGCGCGATCTCAAGCCGAGCCTGGAGACCAAGTACATGGCGGGTCTGTTCTTCGCTGGTCAGATCAACGGCACCACCGGTTACGAGGAGGCCGCCGCCCAGGGCCTGCTGGCGGGGCTCAACGCCGCCCGTCTGGTGCAGGGCAAGGATCCGTGGGCACCGAGACGCGACGAGGCCTACATCGGCGTGATGGTGGATGACCTGATCACCCGCGGCACCGCCGAGCCCTACCGTATGTTCACCTCCCGTGCCGAATACCGCCTGCTGTTGCGCGAGGATAACGCCGACCTGCGCCTCACCCCCATCGGTCGGGAGCTGGGACTGGTGGATGATGTGCGTTGGGCCGCCTTCGAGGGCAAGCGCGAGGCGATTTCCCGTGAGCAGCAGCGCCTGCACGACATCTGGGCGCGTCCTGCCGAGGTGCAGAACGCCGAGGCGCTGCTTGGCGGGCCACTGCTGCGTGAATATCGGCTGGAAGAGTTACTGCGCCGTCCCGACGTGAGCTACCAGGCGCTGTTCGAACTGCTGCCGGCGCTCGCGCCGGTGGCCGACCTCCAGGTGGCCGAGCAGGTGGAGGTGCAGCTCAAGTACGCCGGCTACATCGAGCGCCAGCATGAAGAGATCGCGCGGGCGCAGCGCAATGAACACACCGCCATCCCGGTGGACCTCGACTACAGCTCCGTGCGCGGCCTCTCCGCCGAAGTCCAGGAAAAACTCGCCAAAACCCGGCCCACCACCATCGGCCAGGCCACGCGCATCCCCGGCATCACCCCAGCTGCGATTTCGTTATTACTGATTTACCTAAAGAAAAATCCAACACAACGGCGTAAAGACGCAAAGGACGCGCAGGGTTAATGGCTGTGGCTGTAAGTACAGATCATGACGGCGGCGTCGAAGTCCTTTCTCATCCGTCCCGGGGAATGTGCAATCGCCTTAAAAGGTTTTCTTTGCGCCTTTTGCGCCTTTGCATTGAAAGGTTTTGATTTTGAGTGAATTGCGCGAAAAACTGGACACCGGCCTGGCGATGCTGGGGCTGGATCTGCCGGAGGCGGTGCGCGTGGGGCTGATTGCCTACGTGCAGATGCTGGTGCGCTGGAACAAGGCCTATAATCTGACCGCCATTCGTGATCCGCTGGAGATGGTGACTCGCCACCTGCTTGATTCCCTGGCTGTGGTGCCTCATTTGCAGGCCGGGCGGGTCATCGATGTGGGGACCGGCGGCGGTCTGCCGGGGATCCCACTCTCACTGGTGTTTCCTGAACGGGAGTTCGTGCTGCTGGATAGCAACAGTAAGAAGACCCGCTTCCTGGTGCAGGCCAAGGCGGAGCTGGGGCTGGAGAATGTCACCGTAGTGCACGGCAGAGTTGAGGATTATGACCCACAACCGGCCTTTGATGCGGTAATTACTCGCGCTTTTGCCTCGGTTGCTGATATCCTGACAAGTTCCCGCCACCTGCTGAAGCCCGGCGGGGAGTTTCTGGCAATGAAGGGAACTGTCCCGGTCGACGAGCTATCATGCCTGCCACCGGGTTTTCATCTGGAAGAGGTGATCGAACTCAAGGTGCCTGGACTGGAACGGGAGCATCGTCACCTGCTGCGCATTGTCAGTGATGCGTCAGCGGGGCGTCTGGAGGAGAATTAAAACTATGGGTAAAATCATCGCAGTGGCGAACCAGAAAGGTGGCGTGGCCAAGACCACCACCTGCATCAATCTCGGCGCTTCTCTGGTTGCAACCAAACGGCGCGTGCTAGTGGTTGACCTGGATCCACAGGGCAACGCCACCGTCGGCAGCGGCATTAACAAAGATAGCATCGACAAGAGCAGCTACCACGTGCTGCTGGGCGAGGCGCCGGCCATGGAGGCGATTGTTCATGCCGAGGCTGCCGATTATGACATCCTGCCCACCAATGGCGATCTGACCGCTGCCGAGGTGGAGTTGATGAACATGAACATCGCGCGCGAACAGCGGTTGCGCAAGGCGCTGGAACCGGTTCGCGAGAGCTATGACTACATCCTTATTGACTGCCCGCCTTCCCTTAACATGCTCACCCTGAATGCCATGGTGGCGGCCGATTCGGTGATGATTCCGATGCAGTGCGAGTACTACGCTCTGGAGGGGCTGAGTGCCCTGCTTAATACCATTGAGGAGATCCGTGGCTCGGTCAATCCGAAACTGGAGATCGAGGGACTACTGCGCACCATGTACGATCCGCGTAATAATCTGGCCACCGATGTCTCAGGGCAGCTCATCCTGCACTTCGGTGATAAGGTCTACCGCACGGTGATCCCGCGCAACGTCCGCCTCGCTGAGGCGCCAAGCCACGGTATGCCCGTGCTCAATTATGACCGCACCTCGCGTGGTGCCGTCGCCTACCTGGCTCTGGCCGGTGAGATCCTGCGCCGCAGCAGCTCTCAGCCACAACAAGCTGCGGTTTAAAGAACAAGTCACCGCTAAGGCGCAAAGTGCGCAAAGGTGATTAATTTGCAGATCAGTATTCAGTACGAGCGACATATAATCTCAAGGGTTTTTCTTTGCGCCCTTTGCGCCTTGGCGGTGAAATGCTAGTGATTGGAATAAAGTGATGGCAGCGAAAAAACGAGGATTGGGGAAGGGGCTGGAGGCATTGCTGGGAAGCGGTTCAGCAACCGGCCAGGGCAGTGACGAGGCCGCCGCGGATTTCGGCTCCGATGGCGAACTGAGGAATATCCCGGTGGACCTGTTGCAGCGCGGAGTCTATCAGCCACGTATCGACATGCACCCGGACACCCTTGAAGAGCTGGCCAATTCCATTCGCGCGCAGGGTGTGGTGCAGCCTATTGTGGTGCGGCCGGTCGCCGGCAACCGTTACGAGATCATTGCCGGTGAGCGCCGCTGGCGCGCTGCCCAGCTGGCCGGTTTGCACGAGATCCCGTCGGTAGTGCGGGATGTGCCGGATCAGGCGGCCATGGCGATGGCGCTGATCGAGAATATCCAGCGTGAAGAGCTCAATCCGATGGAAGAGGCAATGGCGTTGCATCGCCTGATCGAGGAGTTCGGCCTGACTCACCAGGAGACCGCCGATGCAGTAGGACGATCCCGCGCCTCGGTCTCCAATCTACTGCGCCTGCTCAGCCTCAATGAGGAGATTAAGCGCATGGTGGAGAACGGGGACCTGGAAATGGGTCATGCCCGCGCTCTGTTGGCCCTCTCCGGTGATCTGCAGACACAGATCGCACGCATCGTGGCCGGCAAAGGGCTCTCCGTACGGGAGACTGAAAAACTGGTCAAGCGCACGCTAGAGCATCCCGGTGGCGAGCTGAAAACTGAGAAACGGGTTGACCCGGATATCCGTCGTCTTGAGCAGGACCTTGGCGACAAAATTGGCGCTCAGGTAGCGATCCAGCACGGCAACAAGGGCAAGGGCAAGCTGGTTATCCAGTACAACAGTCTTGATGAACTCGACGGCATTCTCGAGCACATCAAATAAAGTTCCAGGTTCAAGGTTTAAAGAGTGTACCGGGCAATTGCGCGTAACAGGTATCGGGATGCAAAGGAACAGGAATGCGCCTCCTTGAATTCTGAACTTTCAACTTTGAACCCTCCCGCGTAAGAGCATCACACCCAAAATTACGACAAATTCCGGTGGTTTTTGGGCCTGTTCAGTGCAATATCCCATCATCATATTGTGCTTATATAAGCATTTTTTATCCGACCATCATTGACGCTCGGGGAGCGGGCCGATATACTTTCGCGCCGCTGAGAGCTTAACCCACGGCATAACTTTACGGTGCTGTAACAGTATTTCAGCACCTTAATAATGTGGGTCGTTCGGGAAACACGATGAGCTACGCTCAGGTACAGCGCACCGCACAAAGGAGAGTCCTGTTTACCCAGGTTCTTCTGGTTGCCATGGTAGCAGGGATTTTTCTCTATACTGCTGGATGGCCCTCTGCGGCGGCTGTGATTTACGGCAGCCTTATCGTGATACTCAATTACCGGTTGCAGGTCTGGCAGCTAGCACGCGCCGACCGCATCGCAGGACGCAGCGCAGAGCGCAACATACGATATCTCTATCGTTGCGCCGCAGAAAGATTTATAGCAGCAGTGGCACTACTAGCTTTAGGCATCGGCCTGTTAAGACTTGGCCCGTTGCCACTGTTGAGCGGATACCTCATCGCCCAGTTTGCGATGGTGTATCGATGGTTTCTAGAATCAAGTGCGAGACGTAAACATGGCTAGCGAACAGCTTACATCCTCGGAATACATCAAACACCACCTCCAGAACCTGACTTTTGGTCAGCATCCTGATGGCACCTGGGGCATTGCTCACGGTGCAGCAGAAGCGAAGGAAATGGGCTTCTGGGCCTTCCATCTGGATACCCTGGGTTGGTCCTTTTTCCTCGGTCTGATCTTTATTTGGCTGTTCCGCAAAGCAGCCAAGACCGCCAGCACGGGTGTTCCAAGCGGTGTGCAGAATTTTGCTGAGTGGATTGTCGAGTTCATCGACACCAGCGTGCGCGGCTCCTTCAGCGCCAAGAATGATGTGGTGGCACCATTGGCGCTGACGATCTTCGTCTGGATCTTCTTGATGAACTTCATGGACCTTATCGCCATCGACTTCCTGCCGACCCTGGCTTCAGCGGTGGGTATCCCCTACATGAAAGTGGTGCCGACCACGGATCCCAATTCCACCTTTGGCATGGCGCTGTCGGTATTCCTGCTGGTGCTGTTCTATAGCATCAAGATGAAAGGCTTCGGTGGCTTCTTCGGTGAGCTGGCCTTCCAGCCGTTCCCCAAATGGATGTTCCCGATCAACCTGGTGCTGGAAGGTGTTGGCCTCATCGCCAAGCCGATCTCTCTGGCACTGCGACTCTTCGGCAACATGTATGCCGGTGAGATGATCTTCATTCTTATCGCCATTATGTATGGTGCCGGTTGGATGATGGGTACGTTTGCAGGCTTCCTGCAGCTCGGTTGGGCCATCTTCCACATCCTGATTATTACGCTGCAGGCGTTCATCTTCATGACCCTGACCATCGTGTATCTGGACATGGCTCATCAAGAGCATCACTAAGTTTTGTTTTACCTTTTATAACTTTTTAACCTTTAGATACAGGAGATTAAAATGGAACAAGCATTGTTGGTTATTGCTGGTGCACTGATGATGGGCCTGGGTGCTGTTGGCGCCGCTGTCGGCATCGGTATCCTCGGTGGTCGTTTCCTCGAAGGTGCTGCCCGTCAGCCCGAACTGATCCCCATGCTGCGCACCCAGTTCTTCATCGTTATGGGTCTGGTTGACGCCGTGCCGATGATCGCTGTCGGTCTTGCTATGTACGTTCTGTTCGCTCTGGCTGGTTAATCAATCCGGGAATCAACCTTTCCAGATAGAAATACCAGTTATCAACACGAGGTACATGGCATGAATATTAATGCGACCCTGATTGGTCAGGCCATTAGCTTCATCTTCTTCGTGTGGTTCACCATGAAATTTGTGTGGCCGCCGATTATGTCTGCGCTCGAAGAGCGTAAGAAGAAGATTGCCGATGGCTTGGCCGCCGCCGAACGCGGCAAGCACGAGCAGGTGTTGGCTGAGCAGCGTGCCACGGAAGTGATTGGCGAAGCGAAACAAGAAGCTTCCAATATCATTGCCCAGGCTCAAAAGCGCGCCAACGAGATCGTGGAAGAAGCCAAAGAGACTGCACGAGCTGAAGGTGACCGTATTGTTGCCTCAGCCAATGCAGAAATTGAGCAGGAAGTTAACCGTGCCAAGGAGCACCTGCGTGGTCAGGTTGTTTCCATTGCTGTTGCCGGCGCGGGCAAAGTGCTGCGGCGTGAAATCGACGCCAAGGCACACGACGACCTGCTTCAAGACCTTGTTTCACAAATTTAAGGTTTTGAGCCATGGCTGAAAATATTACGATCGCACGCCCCTACGCTCAGGCTATTTTTGCTACAGCCCAGGAGCAGGGCGACCTGGCAGGATGGTCGGCAATAGTGCAGTTCGCTGCCACCGTTGTCAGCGATCCTGAAATGGCCGCTCTGATTAACAGCCCACGCCTTGAGAAGGACCAGGTAGCGGAGCTCCTTATCGATATCTGCGGCGACAAGCTGACAGATGCCGGAAAGAATATGATCCACGTACTGGCTGAAAACGATCGTCTTGAGGTTCTGCCGGAAATCGCAGAACTCTACGAAGCGGAACGTGCCGCCGTAGAAGGGACGGTGGTTGCCGAGGTGATCTCTGCGACGGCATTGAACGATGCCCAGCAGGGTAAAATTGCCGCGGCACTGAAGAGTCGCCTGGGTCGTGATGTCACCCTGGAATGCAAGACCGATGAGGCTTTGCTGGGCGGCGCCATCATTCGTGCTGGAGACGTGGTCATCGATGGTTCTGTGGTTGGTAAGCTCGAGAAGCTTGCCTCTGCACTCGCCCACTGAACCCGGACCGTTAGAGGACACAAGAAATGCAGCAATTGAATCCATCAGAAATCAGTGAACTGATTAAAAAGCGCATCTCAAGCTTTGAAACAGTCACCGAGGCGCGGACTGAAGGCACCGTGGTCAGCTTGACCGACGGCATTGCCCGCATCCACGGCCTTGCTGACGTTATGTCTGGCGAGATGCTTGAATTCCCCAACAACACCTTTGGTTTGGCACTGAACCTGGAGCGTGACTCCGTCGGTGCGGTAATCCTCGGCCCCTACGAGCACATCACTGAAGGCGACAAGGTCACCTGTACCGGTCGCATCATGGAAGTGCCGGTCGGTGAAGGCCTGCTGGGTCGCGTTGTCGACTCACTGGGTAATCCGATTGACGGCAAGGGCCCGATTGAAGCTCAGGGTTCTTCGCCCATCGAAAAGATCGCCCCCGGCGTTCTGTGGCGTAAGTCGGTTGACCAGCCGATGCAGACCGGCCTGAAGTCCGTTGACTCCATGGTGCCGATCGGCCGTGGTCAGCGTGAGCTGATCATCGGTGACCGCCAGACCGGTAAGACCGCGGTGGCTATCGACGCGATCATCAACCAGAAGGGCACCGGTGTTAAGTGTATCTACGTTGCAATTGGCCAGAAGGCCTCCTCCATTGCCAACGTGGTACGCAAGCTGGAAGAGCACGGCGCGCTGGAGCACACCATCGTTGTCGCGGCTACCGCTTCTGACTCAGCCGCACTGCAGTACATCGCTCCCTACTCCGGTTGCGCCATGGGCGAGTACTTCCGCGACAAGGGCGAAGACGCGCTGATCGTATACGATGACCTCACCAAGCAGGCATGGGCCTACCGTCAGGTTTCCCTGTTGCTGCGTCGTCCGCCGGGTCGTGAAGCTTACCCCGGTGACGTTTTCTACCTCCACTCCCGTCTGCTCGAGCGTGCTGCTCGCGTAAACGCCGACTGGGTTGAGAAAATGACCGACGGTAAAGTGAAAGGCAAGACCGGTTCCCTGACCGCGCTGCCGATCATCGAAACCCAGGCTGGTGACGTTTCCGCTTTCGTTCCGACCAATGTGATCTCCATCACCGACGGTCAGATCTTCCTGGAAACCGACCTGTTCAACTCCGGTATCCGCCCGGCCATCAACGCCGGTCTCTCCGTGTCCCGCGTTGGTGGTGCCGCGCAGACCAAGATCGTCAAGAAGCTCGGCGGCGGTGTGCGTCTCGACTTGGCGCAGTATCGTGAACTGGCGGCCTTCGCCCAGTTCGCCTCTGACCTGGACGAGTCTACCCGCAAGCAGATCGAGCGTGGTCAACGTGTTACCGAACTGATGAAGCAGATGCAGTATGAGCCGATGAGCATCGCGCAAATGGCGGTCTCGCTGTTCGCTGCCAACCAGGGTTTCCTGGACGATGTGGAAGTGAACAAAGTGGTCGATTTCGAAGCCGCCATGCAAGGCTACATGAAGTCCGAGCAGGCTGATCTGATGAACAAGATCAACGAGTCTGGCGACTACAACGACGAAATCGAAAACGCTCTGCGTGCTGCCCTAGAGAAATTCAAGGCCAGCAACACCTGGTAAACGGGAGCATTAACGATGGCAAGCGGAAAAGAGATACGCAGCAAGATCAAGAGTGTGCAGAACACTCAGAAGATCACGCGAGCGATGGAGATGGTAGCCGCCAGTAAAATGCGCAAAGCGCAGGATCGTATGTCGGCAACCCGTCCCTACGCAGAAAACATCCGTCGTGTAATCGGTCACCTTGCCTATGCCCATCCGGAATATAGCCACACGTATATGCAAGAGCGTGCGGTCAAGCGGGTCGGTATCATCCTGGTCTCCACTGATCGCGGCCTGTGCGGCGGCCTGAACACCAACATGTTCAAAGCCGCTGTGGGTGAGATGAAAGGGTGGAAGGGCAAGGATGTAGAGGTTGACCTCTGCTCCATCGGTTCCAAAGGCTTGGGTTTTTTCAGGCGTCTGGGCGGAAACATCGTTTCCGAGGTCAGTCAGCTGGGCGATGCGCCCAAGCTGGAAGAGCTGATCGGCACCGTCAAGGTGATGCTGGACAAGTTTGAAAACGGTGAAATCGACAAGCTGTTCATTGTCTCTAATGAGTTCGTGAACACCATGACGCAGAAGCCGACGGTCGAGCAGTTGTTACCGATTGAAGCCAAGGAGCTGGACGAGAGCCTGAAGCACCACTGGGACTACATCTATGAGCCTGAGGCCAAAGAAGTACTGGACCAGTTGCTGATGCGCTATGTCGAATCACTGGTTTATCAGGGTGTCGTCGAGAACATCGCCTGTGAGCAAGCGGCGCGTATGGTGGCCATGAAAGCGGCCTCCGATAACGCGGGTAACCTCATCGGTGAGTTGCAGCTGGCCTACAACAAGGCCCGCCAGGCGGCGATTACCCAGGAACTATCCGAGATTGTGGCAGGCGCGGCGGCGGTATAACCGTCCGGGTATGCGGCACAGATTTTGAGCATTGTAAGGGGAACTGACATGAGTTCTGGAAAGATTGTACAAATCATCGGTGCGGTTATCGACGTGGAATTCCCGCGCGATAGTATGCCGAAGGTCTATGAGGCACTGGTCGTTGAAGAAGCCGGCTTGACCCTTGAGGTTCAGCAGCAACTCGGCGACGGTGTCGTTCGCACCATTGCCATGGGTGGTACCGATGGTCTAAAGCGCAGCATGGCTGCGACAGCGACCGGTGCACCCATCTCCGTACCTGTCGGTAAGGCGACCCTCGGTCGCATTATGGACGTACTGGGTAACCCGGTTGACGAGGCCGGCCCTATCGGTGAAGAGGCGCGTTCAGCCATCCACCGCAAGGCGCCTTCCTATGAGGAGCTGTCCGCCAGCACCGAGCTGCTGGAAACCGGTATCAAGGTAATCGACCTGGTCTGCCCGTTCGCCAAGGGTGGTAAGGTTGGCCTGTTCGGTGGTGCCGGTGTAGGCAAGACCGTAAACATGCTGGAGCTGATCAACAACATCGCCACCCAGCACTCCGGTCTGTCCGTATTCGCCGGTGTGGGTGAGCGTACCCGTGAGGGTAACGACTTCTACCACGAGATGTCGGAAGCCGGTGTTATCCGTCTGGATAACCTGCCCGAGTCCAAGGTAGCGATGGTTTACGGCCAGATGAACGAGCCGCCGGGTAACCGTCTGCGCGTTGCACTGACCGGCCTGACCATGGCCGAGTACTTCCGTGACGAAGGCCGTGACGTGCTGTTGTTCATCGACAACATCTACCGTTACACCCTGGCCGGTACCGAGGTATCCGCGCTGCTGGGCCGTATGCCTTCAGCGGTAGGTTATCAGCCGACCCTGGCGGAAGAGATGGGTACCTTGCAGGAGCGTATCACCTCCACCAAGACCGGTTCCATCACCTCCATTCAGGCGGTATACGTACCGGCGGATGACCTGACCGACCCGTCACCGGCCACCACCTTCGCTCACCTGGATGCGACCGTGGTACTGTCCCGTCAGATCGCCGAGCTGGGTATCTACCCCGCCGTGGATCCGCTGGACTCCACCAGCCGTCAGCTCGATCCGCTGGTTGTCGGAAACGAGCATTACGAAGTAGCTCGCTCCGTGCAAGGTATCCTGCAGCGCTACAAGGAGCTGCGTGACATCATCGCTATCCTGGGTATGGACGAACTGTCCGAAGAGGACAAGCTGACCGTAGCCCGTGCGCGTAGGATTCAGCGCTTCCTGTCCCAGCCGTTCTTCGTGGCAGAGGTCTTCACCGGTGCACCCGGTAAATACGTCTCCCTCAAGGACACCATTGCAGGGTTCAAGGGCATCGTTAACGGTGAATACGACCACCTGCCTGAGCAGGCGTTCTACATGGTCGGCACCATCGACGAGGCCGTTGAAAGGGCGAAATCCCTGTAATTAAACCCACAACGGGGATATGCTAATGGCTATGACAATGCATGTGAACATCGTCAGTGCTGAAGCGGAGATCTTCTCCGGCACGGTCGAATCCGTATTCGCCCCTGCCGTGATGGGTGAGGTGGGGATTTATCCCCGCCACACCCAGATGCTCTCACCGCTAAAGCCCGGTGAGATCCGTGTGGTGAAGGAAGGTGGCGAAGAGGATTTCTTCTACGTCTCAGGCGGCATGTTGGAGGTACAGCCACATATGGTGACTGTGCTGGCCGATACCGCTGTCCGCGCCAAGGATCTTGACGAAGCCCAGGCCATCGAAGCCAAGAAGCGTGCCGAACAAGCGTTGAAAGATCGCCAAGGCGAGATGGATTACGCTCGTGCGGAGGCTGAGCTGGCTGAGGCTGTTGCCCAGTTGCAGACCATCCAGCGTATGCGCAAGAAGTTCGGTGGTCAGCGGGCTTAAGGCTTCTGACGAACCTGTGCTCAACAGGTAAAAGATGAGACCGATAAAGGGCAGTGTTACACTGCCCTTTTTTCGTTTACGCGATAAGATGCTAACCAGATTACCGGTGACAAGGTTGTCGTGGTGATCTATCGTTTAGAAGAACAGTTTGGGGTAATGGAGCGTTTCGATCTGCCCGCCAGCGACACCGGGTCGTTGGTGGAAAAGGTCGAACAGGCGCTGAAGGGTAAGGCCGTGGGTGATGAGGTCGCTGTGCCGCTGACACCTGCGGAGGGATTCGGTGAATGGAATCCTGAGATGACCTTCTCCGACAGGGAAATGCTTCACCGTAAAGACACAAAGGCGCAAGGGAAGTGCAAGCCTATTGCGGTATAATGAGCCACGGATAGCTGCAGTTCCACGTTTAGGCAAAGCGATGTTAACTCTTCATGTCCTTAGCTTGTTCGCGCCTTTGCGGTAAAAAATGGTTTTTTAATCGGAATGCCAATGTCACTTGAAATCATCATTCTCGCCGCCGGGCAGGGTACACGCATGCGCTCGGCATTGCCTAAGGTGCTACATCCTCTTGCCGGTCAGCCCATGCTGGAGCACGTTATTCAAACCGCTAAACGGTTAGAGCCGGCAGCGATCCACGTGGTTTATGGTCATGGTGGCGAGCTGGTCAAAGAGCACATCAGTGAGTCGAACATCAGCTGGGTCGAACAAGCGCAACAGCTGGGTACCGGACATGCCGTTGAACAGGCGATGCCTGCCGTGGATGAGGGGTCGACGGTGCTCGTCCTTTACGGTGATGTGCCGTTGATACGCGCCGAGACACTGCAGGGCCTGTTACAGCAGGGGCAGAGCGGCCTTGGGCTGTTAACCGTCATCCTCGATGACCCGACGGGGTATGGCAGGATTGTTCGCGATGAGATGGGACGGGTGCAGGCGATCGTCGAGCACAAGGACGCCTCTGAGGCACAGCGACAGATCCGCGAAGGCAATACCGGAATTCTGGCCTGTCCCGCGGCGCAGCTGCGCAGTTGGCTGAAGCGCCTGGATAACAGTAACGCCCAAGGTGAGTTTTATCTCACCGACGTTATCGCACTGGCTGTCGCCGATGGCATCGATGTACAGGCAAGCGCCGTTGAAGATCGCCACGAAGTGGCCGGCGTGAATGACCGCATGCAGCTGTCAGAGCTTGAGCGCAGCTACCAGCTGCGCTGCGCCGAAACGCTGATGCGCAGCGGTGCGACCATGCTGGATCCCGCCCGCTTCGATTTGCGCGGCTCGGCAACCGTGGGCCGTGATGTGGTGATCGATGTGGGCGTGGTGTTCGAGGGCGAGGTGGTCCTGGGTGATCGTGTGCGCGTCGGTGCCAACTGTGTGCTTCGCGATGTGACGGTTGGCGACGATGTCATCATTGAACCCATGAGCCTGATTGAGCAGGCGCAGATTGGTCACCAGTGCAATATCGGCCCCTTTGCCCGCATCCGTCCCGGCACACAGCTGGCGGACAAGGCGCGCGTCGGCAATTTTGTGGAAATCAAGAACAGTGTGATAGGACATGCATCGAAGGTTAACCACTTGAGTTACATTGGCGATACGACCATGGGAGATGGAGTCAATATCGGGGCCGGCACCATTACCTGCAATTATGACGGGGCCAACAAGCACCGAACAGTGATTGGTGACCGCGTGTTTGTCGGCTCTGATACACAGCTGGTGGCGCCGGTAACCGTCAGTGATGATGCCACAATTGGTGCCGGGTCCACGATCAGCCGGGATGCCCCGGCTGGCGAATTGACCCTCAGTCGCAGCAAACAGACAACGATCAGCGGCTGGAAGCGGCCGGTGAAAACAAGCAAAGACAAGTCGTAGGAGCGGCATCCTGCCGCGAAGGGACTGGCGGCGTGTGTATCGCGGCAGGGATGCCGCTCCTACTATCTACTAATGGATTGAGAATATGTGTGGAATTGTTGGTGGTGTAGCTGAACGCGACGTGGTGGCCATCCTGCTAGAGGGGTTGCGCAAGCTGGAGTATCGCGGTTACGACTCGGCAGGGATCGCCGTCGTCGATGAACACGGTACATTGGAGCGTGTGCGCATGCCCGGTAAGGTGCAGAGTCTGGCCGATGCACTGGAGCGTCAGCCATTGCATGGCAGTACCGGTATCGCCCACACACGGTGGGCCACACATGGGGTGCCGAGCGAGAAAAATGCGCACCCTCATATCTGCCGAAAAGAGATCGCGGTGGTGCATAACGGCATCATCGAGAATCACGAGGCGTTACGCGCTGCGCAGACGGCGCAGGGGTATGAATTTACCTCGCAGACCGATACCGAGGTTGTGGTGCATCAGGTTTACGCCCATGTGAGTTGTGGCCTCGACCTGTTGGCTGCTGTGCAGACCACCGTCAGTGAACTGCACGGTGCCTACGCCCTGGGCGTGATCAGCGCCCACGACCCTGGGCGTCTCATCGCTGCACGTCGTGGCAGCCCGCTGGTGATCGGTCTTGGAATCGGCGAGTACTTCATCGCCTCCGACGTGGCGCCACTGCTACCCGTGACGCGACGTTTCATTTTCCTTGAAGAGGGCGACGTGGCCGATCTGCGCCGCGATTCTCTGGTGATCTACGATGCCGGTGGCTCAAGGGTGGAGAGGCCGGTAAAGGAGTCGGAGCTGTCGCTCGATTCGCTCGACCGTGGCGCCTATCGGCACTTCATGCTCAAGGAGATCCATGAGCAGGCTTACGCCATTGCTGAAACCCTGCAGGGGCGACTTTCCGGTGAACATGTGCTGGAGGCGGCATTTGGCCCGGAGGCAGCAGCGATCTTCGACAGAATCAAGTCAGTACAAATCATTGCCTGTGGTACCAGTTATCATGCGGCAATGGTGGCACGCAACTGGTTTGAGGGATTGGCCGGTGTTCCCTGTCGGGTGGAGGTGGCGAGTGAATTTCGCTATCGCCATCCGGTGGCCGATCCGGATTGCCTCGTGGTGGTGATTTCCCAGTCTGGCGAAACGGCCGATAGCATTGCGGCGCTGCGAGCGACCAAAGAGTGGGGCTTCGGCCCGAGTGTGGCGATCTGCAACGTGCCGGAGAGCTCACTGGTGCGTGAAGCGGACCTCACCCTGATGACCCGTGCCGGTCCGGAGATCGGCGTGGCCTCAACCAAGGCCTTCACCACCCAGCTGGTGGCCTTATTGATGCTGATGGTTGTGGTGGGGCGGCGACATCGGCTTGGCACCGAGCGCGAGGCGGCGATTGTCGAGCAGCTGCTGGCACTACCGCGCAACGTGCAGGAGGTGCTGAAGCTGGACGAGCCGATCCGCATGCTGGCGCAACGCTTTGCCGACAAGCATCACGCCCTGTTTCTGGGACGTGGCGTGCAATACCCGGTGGCGATGGAAGGGGCACTCAAGCTTAAGGAAATTTCCTATATCCACGCCGAGGCCTACCCAGCCGGTGAACTCAAGCATGGGCCGCTGGCGCTGGTGGACGAGCAGATGCCGGTGATTGCGGTGGCACCTAACGACGAGCTGCTGGAGAAACTCAAGTCGAATCTCGAAGAGGTGCGTGCGCGAGGAGGAGAACTCTATGTCTTCACCGAGCAAGCGGCAGCGATGCACAGCAGCGAGCGAGTGCATGTGACAGCCGTCCATCCCGGCGGCGAGCATGTGGCACCGATCCTCTACAGCATCCCTCTGCAGCTGCTGGCCTATCATGTGGCGGTACTCAAGGGCACCGATGTGGATCAGCCCCGCAACCTCGCCAAGTCGGTGACGGTGGAATAAAACGATAAAGTAAAGGTGTTAATTCCTCACCTGGTTAAAACAATGAGTACCTGAAAGCGGGACAGATTTATTTGTCAGTCACTTTTCGCTAGACTCAAAAAGAAAAATAAATCTGTCCCCTTTTTCCCATTACAGGAATGAAAAGGGACTTTTCTGAGAAAATGAGCCGAAAAAAATGAGAGCTAAAGGATTTCACCTTCAACAGGCCGTGCGCGCCTCTCAGACTTTCTCTGAAACCTCGAATGATGAAGTGAGGTAAGTCAGGTCAGGAGTTCACGACATGCCGCAAGGTTGGGCGTTCGCCTATAACCGAGA